>NZ_JBEZKP010000023.1:8522-99046 GCF_040706335.1 Streptomyces sp. NPDC048389 | reverse complement strand
GCCTGCCGGGCCCAGCGGCTACCTCCGTCAGGCCCACTCCATGCCCACCTTCCGCAGCGCGCCCAGTTGCTCTGCCGTGAGTTTGTCGCGTCCTGGGCCGGGGCGGCGGGGGCCTCGGCGGCGGCCGGGGCCGGAGCCTCGGCCGGGGCGCCGGAGCCGTCGTCGATGACGGCCAGCTCGGCGCCGACCTCTACGGTCTCGTCCTCGGCGACCTTGATGGACGCCAGCACGCCGGAGGCAGGGGCGGGGATCTCGGTGTCGACCTTGTCGGTCGACACCTCGAGCAGCGGCTCGTCAGCCTCGACGCGCTCTCCCTCGGCCTTCAGCCAGCGGGTGACAGTGCCCTCGGTGACGCTCTCACCGAGCGCCGGAAGGGTTACGGAAACCGCCATGGTTTCAGTTGCTCCTTAACGATGTGCGGAAGTGGTCTGTCGCGCCCGTGACTGATCAGTCGTGGGAGTGCAGCGGCTTGCCGGCCAGGGCCAGGTGGGCCTCGCCGAGCGCTTCGTTCTGCGTCGGGTGCGCGTGGATGAGCTGCGCGACCTCGGCCGGCAGAGCCTCCCAGTTGTAGATCAGCTGAGCTTCACCGACCTGCTCGCCCATACGGTCACCGACCATGTGGACGCCGACCACGGCGCCGTCCTTGACCTGGACGAGCTTGATCTCGCCCGCGGTCTTCAGGATCTTGCTCTTGCCGTTGCCCGCGAGGTTGTACTTCAGGGCGACGACCTTGTCCGCACCGTAGATCTCCTTGGCCTTGGCCTCGGTGATACCGACGGAGGCGACCTCGGGGTGGCAGTACGTCACCTTCGGCACACCGTCGTAGTCGATCGGGACGGTCTTCAGACCGGCCAGCCGCTCCGCCACCAGGATGCCCTCGGCGAAGCCGACGTGCGCGAGCTGGAGGGTCGGGACCAGGTCACCGACGGCGGACACGGTGGGCACGTTGGTCTGCATGTACTCATCGACCACGACGTAGCCGCGGTCCATCGCGACGCCCTGCTCCTCGTAGCCGAGGCCCTGGGAGACGGGACCGCGGCCGATGGCGACCAGGAGGACCTCGGCCTCGAAGGTCTTGCCGTCGGCGAGCGTGACCCGCACGCCGTCCTGGGTGTACTCCGCCTTCTCGAAGAAGGTGCCCAGGTTGAACTTGATGCCGCGCTTGCGGAACGCGCGCTCCAGCAGCTTCGAGCTGTTCTCGTCCTCGACCGGGACCAGGTGCTTGAGGCCCTCGACGATGGTGACGTCGGTGCCGAAGGACTTCCACGCGGAGGCGAACTCGACGCCGATGACGCCGCCGCCCAGGATGATCGCGGACTTCGGAACGCGGTCCAGGACCAGCGCGTGGTCCGAGGAGATGATGCGGTTGCCGTCGATGTCCAGGCCCGGCAGGGACTTCGGCACGGAACCGGTCGCCAGGAGGACGTGGCGGCCCTGCACGCGGCGGCCGTTCACGTCGACGGAGGTCGGGGAGGACAGCCGGCCCTCACCCTCGATATAGGTCACCTTGCGGGAGGCGACCAGACCCTGCAGCCCCTTGTAGAGGCCGGAGACGACCTCGTCCTTGTACTTGTGAACGCCCGCGATGTCGATGCCCTCGAAGGAAGTCTTGACACCGAACTGGTCGGCCTCACGAGCCTGGTCCGCGATCTCGCCGGCGTGCAGCAGAGCCTTCGTGGGGATGCAACCGTTGTGCAGGCAGGTGCCGCCCAGCTTGTTCTTCTCGATCAGTGCGACGTCCAGGCCCAGCTGAGCTCCGCGCAGCGCCGCAGCGTAACCGCCGCTACCACCGCCGAGGATCACTAGGTCGAAAACGGTGCTGGCGTCGTTCGCCACGTCACGTCCTCCATGCATGTGCGCCGTTCGCCGGGCCCCCGTCTCGGGAGATGACCGGCCGGTCGGCTGGTGTTCGGCCGCTGATTCTTCGGCCCTGTGGTGGGGGCCCTGTCCTGCCGGGAACCCATCTTCGCACTTGTTGACGGGAGGCGGGACGCGGGGCCGTAGCTTGAGATGGTGAGCTTGAGCGCGTTTCGCGGTTACCGGGGGGTACGGGGCCGCTGCGCGGAGCCGTTTCCCCGCCCCGTCCCTTCCCGGACCGGGACGAAGCCCCGGCCCCCGCCCCGACCCGGCCGCGCCCCCGGCGGGGCCGGCCCGCGCCTCGATCCCGACGCCCTGGCGGGCGTGGGGGCACCTCGGCGTGGCCGGTCTCGCGTAGCGAAGCCCGTCGGCCCGTAGAGGCGTCCGCCGGGCTGCTCCGCCCCAGCGTCGATGCCGGCCCGGCCCGGCGCTACCTCTCTCCCGCGGCCGCCAGGTCGTAGAAGGAGACCGAGCCCCGCGCCGCCGAGCCCGCGGGTCACCCCGGTGACGGACGCCGGAGCCCCGGGCCCGGGGCTGTAGCGCTCGGCCGGGCGTGGCCCCGCGTACCGCCCGGCCGAGCGCTACCCGGTACCGGGGCGGGACAATGCCCGGCGCCGCGCCGAGGCCGGTGCCCCGAGCACTGCCCGGAGGCCGTGGGTGGGTCCCGGTCCGCAGGGTGGGCCGGTGTCACACTCCGGCCGGGCCGTGCCACGCGTACCGCCCGGAAGGCGGAGACGGGGCTCGGTGCCCGGCGCCGCGCCGAGGGCGCTGCCCCGAGCACTGCCCGGAGGGCGGTGACCGGGTGCCGAGAGCGGACGGGTGCCACGCCCTCGGCCGGGCGGAGTACCGAGCACCGTCGGACGCGGTACCCGGGGGCCCGGGGCTTGCCCCGGTTCGGGAAGGGGACGGGGTGGGGAAACAGCCCGCCGCAGGCGTCAGCCCAGGTCGCCCGCGGCCGTCCGCTCCGCCAGCTTCACCAGCGTGCGGACCGACGCACCCGTGCCGCCCTTCGGCGTGTAGCCGTACGGCGCACCCTCGTGGAACGCGGGACCCGCGATGTCCAGGTGCGCCCAGGTGATGCCCTCGCCGACGAACTCCTTCAGGAACAGGCCGGCCACCAGGCCGCCGCCCATCCGCTCACCCATGTTCGCGATGTCGGCGGTCGGGGAGTCCATGCCCTTGCGCAGGTCGGCGGGGAGCGGCATGGGCCAGGATGCCTCGCCGACCTCGTCGGCGATCTCGTGGATCGCGGTACGGAAGGCGTCGTCGTTCGCCATGATGCCGAACGTACGGTTGCCCAGCGCCAGCACCATCGCGCCGGTCAGCGTCGCGACGTCCACGATCGCGTCCGGGTTCTCCTCCGACGCCTTCGTCAGCGCGTCCGCGAGTACCAGGCGGCCCTCGGCGTCGGTGTTGAGCACCTCGACCGTCTTGCCGCTGTACATGCGCAGGACGTCACCCGGTCGGGTGGCCGTGCCGGACGGCATGTTCTCGGCGAGCGCCAGCCAGCCGGTGACGTTGACCTCGAGGCCCAGCCGCGCGGCGGCGACGACGGCGGCGAACACGGCGGCCGCGCCGCTCATGTCGCACTTCATCGTCTCGTTGTGGCCGGCCGGCTTCAGGGAGATGCCGCCCGAGTCGTAGGTGATGCCCTTGCCGACCAGCGCGAGCGTCTTGGCGCCCTTGGAGTGGGTGTAGGAGAGCTTGACCAGGCGCGGCGGGTTCTGCGAGCCCTGGCCGACGCCGAGGATGCCGCCGAAGCCGCCCTTGGCGAGCGCCTTCTCGTCGAGCACCTGGACCTTGACGCCGTGCTCCTTGCCGGCGGCGGTGGCCACGGCGGCGAAAGCCTCGGGGGTGAGGTCGTTCGGCGGGGTGTTGACGAGGTCGCGCGCGCGGTTGATCTCCTCGACGAGAGCGACGGCGCGCTCCGCGGCGGCCTTGAACGCCTTGTCCCGGGGCTTGGCCCCCAGCAGGGCGACCTCGGCGAGTGGCTTCTTCCCGCCGTTGCCGTTCTCCTGGTACGCGGTGAAGGCGTACGCGCCGAGCAGCGCGCCCTCGGCGATGGCCTCCGCGTCCTCCACGGACTCCATGGGCAGCGCGAAGGCGGCCTTCTTGGAGCCGGCCAGCGCACGCGCAGCGGCCCCGGCCGCACGGCGCAGCGCCTCGGTGCCGTACGCGTCGTCGTCCTCGGGAGCGGCGCCGAGCCCGACCGCGAGCACGACCGCGGCCTTGATGCCGGAGGGTGCGGGGAGCTTGGTGATCTCGCCCTCGCCACCGCCGGCGCCGAGGGTCTCCAGAACGGAGGCGAGCTTGCCGTCGAACGCCTTGTCCACGGCCTCGGCGCCCGGCGAGACGACCGGGCCCTTGGCGCCCTTCGCCACACCGACGACGAGGGCGTCGGCGCGCAGCGTCGCAGCGCCTGCAGTGCTGAGAGTGAGAGCAGTCACGGTGGTGAAATCTCGCTTCCGTTGAGTTCTGAAGGTCCAGCGAGGCGGATCGGCACCTCACACGGGAGAAGAGCCTACGCGCGGTCGCCCGTGCGCATCACGGCGGCGGTGGTCCGCCGGCGCACGGCTCGCACCGGTGGGCGTCAACGGGAGAGGACGTAGCAGGTGAGCGACGCCTCCGGGTGTGCCCAGTCCTCCTCGCCCGTGTTGGCGGACCAGATCAGGTCACCCGCGGCCTCTTCGGTCCACCGGTCCGGTGCCAGGAACCATGCCTGCTCGCACCGGTCGCCAGCCATGTCGTCGGACTCTGCTTCGGGCGCGTACGCCGGATTGCCGATGGGTTCGCGGGCGAAGACCCGCGCGGCGTGCGGCTGTTCGCAGTCCACTCGCACGGCGAGCCCCACGAGCCCGACACCGGGACCATCCGGTGTGCGTCGTGGTTGCCTGCCGGAAGATCACGGAACGGGATCGTCAGCCCAGCGCCAGCGCCACCAGCGCCACCGTTCCCGCCGTCTCGGCGAGCGCCCCGAACACGTCGCCCGTCACCCCCTGGAACCGCCGCAGGCAGTGGCGCAGCAGGAGTTGGGCGGCCAGCAGGCCGGTCGCCGCCGCGAGAGCGTGGTGCAGGGAGGCGTACGGGCCGAAGAGCGCTCCCGAGGCCGCCGCCCAGCCGACGGCCAGGGCGGTCACCGCGAGCGCGGCGGGTACGGGGACGGCCCCGGCCACCGCCGCGCCGAGGCCCTCGGGGCGGGCGGGCGGGACGCCCGGGCGGCAGGCGAGGGTGAGCGCGAGCCGGGCGGTGACGCCGCTGAGGGCCGCGGCCGTCGCGCCGAGCGCCCAGCTCTGCCCGTACAGCTCCGCCAGTGCCGCGACCTGCGCCACGAGGACGAACAGCAGGGTGATGACGCCGAACGGGCCGATGTCGGACTGCTTCATGATGCGCAGCGCGTCCTCGGCGGGCCTGCCGCTGCCGAGGCCGTCGGCCGTGTCGGCGAGCCCGTCCAGGTGCAGGCCCCGGGTGAGGACGGCCGGTACCGCCGCGGTGACCGTGGCGGCGAGCAGCGGGCCGGCTCCCAGCAGGGTCAGCAGCCCGCCCGCCGCGGCCGCGCACAGGCCGACGGCGAGCCCGGCGAGCGGCGCGCAGAGCATCCCGGCGCGAGCGGCTCCGCGATCCCAGCGGGTGACGCGGACGGGGAGCACCGTGAGGGTGCCGAAGGCGAAACGTATGCCGTGCGCGATGGCCCGGGGAGCGGTCGGAGGGGTCACCGCGCGAGGGTAGCCCGTGCCACGCGCCGGTAGATTGCGCATGACGCGTAATGCGGGCAAAGCGGACCAAGCGGAAGTGGGTGGCATGGGTCACTGGTTCTACCGCAACATCCTGGAGCCGGGAAAGCTCCCGATGCTGCTCGCGCTGGCCTCGTTCGTACTCACGTTCCTGCTCACCCGTACGGTCACCAGGCTGATCAGGGCCGGACGGGGGCCTTTCAAGAACGTCACCCCCGGTGGGATGCACATCCACCATGTGGTGCCCGGCGTCATCCTGACCGTGATCGGCGGTTTCGGCGCCGTCGGAAGCGGCCGGCAGGGCGTCGCGGCCGCCGTGTTCGCGGTCGTCTTCGGGATGGGGGCGGGGCTGGTGCTCGACGAGTTCGCCCTGATCGTCCATCTGGACGACGTCTACTGGACCGAGCAGGGCCGCCAGAGCGTCGAGGTCGTCGTGCTGGCGACCGCCCTCGCGATGCTGGTCCTCAGCGGTTCCTCCCCGCTCGGCGTCGACGAACTGACCCCGGACGAACGCCAGAACCGCGCCGCGGTGATCCTCACGGTCGTCGGCAATCTGCTCTTCGCCCTGATCGCCCTCCTCAAGGGCAAGGTGAGGATGGGCCTGCTCGGGGTTCTCGTGCCGGCGCTGGCACTCGTCGGTGCGCTGCGCCTGGCACGCCCCGAGTCGTACTGGGCCCGCAGGTTCTACCGCCGCCGCCCGAAGGCCCGGGCGCGGGCGCGCCTGCGTTCCATCCGCCACGACCGGCGCTGGGCGGGTCCGCGCCGGGCGTTTCAGAACCTGATCGGCGGGACGCCGGACCGGGTGCCGCCCCGCGACCCGTGACCGCGGCGCGGATGCCGTCCCGGGAGCCGTGACCGAGGCACCGTCCCCGGACCTCCACCACCGCGTGCGGGCCACCATCGCCGCCGTGGTCAAGGCCGAATCTTCCTGCCCGCGAGACCGATCTCCGCCCTTGGGGCGGGTCGGGCATCGCGGTGACGACCGGCCCCGTCGTCGGCCGCGGCCGGCTCCGCACCGGGTGCGGCAGCGCGGTCGGCGGGACGGCGGCGAACGCCATGCGCCACGCGCCGCCGCCCCGTGTCACCGCCGTGCCCGGCCGCTGAGCGTCACGCCTCCGGGGACCCGGCCGGCCCCGCCGCTCCCGGCTCCTGCGCCTCCTGCGCCTCCGTGTCCGCCGGGTCGGGCCGCTCCGGGAGCTCCGCCGCCAGCGCGGCCGCCGCCTGCACCATCGGCAGCGCCAGCAGCGCGCCCGCCCCCTCGCCGACGGTCACACCGTGGTCGAGCAGCGGGTGGAGCGCCATCCGGTCCAGCGCCTTGGCCTGCGCCGGCTCACCGCTCACCTGCCCCGCGAGCCACCAGTCCGGCGCCCGGAACGCCGCCCGCTGCGCGACCATCGCGCACGCCGCCGACACCACGCCGTCCAGGATCACCGGCATCCGGCGCACCGCGCTCTGCAGCAGGAACCCGGTCGTCGCCGCCAGATCCGCGCCGCCCACCGTCGCCAGCAGCTCCAACTGGTCGCCCAGCACCGGCCTGGCCCGCCGCAGCGCATCCCTGACCGCCGCGCACTTGCGCATCCAGGTCAGGTCGTCGATCCCGGCACCGCCGCGCCCGGTCACCACCGAGGCGTCCGTGCCGCACAGGGCCGCGATCAGCGTCGCCGCCGCAGTCGTACCTCCGACGCTCAGATCGCCGAGCACGACGAGGTCGGTCCCCGAGTCGGCCTCCGCGTCGGCGATCGCCATGCCGAGGCGCACGGCCTGCTCCACCTCGTCGGCGGTGAGCGCGTCCTCGATGTCGATACGGCCGCTGCCGCGCCGCACCCGGTGCCGCGTCACCTCCTCGGGCAGCAGCGCCGGGTCGCAGTCCAGACCGGCGTCGACGATCCGCACCGGTACGCCCAGCCTGCGGGCCAGCACCGCCACCGTGCTCGTGCCTTCCAGCACGTCCCGCACCAGCCGGTGGGCACTGCCGGGCTCCCGGGCGGACACGCCCAGTTCTGCGACACCGTGGTCACCGGCGAAGAGCAGCACGCGCGGCTGCTCGACCGCCTTGACCGGTACGGACGCCTGCGCGGCGGCGAGCCACTCGCCCAGCTCGTCGAGACGGCCGAGCGCCCCCGGCGGCACGGCCAGCCGCTCCCGGCGTTCCTCGGCGTCACGCCGCGTGCCGCTGTCGGGGCGCTCGATCAGATCGGAGAAGTCGTCGAGATTCAGCCTGCTCATTCGCCGAACAGTACCGGCACCGGACGCGGTCCGGCCGTGCGGTACCGGCCTGTTCGCGGGTCAGCCGCGCAGCACGAGGGCCTGGCCCGCGACCACCAGCAGCACGTGCTCGCACTCGGCGGCGAACGCGGAGTTCAGCCGGCCCAGTTCGTCCCGGAAACGCCGCCCGGAGGCGGTGGCCGGGACCACCCCGGAGCCCACCTCGTTCGTCACCGTCACGACCGTACGGGGCGTCGCACGTACCGCCGCGAGGAGTTCGCCGACCCGCTCGCGCAGCACCCGCTCGCCCTCGGCGGCCCACCGCTCGTCGTCCCAGGCACCCGCCTTGTCCATCGCGTCCGTCAGCCACAGCGACAGACAGTCGATCAGGACCGGAGGCCCGTCCTCCGCCAGTACCGGCACGAGGTCGCACGTCTCCGCCGTACGCCACGAACCGGGGCGGCGCTCACGGTGCGCGGCGACCCTGGCCGCCCACTCGGGGTCGCCGTCCCTGCCGCCGCCGGTCGCGACGTACAACACGTGCGGGAACGCGTCCAGCCGCCGCTCCGCCTCCAGCGACTTCCCCGAGCGGGCCCCGCCGGTCACCAGCGTCCGCCGGGGCACGTCCGGCACCGCGTGGTACTCGCCGACGATCAGTGTCGTCCCGTCCGGCACGGCACGGGCGCCCGCCGCCGCCAGACGGCGGGTGAGCTCCGGGCCTCCGGGGACGTCGTGGTCGAGATGCACGGCGACCACGTCCGTCGTCGCCCCGATCGCGCCCGCCGCCCGCAACCGGGCGATCGCGTCCGGGCGGCCGACGACGTCACCCACGACCATCTCGTACGCGGCCAGCCCCTCCGCGAGCCCGGCCGGTGCCGCACCCGGCGGCAGGTACAGCAGCCGGTCCCCGCCCGGGGACGTCACTTCGTACCCCGTGCCCGGGTGGTCCATCGACAGTGCCCGCACCCGGTGTCCGCTGATCAGCGTCAACTCCCGTCCGTCCGGCACCCTCCCCGCCGTCGGGAGCCCGGCCGGAAGGTCCACGGGCGGCCCGTCATGAGGGTGTGTCAGCAGCACCTGCCGTACGCCCGCGAGCGAATGCCCCGCGCGAGCGGCGGCGAGCGCGGCGCCCGGAGTCAGGTCGAGGAGCAGCGCGCCGTCCACGAGCAACGCGGTCGCGGCCCGCGCCTCGGGCCCGCGGGCGGTCGCGCACACGGCGCAGGGGCAGTCGGTCCGGGGGAGTCCGGCGGGGGCGCCGGTGCCGAGCAGAGTCAGTTCCACGCCTCTGATCCTGCCGTCTCGCCCCGGGCGGTGCGCGCCCGGCTACGCTGCGGGCAGCAACTGATCAGCTTGCCCTAGGGACGTGGGAGGCGCACATGGCGTGGACGTGGCGGTTCGAGAAGTCCGACGGTACGGAGGTGCCGCCGGCGGTGGAGCCGGAGGAGTTCACGACACAGGGCGACGCGGAGTCCTGGATCGGTGAGCACTGGAGGGAACTCCAGGAAGGCGGCGCCGACCAGGTCGTCCTCTCCGAGGACGGGACGAAGATCTACGGCCCGATGAGCCTCCACGAGTCCTGACGCGGACGGCGCGCGGGGGCGGTCCGGTGCGGGTGCGTGACGCCTGCGGCGGGCTGCTCCCCTCCCCGCCCTTCCTGGCGTACCGATGCGCGTGCCCCGGCGTGGCGGGCAGGCCGGGCCCCGTACCGCGCTGTGCGCGGCGTCTTCGGGGCTTCCTCGGGTCTCCCGGGCGCCGGTATCGCCCCGGCCGGGCCCGGTAGTGCCCCGGGCCTCCGGCCCCGGGCATCGCCCGTGCTGTGCGCGGCGTCTTCGGGGCATCGCCCCGGCGCCGGGCCTCGCCCGGGAACCGCGCGCGGCCCCCGTGGTGTCACATCTCGCCCAGCGTGACGCGCACCGTCCGCTCCGCCCCATCCCGCTGCACCGTCACGGACACCGTCTCGCCAGGGCGCCTCGACGCCAGCGCCTCCGCCAGGGACGTGATCGTGGTGATCTCCGCGTTGTCGACCTTCGTGATGATGTCGCCGGCCCGCAGTCCCGCCTCGTCCGCGGGCCCGCCCCGTGTCACGGAGACCACTGCCACGCCGGACGGTCGGTAGCTGCTGTCGAGCACGGTGCGGCCGGTGATGCCCAGGGCGGCCCGGCCCGAGTCGCGTACCTCGCCGTACTCGATGATCTGGTCGGCGACCGTCCGTACCATCGACGCGGGGATCGCGAAGCCGATCCCCGGCGCGATGCTGCCTTCGGGGCCGGGCTCGGACGCGGCGAGCGTCGGAATGCCGATGACCTCGCTGTTCAGGTTGACGAGCGCGCCACCGCTGTTGCCGGGGTTGATCGGCGCCGAGGTCTGCACCATGTTGCCCAGGGTCGCGCCGGTGCCGCCGCCGTCGCCGCTCTCGGTGACCGTGCGCCCGACGGCGGAGACGATGCCCTGGGTCACGCTGCTGGAGAGGCCGAGCGGCGAGCCCATCGCGAGGACGATCTGGCCGACCGCGACCTCGGAGGAGTCGCCGAAGCGCGCGGCCTTGAGGCCCGGAGGGATCGTGTCGAGCTTGATGACGGCGAGGTCCTGTTCGGGGAAGGACGACACCAGCGTCGCGGTCAGCGGCTGCTCGCGGGTGGCGACGACGACCTCGAAGCGCCTGGCGCTGCCCACCACGTGCGCGTTGGTGACGATGTGTCCCCTGTCGTCGTAGACGATGCCGGAGCCCAGGCTCCGAGCGGCCTCGATCTGGACGACCGAGGGCAGCACGTCGTCGATGACCTCCTGGTAGTCGTCCTGGAGTTCACTCGCCACGGCCGGTACGCCGGCGCGGGCCGCGGCTTGCGTGGAGCGCGCGGGCGCCGGACCGGCGGCCGGTGAGCAGCCGCCCGCCAGGACGAGCACGCAGAGCCCGGTGGTCGTGGTCAGCAGCAGGTGGAGGGCCCGCCGACCCGGGCGGAAGGAGCGGAGGGATACGTCCATGCCCGGAGTATCCCTTTTGCCCGCCGTTCGGTGCCTGCGGGGCACCGCCGATCAGGGGGCGCTCGGCCGGGACCGCCGGTGGAGACCCCGCGGGCAAGACCCGGGCCAAGACCCCCGGCGGTCAGATCCGCCGCACTCCGCACAGGTGCAGCAGCGCGGCCACGCCGCGGTACGGGTCGGTGCGGCCGGCGCGTTCCTCCAGCGCCAGGATTTGGTGCAGTTCGTCCGCGGCGGGGAGCTCGACATCGTTGCCGACCTGGTCCGTGAAGACCCGCACCCCGTACCAGGCGTGCAGCGGCGCGGCGATCCCGGCGAGGGTGGCCGTCAGCGCCTCGAGCCGGTCGGCCCGCACGCGCACTCCGAGCCGGTTGGTGTAGGTGTCCGTGTCGAACGCCTCCAGTGCCGACGGCCAGTTCCCGTCCGCCGCGGGCCGCATGGCCAGCGCGTCGCCGTTGCGTACGAGCAACGACAGCAGCCCGCCGGGCGCGAGCATTCTGGCCAGGCCGGCGAGCAGGGCGTCCGGCTCCTCGACGTACATGAGCACGCCGTGGCAGAGCACCACGTCGAAGCTGCCCGGCAGGAAGTGCACACCGGTGTCCCGGCCGTCGCCCTCCACGAGCCGGACGCGCTCGCGGATACCGGCGGGCTCCCCCGCCAGGGCGTCACGGGCGGCCTTCAGTATCACGGCGTCGGACTCCAGTCCGGTGACCGTGTGCCCGGCGCGCGCCAGCCGCAGGGCCTGCGTGCCCTGGCCCATGCCGACGTCGAGCACCCGCAGCCGCTGGCCGACGGGGTACCGCGACGAGATCTGCTCCTCGAGCTGACGGGCCACGAGTTCCTGGCGGACGGTGTTGCGCAGCCCGCCCGCACCGGCGAGCCAGTTCGCGGACGCCTCCGGAGTGAAACCGCCACGCTGCGAGGAATCGGCGCTCAGGGCCGCTCTCCGCGCTTGACCTGCGGCTTCGGCAGCCGCAGTCGACGCATCTGAAGCGTGCGCATCAGGCCGTAGGCCACGGCGCCGCGCTTCGGTTCGTTCGGGAAGCGCTCGCGCAGCTGCTTCTTCAGGCGGATGGCGAGACCGATCGAGTCGACGACGATCATCACGATCACGCCGAGCCAGAGCAGTAGCGCGATGTTCTGCAGCTGGGGGACCCGGACCATGCTCAGCACGAGGATCACCACCGCCATCGGCAGGAAGAACTCGGCCACGCAGAAGCGGGAGTCGACGAAGTCACGCACGAAGCGCCGCACCGGACCCTTGTCACGGGCCGGCAGATAGCGCTCGTCGCCGCTGGCCAGGGCCTGGCGCTGCCTGGCCAGGTCCGCACGGCGGGCCTCGCGCTGGCGCTTCGCCGCCTCCTTGCGGTCCAGCGGCGCGCCGCTGCTCGCACGGCGGCGCTGGCCCTGGGCCTCACTGCGTTTCGGCGTCGGGCGGCCCTTGGGGGCCTCGGGGTCGCGGGGCTGCTTGGAGAGGTCCGCCGTCACCTTCGCGGTGGGGGCCTTCTCTTCGTTGGAACGGCTACGGAACACAAAACACAAGGGTACGGGTTGCCGGGCATGGACCCCACCCCGACGGGGAACGATCCCGCAACGGCGCGTGTCCGTACCGGACAGATCGGACGACAGGCACGGTTTCCCTGACGGCCACCTACTCCTTGCGCCGGATCGGAGCCGCCCGCAGTCGTCCTTGGGGATGAGCGCATCCACGCTCGAACAGTGCGGTAATGGATGCAGGGCCCGTACGCTGGGTTCTAGTTGGAGTGCTGAAGCCGTAGTCCGTCAGAAGGGGGCGCGCGAAGCCCATGAGCGGTGTCATGAAGCGTATGGGGATGATCTTCCGCGCGAAGGCGAACAAGGCCCTCGACCGGGCCGAGGATCCGCGCGAGACCCTCGATTACTCCTACCAGAAGCAGCTGGAGCTGCTGCAGAAGGTCCGTCGGGGCGTGGCCGACGTGGCGACCTCCCGCAAGCGCCTGGAGCTGCAGCTGAACCAGCTCCAGGGACAGTCCTCCAAGCTCGAGGACCAGGGCCGCAAGGCGCTGGCGCTCGGCCGCGAGGACCTGGCCCGCGAGGCACTCTCCCGCCGTGCCGCGCTGCAGCAGCAGGTCAGCGATCTCGAGACGCAGCACCAGACCCTCCAGGGCGAGGAGGAGAAGCTGACGCTCGCCGCGCAGCGGCTGCAGGCCAAGGTCGACGCCTTCCGTACCAAGAAGGAGACCATCAAGGCCACCTACACCGCGGCGCAGGCGCAGACCCGGATCGCGGAGTCCTTCTCCGGCATCTCGGAGGAGATGAGCGACGTGGGTGTCGCCATCCAGCGTGCCGAGGACAAGACCGCGCAGCTCCAGGCGCGGGCCGGTGCGATCGACGAACTCCTGGCCTCCGGTGCGCTCGACGACCAGTCCGGGCTGGCGAAGGACGACATCCAGGCGGAACTGGACCGGCTCTCGGGCGGTACGGACGTCGAGCTGGAGCTTCAGCGCATGAAGGCGGAGCTGGCCGGTGGCCCCGCGCCGCAGCAGGCGATCGAGGGCGGCACCGGAGGTTCGACGGACGCGACGCAGTCGCAGCAGCAGAGCAGCCCGCACAAGTTCGACAAGCAGTGACGGCCTGCAGGAACGGTACGGACGGAGAGTAAGGACTCGTCATGATCGTACGGATCATGGGGGAGGGCCAGCTGGAGGTGGCGGAGAGCCACCTCCCCGAGCTGAACGAGCTCGACGACGAACTGCTCGCGGAGATGGAGAGCGACGACGGGACCGGCTTCCGCCGGACCCTGCACGCGCTGCTGGAGAAGGTCCGCGATCTGGGGGAGCCGCTGCCGGACGATTCCCTGGAACCGTCGGAGCTCATCCTTCCGGCGTCGGACGCGACACTGGAGGACGTCCGGGAACTGCTCGGCGACAACGGCCTCATCCCGGCGCCGGACGGCCCGCTCCCCGACTGACGCCGCCGCGGGCCCCGACGCCTGGGGTGGGGTTCGCCTTCCCGCCGCGCCGGAAGCGCGAAGCTGGGGCCCCGCGGCGGGACCTCACTCCCGGGCTCCGGCCCCACGCCCTCCTGCTGCTCGGCACCGTAGGAGGGTGCCAAGCGGCGGGACCGGATTTCCCTGCGCGGCCTTTCGGCCCGTCCGGCGTTCGAGGAGCGCCGGGTCCGGGCGGAGCCCACAACGAGGCGGAGCCGCACATCGGTCCAGAGAGAAGAGGCGGGGAGGGAGAACGGCCCCGCGCAGCGGCCACGCTCCCACCGCAGCGGCGTCCGGCCCATCCCCGCGCTCCCGCCATCCCCGCGATCCCCGCGCTCCCGCGAACCGCAGCGCCCGCCGCGCGTAACGTTGCCCGACGTGACACGACTCGCCGCCCGGTACGACCGCACCCGCCGCTGGCTGCGCGCACACCCGCTGGCCTTTGACGGCGCCTTGGCGTTCGCCGCGCTGATCTGCATGGCCGTCGGCTCGTTCGCCGACCCGCACGGGCCGCACGGGCCGACCTTCGGCACCCGTACCCCGGACGTGCGCAGCGTGGTGCTGATAGTCGTCGCCGCGGCCGCGCTGGTGTTCCGCCGGCGGGAGCCCATGGGGGTGCTGCTGGTCACCGGCGCGGTGTCCGTCGTGGAGCTGGTGACCGGGGATCCGGCGGCCCCCGTCACGATGGCCGCGGTGATCGCCCTCTTCACGCTGGCCGCCCGGACCGACCGGCCGACCACCTGGCGGGTCGGCCTGATGACGATGGCGGTGCTGACGGGCTCGGCGATGTTCTTCGGGTCGAGCCCCTGGTACACGCAGGAGAACCTGGGCGTCTTCGCCTGGACCGGCATGGCGGCCGCCGCCGGTGACGCCGTGCGCAGCCGCCGTGCCTTCGTCGCCGCCATACGGGAGCGGGCCGAGCGCGCGGAGCGGACCCGTGAGGAGGAGGCGGGGCGCCGGGTCGCTGAGGAGCGGCTGCGGATCGCCCGCGATCTCCACGACGTCGTCGCGCACCACATCGCACTGGTCAATGTGCAGGCCGGTGTCGCCGCCCACGTCATGGACAGGCGTCCGGACCAGGCCAAGGAGGCGCTCGCGCACGTACGGGAGGCGAGCCGCTCCGCGCTGAACGAGCTGCGCGCCACCGTCGGGCTGCTGCGCCAGTCGGGGGACCCGGAGGCGCCGACCGAGCCCGCGCCCGGTCTGGCGGTCCTCGACGAACTGGTCACCCGTTTCCGCCAGGCGGGCCTGCCCGTCGAGGTGGCGCGTGACGACACCGGCGAGACGCCTTCGGCGGCCGTCGATCTCGCCGCGTACCGGATCGTCCAGGAGGCGCTGACCAATGTGCAGAAGCACGCGGGGCCGGACGCCAAGGCCGAGGTGAGCGTCGTACGGGTCGGCCCGCGGCTGGAGGTCACCGTCATCGACAACGGCCCCGCGCAGACGGAGACGGAGACGGCGGCGCGGGGCCGTTCCGACGGCGGCGGCCACGGCCTGCTCGGTATGCGGGAACGGGTCACCGCCCTCGGCGGCACCCTGACGGCGGGGCCCCGCTACGGCGGCGGCTTCCGGGTGCAGGCGATACTGCCGCTGCAGGCGCGGCCGACCCGCGCGGGGGAGGACACATGACGATCAGGGTGCTGCTCGCCGACGACCAGGCGCTGCTGCGCAGCGCGTTCAGGGTCCTGGTGGACTCCGAGCCGGACATGGAGGTCGTCGGGGAGGCGGCCGACGGGGCGCAGGCCGTGGCGCTGGCCCGTTCCGAGCGGGCGGACGTGGTCCTGATGGACATCCGGATGCCCGGCACGGACGGCCTCGCCGCCACCCGGACGATCAGCGCGGACCCGGACTTGTCGCACGTGCGGATCGTCATGCTGACCACCTTCGAGGTGGACGAGTACGTCGTGCAGTCGCTGCGGGCCGGAGCCTCCGGGTTCCTGGGCAAGGGCGCGGAGCCGGAAGAGCTGCTGAACGCGATCCGTATCGCCGCGGCGGGCGAGGCGCTGCTGTCGCCTGTCGCGACCAAGGGCCTCATCGCCACGTTCCTCGCGCAGGGCGGTACCGGGGAAGGCGACGACCGGCAGGAAGGGGACGCCTCGCAGCGGCTGTCGGTCCTCACCGTCCGTGAACGCGAGGTTCTGGTGCTGGTGGCGGGTGGCCGTTCCAACGACGAGATCGCCGAGCAGCTCGAGGTCAGTCCACTGACCGTGAAGACCCATGTGAACCGTGCGATGGCCAAGCTCGGCGCCCGCGACCGGGCCCAACTGGTCGTCACCGCGTACGAGTCGGGACTGGTACGTCCAAGGATTTGGTGAGCCCGGGGCGCGGTACTCCAGTTGCGGTATGCGCGCCCCGCGGAACGGGACCTGCGGTCTACGGATCGTGCTCCTGCGGTGGCCGATGGTGTAGGCGGGCGCCTGTGCCCGTCCCCGCGCAAGCCACAGGAGAGAGACCCCATGTCCTGGCTGTCGAAGTTCAGCCTGTCGCAACGGGCCCTGACAGGGCTGATGCCCATCGTCGCGATCGTCTTCGGCGCGATCGCCGTCCCCCAGCTCGAGCAGCAGCTGCTGCCGTCGATCGAGCTTCCGATGGTGTCCGTGCCCGCCCCGTACCAGGGGGCCTCCCCCGACGTCGTCGAGAAGCAGGTCGTCGAACCGCTCGAGTCGGCTATCAAGGCCGTCGACGGCATCAAGGGCACAACCTCCACGCCGAGCGAGGGCAACGCCGTCATCACGGCGAGCTTCGACTACGGGAACGGTGGCAGCTCGTCGCCGACGTCCAGCAGGCCGTGAACCGCGCCCGTGTCCAACTGCCCGACGCGGTCGACCCGCAGGTCGTCACCGGATCGACGGACGACATCCCGGCCGTCGTGCTGGCCGTCACCTCGGACAAGGACCAGCAGGCCCTGGCCGACCAGTTGGAGCGGACCGTCGTCCCCGCACCGGAGGACATCGACGGCGTGGGCCAGGTCTCCGTCGAAGGCGTCCAGGACCTCCAGGTCTCTCCGTCACTCCCGACGACAGGAAGCTCGCGGCGGCCGGTCTGAACACCGCGGCGATCGCGGAGGCCCTGCGGACGGGCGGCGTGACGGTGCCGGCGGGCTCGTTCTCCGAGGGCGGCAGGAGCCGCACCGTGCGGGTCGGCGGCGGTTTCACGGAGCTGAAGCAGATCGAGGACCTGCGGATCGTGCCCGCGCCGGGTGAGGGCGGCGAGCCGGTACGCCTCGGCGACATCGCGACCGTCGAGCAGACCGAGTCCACCCGGGTCTCCCTGACCCGTACCAACGGCAGGCCCAGCCTCGCGGTCTTCGCCACCATGGACGGCGACGGCAGCGCCGTCGCCATCTCGGACGCGGTCCAGGACAAGCTGCCGGACCTGCGCGCAGAGCTGGGCACGGGCGCCGAGCTCACCGTCGTCTCCGACCAGGGCCCGGCCGTCTCGAAATCGATCTCGGGTCTGACCACCGAGGGCGCGCTCGGCCTGGTCTTCGCCGTCATCGTGATCCTGGTCTTCCTCGCCTCCCTGCGCGCGACGCTGGTGACGGCGGTGTCCATCCCGCTGTCGGTCCTCCTCGCGCTGATCGTGCTGTGGACCCGTGACCTGTCGCTCAACATGCTCACCCTCGGCGCGCTGACCATCGCCGTGGGCCGGGTCGTCGACGACTCGATCGGCCCAGGCTCCCGCCTGACGTCCCTCCGGGCCCGCCGCCCCGGAGGGCGTGTACGTGAAGGGGCGCCCCGCCGTGTGGTCCGGCGGGGCGCCCCTTCACGTACGGCTACGGCAGCGCCAGCATCCGTTCCAGGGCGAGCTTCGCGAAGCTCTCCGTCTCCTTGTCGACCTCGATCCGGTTGACCGGGTTGCCCTCGGCCAGCGACTCCAGCGCCCACACCAGGTGCGGCAGGTCGATCCGGTTCATCGTCGAGCAGAAGCAGACCGTCTTGTCGAGGAAGACGATCTCCTTGCCCTGGTCGGCGAAGCGGTTCGCCAGGCGGCGGACCAGGTTGAGCTCGGTGCCGATCGCCCACTTCGAGCCGGCCGGGGCCGCCTCCAGCGTGTTGATGATGTACTCGGTCGAACCCACGTAGTCCGCGGCGGCGACGACCTCGTGCCTGCACTCCGGGTGCACCAGGACGTTCACGCCCGGGATGCGCTCACGCACGTCGTTGACCGAGTCCAGCGAGAACCGGCCGTGCACCGAGCAGTGACCGCGCCACAGGATCATCTTGGCGGCGCGGAGCTCCTCGGAGGTCAGCCCGCCGTTCGGCTTGTGGGGGTTGTAGAGCACGCAGTCGTCGAGGGACATGCCCATGTCGCGGACGGCGGTGTTGCGGCCCAGGTGCTGGTCGGGCAGGAAAAGAACCTTCTCGCCCTGCTCGAACGCCCAGTCCAGCGCGCGCTTGGCGTTCGACGACGTACAGATCGTGCCGCCGTGCTTGCCGGTGAAAGCCTTGATGTCGGCGGAGGAGTTCATGTACGAGACGGGCACGACCTGCTCGGCGACGCCGGCCTCGGTCAGCACGTCCCAGCACTCGGCGACCTGCTCGGCCGTGGCCATGTCGGCCATCGAGCAGCCGGCCGCCAGGTCGGGCAGCACGACCTTCTGGTCGTCCGAGGTCAGGATGTCCGCCGACTCGGCCATGAAGTGCACACCGCAGAAGACGATGTACTCGGCCTCCGGCCGGGCCGCGGCGTCCTTCGCCAGCTTGAAGGAGTCACCGGTGACGTCGGCGAACTGGATGACCTCGTCACGCTGGTAGTGGTGGCCCAGGACGAAGACCTTCTCCCCGAGCTTCTCCTTGGCTGCGCGGGCGCGCTCCACCAGGTCCGGGTCGGACGGCGAGGGCAGGTCGCCGGGGCACTCCACGCCGCGCTCGCTCCGGGGGTCGGCCTCACGGCCGAGCAGCAGGAGGGCGAGCGGACTCGGCGACACGTCGAGCTCGGGGCGGGTTTGGGCGGTGGTCACGACACGCACCCTTTCTTCGTCTGACTGAGCACTTTTCGTCTATTTGACGTTATCTATCATAACCGCTTCACGTCACTTTGACGATGGCCATAGCGTCGATGTGACGCACCCCCCGTCCACAGGTCGGTGCCGCACTTCGGCGCGGTGTGCGAGCATGAAGAGACACGAAGCGCAAAAACGGGCCGGCCCGGAATGAATCCGCGGTCATGCCGGTTGCACCGTCGGCAAGCAGTCCGTACAACCCGGGAGAGAAGCAGATGTCCGTATCGGACGAGACCACCACCGTGAGCGACGGCATCCTCCTGTCCGACGCCGCCGCGGCCAAGGTCAAGGCCCTGCTGGACCAGGAAGGCCGGGACGACCTGGCGCTGCGCGTCGCGGTTCAGCCCGGCGGCTGCTCCGGCCTGCGTTACCAGCTGTTCTTCGACGAGCGCTCCCTCGACGGCGACGTCGTGAAGGACTTCGACGGCGTCAAGGTCGTCACCGACCGGATGAGCGCCCCGTATCTGGGCGGCGCCTCCATCGACTTCGTCGACACCATCGAGAAGCAGGGCTTCACCATCGACAACCCGAACGCCACGGGTTCCTGCGCCTGCGGCGACTCCTTCAGCTAGGAGTCCGACTGCTCATGCCGAAGGCGGCGGACCCGGGAGCGGGTCCGCCGCCTTCGGCATGAGCAGCCGTGGGGGCTCGGCGGGAGGGCTCAGCCCTTGCGCGGCAGCGGCTTGCCGTCGGCGTCGACGACCTCCCGGCCGTCCAGCGGCTCGTCCAGGGTCACGGACTCCGTGAGCTGCTTGGCGAGCATGATGCAGACCCGGTCCGGGTCCGGGTTGGTCTCCACGATCCGCACCTTCACCCGGTCACTCGTCTCGGTCGCCTTCGCCTCGTAGTCGCTGCACACGCCGCCCCAGAAGGTGACCGTCAGGGTCCGCCCGTCAATGCTGTACGAGATCTGCGCGGGGCCCTCCTGGCCGGCCGGGTCCTTCGACGGTTCGGACGGGGTGAGGTCCTTCGCGGGCGGCTCGGCGCTCTTGAGGAACCGCTTCTCCACCGCGGTGTGCGTCACCGTGAACGGACGGTCGCCGTCCTTCGCCGACACCTCGAACAACCACGAGGGCACCAGCGCCTGCCGCCCGTCCACATACTGCGCGGCGAGCCCGAAGACGGCCTTGCTGATCGTCCGCCGTTCCGGGGCCGCGGGGGAGTCCTCGGGCTCGCACGGAGTCTCCGGCCGCAGGTCGTCCTTGTGCGGCACCTCCCCGTGCGGCACCGGGGTGGCGCACCCGCCGATCCGCACACGGCCGCTGTCCTTGCCGGCCTCGTTCAGCTGCTCGACCGCCTCGGCGGCGGAGACCACGGGATACGTGTCGCCCTTCACCGGCTCCTGGAGCCGGCCGCCGCCGCCGACGACGGTGCCGTCCGCGCCCACCTGGATCCCGGTCGACCAGCCGTACGTGGGCAGCCCGCTCACCACCGGGTCCGCGTTCACCACCCGTACCGCGCCCATCAGCTGACCCGCGTCCAGTGCGGCGTCGCCCTGGCCGGCGGCCTTCAGCACGGGCGCCGCGGCCTTCCTGGCCTCCGCCTCGCTCACGGCGGGGCCCGGCTCGCCGGCGCCGCCGGAGGGGCACGCCCTGCCCTTCAGGCAGTTGTCGCCGCCCGGCGAAGGGACGTACCTGGCGAACGTCCAGACGCCCGGAGCCTCCTTGTTCACCTGCAGCGTCGGGCCCTGACCGTCCTTGGACGGGCCGACCTTCCACGCCGGGCCCTCCAGCCGTGGTTCCCCCGACAGGCCCAGCGCCTTCGCCAGCCGGGTCACCTCGGCCGCGGTGACCGACCCCGTCGTCCGGTGCACGGCCGCACGGTCCGGGCCGTCCGGCAGATCACCCTCGGCCCGGTAGACGACACCGCCGCCCGTCGGGTCGGGCTCGCCCGGGGCGATGCCGCCGTCGGCCACGGACCCGCTGGCGTCCAGTGCCAGCAGTGGCGGGTTCTTCCCGCCGTCCGGACCGCCCTTGGAGTCCGTGGCCTCCGCGCCCTCGCCGCCACCGAAGCCGGAGGTCGCGAAGTACGCACCGCCTCCGCCGGCCACCAGCACCGCGGCCGCCACAGAGGCGACGACCAGCGGGGAACGCCGACGCCGGGGAGTCTCCTGCGTGTTCTCCGTGCTGCTCACCGCATCGCTCCTTGTCTCATGCCTCCTGCTGCGGAGGACACGGGTGGGACGGAGCGGGGGAGCGCCTGGTTCCCTCCGTCCCGCCCCGGGCGGGGTGCGCGGCGTCAGTAGCCGTAGTCGGCCATCGCGTCCACCAGCCGCGCGGAGGCCGGCGGCACCATGACACCGTGGATGAGGGACGGGGAAACGGGCGCCGCCGCCGCGGCCGCCGGTACCACCCAGTGTGGAGCCATTCGGGCGCAGTCGACGCGAAGCTGGGCCAGACTGATCTCGGACTCCCGGGGGTCGGGCCGCAGCCGCGGCTCGAACGCGGCGGCGCTGTGCATCGTCATAGCCGAACCGTATGCACCCGGGAGTCCGGGAAAAAGCCCTACTATCGGGTAGTTTCCGCATTCGGCGGGGGCGCTTGACCCGGTAGCGTGAACTGTCACTGCCACACCGCCTCAGGAGCGCCTCACCGTGCGTATCGCAGTCACCGGCTCCATCGCCACCGACCATCTCATGACCTTCCCCGGCCGCTTCGCCGACCAGTTGGTCGCGGACCAGCTGCACACGGTCTCCCTCTCCTTCCTCGTCGACACGCTCGATGTGCGGCGCGGCGGGGTCGGGGCGAACATCTGCTTCGGCATGGGCCAGCTGGGCACCGGCCCGATCCTGGTCGGCGCGGCGGGCGCCGACTTCGACGAGTACCGCGCCTGGCTCGACCGCCACGGCGTCGACACGGCGTCCGTCCGTATCTCGGAGGTCCTGCACACCGCCCGTTTCGTGTGCACCACGGACTCCGACCACAACCAGATCGGCTCCTTCTACACGGGTGCGATGAGCGAGGCCCGCCAGATCGAGCTCAAGTCGGTCGCGGACCGCGTCGGCGGCCTCGACCTCGTCCTGATCGGAGCGGACGACCCGGAGGCGATGCTGCGGCACACCGAGGAGTGCCGCTCGCGGGGCATCCCGTTCGCCGCGGACTTCTCGCAGCAGATCGCCCGGATGAGCGGCGACGAGATCCGGATACTGCTGGACGGCGCGGCGTACCTGTTCTCCAACGAGTACGAGAAGGGGCTCATCGAGTCCAAGACCGGCTGGAGCGACGACGAGATCCTCGGCCGGGTGGGCCACCGCGTCACCACGCTCGGCGCGCGCGGCGTCCGCATCGAGTCCACCGGCACGGACCCGGTCGAGGTCGGCTGCCCCGACGAGGAGGCCAAGGTCGACCCGACCGGCGTCGGCGACGCGTTCCGCGCGGGCTTCCTCTCCGGCCTGTCGTGGGGCGTGGGCCTGGAGCGGGCGGCCCAGGTGGGCTGCATGCTGGCGACGCTGGTGATCGAGACGCTGGGCACACAGGAGTACACGCTGCGGCGCGCGCACTTCATGGAGCGCTTCACGAAGGCGTACGGCGACGAGGCGGCCTCGGAGGTCCACCAGTACCTCTCCTGACACCGGGGCGGTTTCCCCTCCCCGTCCCTTCCCGAAAACCGGGGCGGGCCCCGGGCCCGGTACCGCGCTTCGCGCGGTGCCCTCAATCGCCCGGCGGGCTGATGACACTCCGCGACATCAGCCCCGCTGCGGGCACCTTCCCCGGCCGCCGGGCCGTGGGGGAGACGAGGCGTACGGGCCCGGGGCAGAGCCCCGGTTCGGGAAGGGAAGGGAAGGGAAGGGGTCGGGGAAACGCCTGCGGCGGGTGCTACACCACCCGCCGCACCTTGTATGCCACGCCCTGCTCCGCCCCCTGTTCCCCCACGTACTCCTGCCCCCGCATCCCGCACCACGCGGGGATGTCGAGCCGCGCCGCCTCGTCGTCGGAGAGGACCGTCACCGTGCCGCCGACCGGTACGTCGCCGATGACCTTCGCCAGTTCGATCACCGGGATCGGGCAGCGCCGGCCGAGCGCGTCCACCACCAGGGATTTCGCCGGCCCGGGCGAGGGCGACGGCGAAGACGACGGCGACGACATCGGCCCTGACGACACCGGCCCCGCCGGCACCGGCGCCCCGTACCGCTCCCGTACACCCGCCACCACCCCCGGCAGCACCTCCAGGAAGCGGTCCACGTCCTCCTCCGACGTGCCGGACGGCGGCAGCGACACCCGTACGTTTCCCTCCGACAGCACGCCCATCGCCCGCAGCACATGGCTGGGGATCAGCGTGCTGCTCGTGCACGACGAGCCGGAGGAGACGGAGAAGCCGGCCCGGTCCAGCTCGTGCAGCAATGTCTCCCCGTCGACGTAGAGACAGGAGAACGTCACCACGTGCGGCAGCCGCCGTACCGGGTCGCCCACCACCTCCACATCGGGCACCAGCTCCGGCACCCGCGCCCGGATCCGGTCCACCAGGGCCCGCAGCCGTACCGCCTCGTCCGCCGCCTCCGCGCGTACGGCACGCAGCGAGGCCGCCGCCGCCACGATCGCCGGAATGTTCTCGAAGCCGGCGGACCGGCCCGACTCCCGCTCGTCCGCCGGGCCCTGCGGGGCGAACCGGACGCCCTTGCGTACGGCGAGCAGCCCGACGCCGGCCGGGCCGCCCCACTTGTGCGCGCTCGCGGTGAGCAGCGACCAGTCCGCGTCGACGGGGCCCCAGGCCAGGGACTGGGCGGCGTCCACCAGCAGCGGCACCCCCACCGCGCGGCACGCCTCCGCCACCTCCCGCACCGGCTGCTCGGTGCCCACCTCGTGGTTGGCGGACTGGAGGCACGCCAGTGCCGTGGCAGAGCCGAGTTCCGCGGCGTACGTGTCGGGGGACACCGCCCCGTGCCGGTCGACGCCGACCTCGGTCACCGAGCCGCCGGCCGCCTCCCACGCGGCAGCCGCGGTCAGGACCGCGGAGTGTTCGACGGCGGAGACGACGAGACGGCGGCCGACACGCCGACGCCCGGCCAGCGCTCCGGAGATTCCGGTGTGGATCGCCTGCGTCCCCGAAGGAGTGAAGACGAGCTCGTCGGGGCGGCATCCGACGGCCTCCGCCGCGGCCTCCCTGGCCGCGTCGAGCAGCAGCCGGGCTCGGCGGCCCTCGCGGTGGAGCCGGGCCGGGTCGGCCCAGCCCTCGTCCAGGGAGGCATGCAGGGCCTGGCGGGCGACGGGGTGCAGGGGAGCGGCGGACGCGGCATCGAAGTAGGGCACGCCGTCACGCTAACCCCCGCGGGAAGAGGGGGCGTCAGTTGCCTGCTGGAAGGGGGCATTCCGGGGCGCTCCGTACCTCACTCGAAGGGGCCGGCCATCCCTTCGGGGTGCCGGACGGCGCGTTGGGCACCCTCCCCGCGCGACCCCAAATTGCGTCCAGTAGGGTTTGGTCCGCATAAACATCCAAACCCCTGCCCGCGTCAGGGCCGGCGACCGACCAGCGAGACGGCCGCAGCCGGCCGCGCGGGCCGAGACTCTCGGGAAGGCGCTACGTGAGTCCCAACGGCTCCGACCTCCCCCACGGCCCGCAGGGCGTGGGCGGTACCCCCATGTCGCGGCGCCCGATGCGGCGGAAGCTGCCGCAGTTGCTGACTGCGGGCCTGATCCTGGCTACCGCCTCCGGTTGTTCCTACAACTGGGAGGATTTCCCCCGCCTCGGAATGCCCACGCCTGTCACGGAGGAGGCGCCGCGAATCCTCTCCCTCTGGCAGGGCTCGTGGGCGGCGGCGCTCGCCACGGGCGTCCTGGTGTGGGGCCTGATCCTGTGGAGCGTTTTCTTCCACCGGCGCACCCGCACCAAGGTGGAGATCCCTCCGCAGACCCGGTACAACATGCCCATCGAGGCCCTGTACACCGTGGTCCCGATCATCATCGTTTCGGTGTTCTTCTACTTCACCGCGCGCGACGAGTCGAAGCTCCTCCAGCTCTCCGACGAACCCGCCCACACCATCAACGTGGTCGGCTACCAGTGGAGCTGGGGCTTCAACTACATCGAGAACGTGGACGGGAACCCGGCCACCGGCGACCCGGCCGCGAACGAGGAACTCAAGGCGATCCCTCAGAGGTACGCCCAGAACTTCCCCGAAGGGGCGGAAGGCGTCTACGACGCCGGAATCCCCGGCACCCGGAACCCGCAGACCGGCAACCCGGGCCCCACGCTCTGGCTGCCCCAGGGGGAGAAGGTCCGGTTCGTCCTGACCTCGCGTGACGTCATCCACTCCTTCTGGGTGGTCCCCTTCCTGATGAAGCAGGACGTCATCCCCGGCCACACCAACGTCTTCGAGGTGACCCCCACGCGGGAGGGCACCTTCCTGGGCAAGTGCGCCGAACTCTGCGGAGTCGACCACTCCCGGATGCTCTTCAACGTCAAGGTCGTCTCCCCGGAGCGCTACCAGCAGCACCTGAAGGAGCTTGCCGAGAAGGGGCAGACCGGCTACATCCCGTCGGGTATTGAGCAGACGGACCCGGCCAGGAATGCGGAGAAGAACCAACTGTGAGCATCCTCAACGAACCCCAGGGTGCCGCCGCGGCAGATGAAGACTCGTACGAGAACGAGCTGCCAGTGCGGCGCAAGCAGCCGGGCAACGTCGTGGTGAAGTGGCTGACGACCACCGACCACAAGACGATCGGCACGCTCTACCTCGTCACGTCGTTCGTCTTCTTCTGCATCGGCGGCCTGCTGGCGCTCTTCATGCGCGCCGAGCTGGCCCGGCCGGGCACGCAGATCATGTCGAACGAGCAGTTCAACCAGGCGTTCACGATGCACGGCACGATCATGCTGCTGATGTTCGCGACGCCGCTGTTCGCCGGATTCGCGAACTGGATCATGCCGCTGCAGATCGGCGCGCCGGACGTGGCGTTCCCGCGGCTGAACATGTTCGCGTACTGGCTGTACCTCTTCGGCTCGCTGATCGCGGTGGCCGGCTTCCTCACCCCGCAGGGCGCCGCCGACTTCGGTTGGTTCGCCTACTCACCGCTGTCGGACGCGGTCCGTTCGCCGGGTGTCGGCGCCGATATGTGGATCATGGGTCTGGCCTTCTCCGGCTTCGGCACGATCCTCGGCTCGGTCAACTTCATCACCACGATCATCTGCATGCGCGCTCCGGGCATGACGATGTTCCGGATGCCGATCTTCACCTGGAACGTCCTGCTGACCGGTGTGCTGGTCCTGCTGGCCTTCCCGGTCCTGGCGGCCGCGCTGTTCGCCCTGGAGTCGGACCGCAAGTTCGGGTCGCACATCTTCGACGCGTCCAACGGCGGCGCACTGCTGTGGCAGCACCTCTTCTGGTTCTTCGGCCATCCAGAGGTGTACATCATCGCGCTGCCGTTCTTCGGCATCGTCTCGGAGATCATCCCGGTCTTCTCCCGCAAGCCGATGTTCGGTTACATCGGTCTGATCGGTGCGACGATCGCGATCGCCGGCCTGTCCGTGACGGTGTGGGCGCACCACATGTACGTCACCGGCGGAGTCCTACTACCGTTCTTCTCCTTCATGACGTTCCTCATCGCCGTACCGACGGGCGTGAAGTTCTTCAACTGGATCGGCACGATGTGGAAGGGCTCCCTGTCTTTCGAGACACCGATGCTGTGGACCATCGGCTTCCTGGTCACCTTCACCTTCGGTGGCCTGACGGGCGTCATCCTGGCCTCGCCGCCGCTGGACTTCCACGTCTCGGACTCGTACTTCGTCGTCGCGCACTTCCACTACGTCGTCTTCGGCACCGTGGTCTTCGCGATGTTCGCCGGATTCCACTACTGGTGGCCGAAGTTCACCGGCAAGATGCTGGACGAGCGGCTCGGAAAGATCACCTTCTGGACGCTGTTCATCGGCTTCCACGGCACCTTCCTGGTGCAGCACTGGCTGGGCGCGGAAGGCATGCCGCGGCGTTACGCGGACTACCTCGCCGCCGACGGCTTCACCGCGCTGAACACGATCTCCACGATCGCCTCGTTCCTGCTCGGAGCGTCGATCCTGCCCTTCATGTACAACGTCTGGAAGACGGCGAAGTACGGCAGGAAGATCGAGGTCGACGACCCGTGGGGCTACGGCCGTTCGCTCGAGTGGGCGACGTCCTGCCCGCCGCCGCGGCACAACTTCCTCACCCTGCCGCGTATCCGCAGTGAATCGCCGGCGTTCGACCTGCACCACCCGGAGATCGCCGCTCTCGACGAGCTCGAGCACGGTGGCCACGGCGCCGGTGTGCTGGTCGGTGGCAAGGAGGAGAGCAAGTGAAGATCCAGGGACGGATGTTCCTCTGGCTGAGCGTCTTCATTCTGGCCGTCGCCATCCTGTACGGCGTCTGGTCGAAGGAGCCGGTCGGCACCACCGCTCTCTTCCTGTCCTTCGGCCTGACCGTCATGGTCGGCTACTACCTGGCCTTCACGGCCCGGCGAGTGGACGCCATGGCGCAGGACGACAAGGAAGCCGACGTGGCCGACGAGGCCGGCGAGGTGGGGTTCTTCTCCCCGCACAGCTGGCAGCCGCTCGCGCTGGGTATCGGCGGTGCGCTCGCCTTCCTCGGCGTGGCGATCGGCTGGTGGCTGCTGTACTTCTCGCTGCCGCTGCTCCTGGTCGGCCTCTTCGGCTGGGTGTTCGAGTACTACCGCGGTGAGAGCCAGAACCAGTAGTAGTACCGCCTGAGCGGAACAGCAGAACAACGCGACACGAGCGACGGGCCCGGATCACCTCACTCCAGTGAGGTGATCCGGGCCCACTCGTTCGGAGTCATCCCGCGCGCCGCGGCTGACAATCCTTCATACCGTGTGCTTATGAACCACACGCCTCGTATCCGTGCCGTCAGCTGCATCGCGCTGGTCGTCTCCCTCGGTGTGGTCGCGACCGCCTGCGGCGAACCGGACCGGCACCCCCTGTCGGCCGCGCCGTACGACGCGGCGCGGCAGGTGAGCCTCAACGCCGCGTCGGGAGCCACGAAGGTGGACCCCGACAAGCCGCTCGAGGTCACCTCCAAGGGTGACGGAGGCCGGATCACCGACGTCACCGTCATGGACGGCGCGGGTCACTACGTGGCGGGCGAACTCGCCGCCGACGGCGTGCGCTGGCGCTCCACCGCCCCGCTGGCGGCCGGCGTGAAGTACACCGTCCGGGTCTCCACGGAGGACGACGAAGGCGCTCCGGGCGTGCGCACGCTCTTCTTCGAGACGGCACCCGCCAAGACCTTCCTGACCGCGGAGTTCGGCCCGGAGGCGGGCACCTACGGAGTCGGGCAGCCCATCACGGCCAAGCTCAGCCACGCGGTCGGTGAAGGCAAGGGCAGGGCGGTGGTCGAACGCGCCATGAAGGTCACCTCGAAGCCCGCGGTGGAGGGCGCCTGGCACTGGGTCGACGACAAGACCCTGCACTACCGGCCCCGGGAGTACTGGCCCACCGGGACCACCGTGAACGTCACCAGCAACCTCCGGGGCGTCAAGGTCGCCGGCAAGCTCTACGGCGGCCCCTCCAAGCCGTTGAAGATCACCATAGGGGACCGTCTCGAAGCCGTCGCCGACGCCGAGGCGCACACCATGACGGTGAAGCGCAACGGAGAAGTGATCAAAACCATGCCGGTGACCACCGGCAAGCCCGGCTTCGAGACCCGCAACGGCATCAAGGTCGTGCTGGCCAAACAGCAGTTCGTGCGGATGCGCAGCACCAGCATCGGCATCGCGGAAGGAAGCTCCGAGTCGTACGACCTGCCCGTCTACTGGGCGACGCGGATCACGTGGAGCGGCGAGTACGTCCACGCCGCGCCCTGGTCGGTCGGCTCGCAGGGCTACGCGAACGTCAGCCACGGCTGCGTCGGGATGTCCATGAGCAATGCCGAATGGTTCTTCAAGACCGTCCGCGAGGGTGACGTCGTCGAGGTCGTCAACAGTTACGGCGACATGATGGACACGTTCGGGAACGGCTTCGGAGACTGGAACCTGTCCTGGGACAAGTGGCGCGAGGGCAGTGCCCTGGTCCCCGGCTCCGAGGCGTCGAACGGCAACGTCACCGCCGTGACCGCCAGGCTGCGGCCCACGGTTTGAGGGCCGGGGCAGCGCGGTCAGGCTCCGATGGAGAGGCGGGCGCGCAGCAGGGCCGCGAGGGACGCCGCGAACTCCACCGGGTCCACCGGCAGCGTCACCGCCGCCTCCGCGCGGCTCCAGGTGGCCAGCCAGGCGTCCTGCGGGCGGCCGATCAGCAGGAGCACGGGCGGGCAGTCGAAGACCTCGTCCTTGATCTGCCGGCACACGCCCATCCCGCCCGCCGGAACCGTCTCGCCGTCCAGCACGCAGACGTCGATGCCGCCCTCTTCCAGGGCCTTCAGGACCGCGGGCAGGGTCGCGCATTCCACGAACCGCACCGGCGGAACGTCGGCGGCGGGCCGGCGCCCCGCTGCCAGCCTGACCTGCTCGCGGGTGTTCGAGTCGTCGCTGTAGACCAGGACCGTGGCGCTCGACTGCATGATTCCTCCGCACTCGTTCGATCAGGCTTGTTGCGCCGGATGCTACTCCGTCCCACTGCCTGTCAGCACCGGTTCTGACACGGCTTCGCTGGGCCGTCCGGCCCCGCCGGAAGGTCCCGTTGAGGGGCGGAACACTCCGAACGGCACCCCCCGGAGTGAGGGCGGGATAAGCGACCGACATAATGTCGGTCGTGGCGACAGCAACGACAGTAGAAACCGGGCACGCGCACCCGTCGGTCAATCGGCCGAACCTCACCAGCGTCGGAACCATCGTCTGGCTCAGTTCCGAGCTGATGTTCTTCGCGGCCCTATTCGCGATGTACTTCACTCTGCGATCGGTGATGGGTGCCGAGTACTGGGCAGAGAAAGCCGATGCGCTGAACTTCCCGTTCGCGGCGACGAACACCACGATCCTGGTGCTCTCCTCCCTCACATGCCAGCTCGGCGTCTTCGCCGCCGAGCGAGGCGATGTGAAGAAGCTGCGCACCTGGTTCATCATCACGTTCGTGATGGGTGCCATCTTCATCGGCGGTCAGGTCTTCGAGTACACCGAGCTGGTCAAGCACGAGGGGCTCTCCCTCTCGTCCGACCCGTACGGCTCGGCGTTCTACCTGACCACCGGTTTCCACGGCCTGCACGTGACGGGCGGACTCATCGCCTTCCTGCTGGTCCTGGCAAGGACCTACGCGGCCCGGAGATTCACCCACGAGCAGGCAACCGCCGCCATCGTCGTGTCCTATTACTGGCACTTCGTCGATGTCGTCTGGATCGGCCTCTTCGCCACGATCTACATGATCAAGTAACCGGCGCGAGCGGTCCGTCCCGAGCGGGCGCCGCCTGAAGCAGACACAGTCCAGAAGCACCGACGCAGAAGATCCTGACACCGGGGTAATCCGTGAAAAAGCTCTCCGCACGACGACGCCATCCGCTGGCGGCGGTCGTCGTCCTACTCCTCGCGCTGGCGGCCACTGGGGGGCTGTACGCCGCGTTCGCACCCGCGGACAAGGCGCAGGCCGACACGACCGCCCAGTCCCTCGCCATCAAGGAGGGGCAGAAGCTCTACACCGTGGGCTGCGCAAGCTGCCACGGAACCGGCGGTCAGGGCACCTCAGACGGCCCGTCCCTGGTCGGTGTCGGCTCCGCCGCCGTCGACTTCCAGGTCGGTACGGGGCGCATGCCCGCCCAGCAGCCCGGCGCTCAGGTGCCCGAAAAGCCGGTCGTGTACTCGCAGGCCGAGATCGACCAGCTCGCGGCGTACATCGCCTCCCTCGGCGCCGGCCCGATCACGCCGACCGAGGAGGAGTACAGCCCCGAGGGCGCGGACATCGCCAACGGTGGCGAACTGTTCCGCAACAACTGCGCCCAGTGCCACAACTTCACCGGTGAGGGCGGCGCGCTCACCGACGGGAAGTTCGCTCCGAGCCTGGAGGGCGTCAGCCCGAAGCACCTGTACGAGGCCATGCAGACCGGCCCGCAGAACATGCCCTCCTTCCCCGACTCCACGATGCCCGGGCAGCAGAAGCGGGACATCATCGCGTACGTCAAGACCGTGAACGGCGAGGACACGCCGACCCCCGGCGGCTTCGGCCTGGGCGGGCTCGGCCCCGTCAGTGAGGGTCTGTTCGGCTGGATCTTCGGTCTCGGTTCGCTGATCGCTGTTGCCGTCTGGGTCGCGGCCCACACCGCTAAGGCCAAGAAGTCATGAGTAGCCAAGACATTCCAGAAGAGAACCTGCCCGCAGAGCAGGGCGCCGCGCACGACGCGGCACACGGTGGCAGCACCGCCGTCGCCCAGCGCCACGGCGAGGATCCGTTCGCCGACCCGGGGCTGCCGGCCCACAAGCCGCGCATCCAGGACATCGACGAGCGGGCCGCCAAGCGTTCCGAACGCACCGTGGCCTTGCTGTTCACGCTGTCGATGCTCTCGACGATCGGCTTCATCGCCTCGTTCGTGATCTTCCCGGTCGACAAGATCGTCTACATCTGGCCGTTCGGGCACGTCAGCGCGCTCAACTTCTCGCTGGGTGTGACGCTGGGCCTCGCGCTGTTCTGCATCGGGGCCGGTGCCGTCCACTGGGCGCGCACCCTGATGTCCGACGTGGAGGTCGCCGACGACCGTCACCCGATCGAGGCCGCGCCCGAGGTCAAGGCCAAGGTCATGGCCGACTTCGCGGACGGTGCCAGGGAGTCCGCGATCGGGCGGCGCAAGCTGATCCGCAACACCATGTTCGGTGCGCTGGCCATGGTGCCGCTCTCCGGCGTCGTGCTGCTGCGCGATCTCGGCCCGCTGCCCGAGAACAAGCTCCGCACCACCCTGTGGGCCAGGGGCAAGCAGCTCATCAACATGAACACCAATGAGCCGCTGCGTCCCGAGGACGTCGCCGTGGGTTCGCTGACCTTCGTCATGCCCGAGGGCCTGAAGGAGGACGACCACAACTTCAACACCGAGATCGCCAAGGCGGCCGTGATGATCGTCCGGATCCAGCCGGAGGACATCAAGGACCAGCGCGAGCTCGAGTGGTCCTACGAGGGCATCGTGGCGTACTCGAAGATCTGCACCCACGTCGGCTGCCCGGTCAGCCTGTACGAGCAGCAGACGCACCACGTCCTCTGCCCGTGCCACCAGTCCACCTTCGACCTCTCCGACGGCGCCCGCGTCATCTTCGGTCCGGCCGGTCACCCGCTTCCGCAGCTGCGGATCGGTGTGAACGCCGAGGGCAACCTCGAGGCGCTCGGCGACTTCGAAGAGCCCGTCGGTCCTGCCTTCTGGGAGCGCGGATGAGTACACAGACGGATACACGGAAGAAGGCGCCCGCCGGCGAGCGGGTGGCCGACTGGGCCGACGGCCGACTGGGGATCTACTCCCTGGCCAAGGCCAACATGCGGAAGATCTTCCCGGACCACTGGTCCTTCATGCTGGGTGAGATCGCGCTCTACAGCTTCATCATCATCATCCTCACGGGTGTGTACCTGACGCTGTTCTTCCACCCGAGCATGAACGAGATCGAGTACCACGGCTCGTACGTGCCGATGCAGGGCATCCGCATGACCGAGGCGTACGCCTCGACGCTGGACATCAGCTTCGACGTCCGCGGTGGTCTGCTCATCCGGCAGATCCACCACTGGGCCGCGCTGATCTTCCTCGCCGCGATGTTCGTGCACATGATGCGCGTGTTCTTCACCGGCGCGTTCCGCAAGCCGCGTGAGATCAACTGGCTGTTCGGTTTCCTGCTCTTCGTCCTCGGCATGTTCACCGGTTTCACCGGTTACTCGCTCCCCGACGACCTGCTCTCCGGCACCGGTGTCCGCTTCACGCAGGGCGCGATCCTGGCGACGCCGATCGTCGGCACCTACATCTCGATGTTCCTGTTCGGCGGCGAGTTCCCCGGCCACGACATGGTGGCGCGGTTCTACTCGATCCACATCCTGCTGCTGCCGGGCATCATGCTCGGCCTCGTGGTGGCCCACCTGATCCTGGTCTTCTACCACAAGCACACGCAGTTCGCGGGCGCCGGACGTACGAACAAGAACGTCGTCGGCATGCCGCTGCTGCCGGTCTACATGGCCAAGGCCGGAGGCTTCTTCTTCCTGGTCTTCGGTGTCATCGCGCTGATCGCCGGCATGTTCACGATCAACCCGGTGTGGGCGCTCGGCCCGTACCGGCCGGACATGGTGTCCACCGGCGCCCAGCCCGACTGGTACATGGGCTTCGCGGAGGGCCTGGTCCGAGTGATGCCGGGCTGGGAGATCAACCTCTGGGGCCACACTCTGGTCCTGGGCGTGTTCATCCCGCTGGTCCTCTTCGGTGTGATGCTCGCCGCGCTCGCGGTGTACCCGTTCATCGAGTCGTGGATCACCGGTGACAAGCGCGAGCACCACATCCTGGACCGGCCGCGCAACGCTCCGACGCGTACCGCGCTGGGCGTCGCCTGGGTGACCGCCTATGTGATCATGCTGCTGGGTGGCGGAAACGACATCTTCGCGACGCACTTCCATCTGTCGATCAACGCGATCACCTGGTTCGTGCGCATCACGTTCTTCGTCGGACCGGTCCTCGCGTTCGTCATCACCAAGCGGATCTGCCTGGGTCTGCAGCGGCGCGACAAGGACAAGGTGCTGCACGGACGCGAGTCCGGCATCATCAAGCGGCTGCCGCACGGTGAGTTCGTCGAGGTCCACGAGCCGCTGTCGCAGGCCGACCTGCACAAGCTGACCGCGCACGAGCAGTACAAGCCCGCCGAGATCGGCCCGGCGGTCGACGAGAACGGCGTGCGCCGCAAGGTCAAGCGCACCGAGAAGCTGCGCGCCAAGCTCAGCAGGGGCTACTACGGCGGGGACAACCAGATTCCCAAGCCGACGACCGAGGAGTACAAGGAGATCACCAGCGGCCACGGCCACCACTGATCCCCGACCCGCACGTCGCCACGGCGCCGGGCCCCGTCCACTCGATGGACGGGGCCCTTCGCCGTGTCCGAGGGCTGGATAGGGTGGACCCATCCCGCCCCCTGCGGTCCGGCGGCCGTGGGGGGAGCCGAGCTGTGGACCCCAGGAGCGGACCATGAACGTTGTGACCCCGGCAGGCGGCGACAGCGTGGCGGCACACTCCTGGCCCGGCGTGCTGAACGCCCTTCTCGACAACCGCGACCAGGGCGCGGACGCCACCGCGTGGGCCATGGACCGGATCCTCAGCGGAGAGGCGACCGACGCCCAGATCGCCGGTTTCGCGGTGGCCCTGCGGGCCAAGGGCGAGACCGTCGAGGAGATCTCCGGTCTGGTGCGGACGATGTACGAGCACGCCAATCTCATCGAGGTGCCCGGCAGATGCGTCGACATCGTCGGCACCGGCGGCGACGGTGCGAAGACCGTCAACATCTCCACCATGTCGGCGATCGTGGTCGCCGGTACGGGTGCCAAGGTCGTCAAGCACGGCAACCGCGCCGCATCCTCCGCGAGCGGCGCGTCCGACGTCCTGGAGAAGCTCGGCGTCAATCTGGAGCTGACCCCGCAGCGGGTCGCGGAGGTGGCCGAGCAGGCGGGCATCACCTTCTGCTTCGCCGTGAAGTTCCATCCGGCGCTGCGGCACGTCGCCGCCGCCCGCAAGGAACTCGGCATCCGCACGACGTTCAACTTCCTCGGCCCGCTCACCAATCCGGCGCGGGTCGGGGCCCAGGCCACCGGCGTGGCCGACGCCAGGATGGCACCGATCATGGCCGGAGTGCTGGCCGAGCGGGGCTCGTCCGCCCTGGTCTTCCGGGGTGACGACGGCCTCGACGAGCTGACCACGACGGCCACCTCCCGGGTGTGGGTCGTCCGGGACGGCGCCGTGCGCGAGGAGACCTTCGATCCGCGCGACGTCGGCATCGACCTCGTGCCCGTCGAGGCGCTGCGCGGCGCGGACGCCTCGTACAACGCGGACGTGGCGCGCCGGCTGCTGGCGGGCGAGACCGGTCCCGTACGCGACGCGGTGCTCCTCAACGCGGCGGCCGCGCTGGCCGCGCTGGAGCAGGCGGACGGCACGCTGAACGAGCAGCTGGCGGCCGGGATCGCGCGCGCCGCCCGGTCGATCGACTCCGGGGACGCCAGGGCGGCGCTGGAGCGCTGGGTGGCGGCCAGCAACGCGTAGCCGTCCGCGGGGGAGCGGTCCGCATGGCGGACCTCTCCCTTGCGCTGTCCGCGACGTATGGCAGGATGCTTCCCAAGGTCATGAGTGACAGCGACTACGGCCCCGGCCCGCTGTCCGGCAACCCTCCGTCCGTGGCGGGGTGCCCCGGGTGAAGACCAGGCCGCAGGCAACAAGGTCTGCGGCAAGCGCGGACCCCCGCGGTGTCGTCGAACGCCGTGTCCCCGGGGTCCTGGTCCTCAAGGGAGCAGCCTCGTGAGCAAGCGAATGCGATAGGGCGTCCGAGCCCCTTCTTCACCATCCTCCGCACGGCGGACGCCGTGCGTCGAGGCACACCCGTATCCGGGTTCCTGAAGCCGATTCGCCTCATCCGCCGGGAGATACCGCCATGTCCGCGTACCCGAACACCGCCGAGACCGCTGCCGCCGACACCGCCGCCGGCCCGTCCCTGTGTCCCCCGCTGCCGGTCCTCGGACGGGACGTCACCGTCCCGCTCGTCACCGGCGGCGAAGTCACCTATGCCGCCCTCGACTACGCGGCCAGCGCCCCGGCGCTCCAGCGCGTCTGGGACGACGTCGCCGCGTACGCCCCGTACTACGGCAGCGTGCACCGCGGCGCAGGGTACCTCTCGCAGCTCTCCACCGACCTGTTCGAGAACAGCCGCACCCGGGTGCACGAGTTCCTCGGGTGCCGTGAGGACGACCAGGTCGTCTTCACCCGCTCCACCACCGACTCCCTCAACCTGCTCGCCGGCGCGCTCCCCGCCGGATGCCGGGTGTTCGTCTTCGAGACCGAGCACCACGCGTCGCTGCTGCCGTGGCGGGACGCCCGGGTGACGTACCTGAACGCGCCGCGTACGCACGGCGAGGCCGTCCGCACGCTGGAGCACGCACTCGCCGACCGCGACCCCCACGGCCCCGCCCTGGTGTGCGTCACCGGCGCGTCGAACGTCACCGGTGAGCTGTGGCCGGTGAAGGAACTGGCGGCGGCGGCCCACGCCCACGGTGCCCGTATCGTCCTCGACGCCGCTCAACTGGCGCCCCACCACCCGGTCTCCGTCGAGGAGCTGGACGTGGACTGGATCGCCTTCTCCGGGCACAAGCTGTACGCGCCGTTCGGTTCCGGTGTGCTCGCCGGGCGGTCGGACTGGCTGCGGGAGGCGGAGCCGTACCTCGCGGGCGGCGGTGCCTCGCGCGCGGTGGCACGGCGGGCCGACGGAGGAGTGGACGTCGAGTGGCACACCGGCGCCGCACGGCACGAGGCGGGTTCCCCGAACGTGATCGGCGTCTACTCGATCGCCTCCGCCTGCAAGGCACTCACGGAGGCCGGGTTCGACACCCTGGTCGCCCGTGAGCAGCACCTGATCGCGAAGGTCCGGACAGGACTCGCCGATGTGCCCGAGGTCAGGGTGCTGTCGTTGTTCGGCGACGACGCCCCGCGGGTCGGTGTCCTGTCCTTCGTCGTGGACGGCTGGAACAGCTCGCACTTCGCCGCCGCGCTGTCCGCCGAGTACGGCATCGGCGTACGCGACGGCCTGTTCTGCGCCCACCCGCTCGTGCGCACCCTGCTGGGCAGCGACCCGCAGGACGTCGGCGAGTGCGGCGCGCCGGAGACGGAGCCGGGGGAGAGGTCCCTGAACGCCATCCGCGTCAGCTTCGGCGCGGGCACGCCCGACGAGCACGTGGAGCGGTTCGTAGGCGCCGTGAAGGAGCTGGTCCGCGACGGCGCGCAGTGGAAGTACCGCACCGAGGACGGGCGTTGCGTGCCCGACCGGGGCTGACTCAGGCCGCCAGCCGGGTGCCCACCAGCACCATCCGCAGCGCTCGCTCCGCCGCGTCGGCGAGGAACTCGCCGGCCCGGTCCAGTGCTTCCGGCAGCGGTACGGGCGCCGGCACGATCGAGCCGTAGGCGTCGACGCCCGCCGCGGTGACCTCGTGGACGCCCTGGCCGAGCGTGCCGGCGAGCGCCAGCACCGGCACTCCTGCGGCGCGCGCCCGGTGCGCGACCTCGGCCGGGATCTTGCCGCGTACGGTCTGGCCGTCCAGCGCGCCCTCCGCGGTGATCACCAGGTCGGCGCGGGCCAGCCGGGTGTCCAGGTCGACGTGGTCCAGCAGCACGTCGAAGCGGGGCAGCAGCCGGGCGCCGAGCGCGGCGAGCCCGGCGCCGAGACCGCCCGACGCGCCGGTGCCCGGGGCGCCGCGCAGATCGACCGCGGCCGGCAGTGCGGCGGCGAGGCGGGCCGCCCAGTGCTCGAGGGCCGCCGACAACTCCTCGACCTGGGCGGGGGTCGCGCCCTTCTGGGGGCTGAAGACACGGGCGACGCCGAGCGGTCCGCACAGCACGTTGTACGGGTTGCAGGCGACGAGGACCTCGGCCGCGGCGACCCGCGGATCGATGCCGCCGGTGTCGATCCGTGCCAGGCGCCGCAACTCCCTCCCGCCCGGGGGCAGCTCGGTCCCCTCGGTGTCCAGCAGCCGCACGCCGAGGGCCTGCAGCGCGCCGGCCCCGCCGTCGGAGGTGCCGGAGTCGCCGCAGCCGACCAGGATCCTGTGCGCGCCGGCGTCCAGCGCTGCCCGGATCAGCTCGCCCACCCCGTACGTGGTGGTGGCGCCCGGGTCGCGGCGGCCCGGCGGCACCAGGGCGAGACCGGCGACGGCCGCCATCTCGACGACCGCGGTGCCGTCGCCCAGCAGCGCGAAGTGCGTGGGCACCGGGTTGCCGAGCGGGCCGGTCGCGACACGCGGCACGAGCCGGCCGCCGGTCGCGGCCGCCAGCGCCTCGGCCGTACCCTCCCCGCCGTCCACCAGCGGGATCAGGTCGATGTCGGCGTCCGGCGCGGCCCTGCGCAGGCCCTCCGCGATCGACTCGGCGGCCTCACGGGCGGTCAGCGACTCCTTGAAACCGCTGGGCGCGACGGCGATGCGGTACGGGGCACGGGTCATGGCCGGGTCTCCAGAAGAACGGGCACGCCGAGCAGCGGCCAGACGGTGAGGGCGAACAGCAGCACCACGGCGGCGCTGAGCGGCGCGAGCAGTGCGGACAGCCACAGCAGATCGCGCGGGGTGAACGTGGGCACACCGTCGGGCGGGTCGGAGAAGAGCGTGACCGGCTTGGCGGAGGCGGGCAGCGTGTGGCAGAACCCGGCCGCGGCGGTGGAGGCGAGCGCCGCGGAGACCGGGTTGACCCCGGCACCGGCGGCCGCGGCCACCACCAGCGGGACGAGGACGGCGGAGCGCGCGGAACGCGACTGCAGGACCAGATGGGCGGCCGTGCCGACCACCACGGTCACCGCGAGGAACAGCCACGCGGGCAGACCGTCCGGCAGCCGTCCCACCAGCCACCCGGCGGCGCCCGAGTCGGCCAGCGCCACTCCCATCGCGGCCGTCGCGGCCATGAAGAGCAGCAGCGGCCACGGCACGGTCCGCAGTCCGTCCTTCAGCCGTACGGTCCCGAGAGCGGGCGATGCCGCCACGACCGCGCCGATCAGCGCGACCACGGCCGGCGGCACCCCGTGCAGCGGTTCGCTGCACCACAGGGCCACCACCGTGCCCAGCAACATCACGCACCGGCTCTCCGCGGTCGTCAGCGCACCGGTCACCGGAGTGGGGGAGTGCTCCTGGAGCAGCTCGGGCGTGATCTTCACCGGCGCGCGCCGCTCCGCCCGTGGGGTCGTCGTCAACAGGACCGCCTCCGCGGCCAGATGGGACGAGACGACTGCCAGCGGCAGCCCCAGCAGCAGCCATTCGACGAAGCCGAGCCGCTCACCGGTCTGCTCCCACAGCACGCTGACCGTGATCAGATGCGCACCCGCGCCGATGAGGGTCGCGACGGCGGACAGCAGCACGACCGTCGGGAAGAGCAGCGCCAGCATCACCACCAGCCGCCGCCGGTCGGCGAGCACCTTGGCGAGCGCGAGGAAAACCGGCATGGCCAGCGCCGCACGCCCCGAGGTGGCCGGCACGGCGAACGCGGTGACCACCAGGGCGGCGGTCGTCAGATGCACCAACTGCCGTACCGTGCGCGCCCCGCTGACGAGGAACGCCGCCGCACGGCCGGCGAGTCCGGTCCTCGCCACGGCGGCGGCGAGGACGAAGGCGCAGATCAGCAGCCAGACCGTCGCGTCGCCCAGGGTGGCGAAGAGGGTCTCGGCGCTGATCACCCCGGTCGCGGTGAGGGCGAGCCCCGCCCCGAGCGCCGTGTAGGTGTCGTCGACCGGAGCGACGGTCCAGGCGCAGGTGGCGAGCGCGAACACGGCGAGGGTGAGCCGGGCTTCACCGTTCAGCGACGGGAGGACCGTGGGGACGGCGAGCAGCGCGCAGACACTGAGCGCCGTGCACAGCCAGACCGCCTGGCGAAGGGAGAGGACCACGACGATCAGTCTGGCAGCGGGCCGTGAGCCGCGGATGAGCCGCCGATGAAGGAAGGTTCATCCGTGATCATGCTCTTTGCGCCTTCTACGGCATTCGGTAGCCCATGCCCCGTACGGTCTCCAGTCGCCCGGCGCCCAGCTTCTTGCGCAGCGCCCGCACGTAGACGTCCACGATGTTGGAGCCGGGGTCGAAGTCGTAGCCCCAGACGTGGGAGAGGATCTGCTCCCGGGACAGCACCTGGCCGGGATGGCGCAGGAACAGCTCCAGCAGCACGAACTCACGTGCCGTCAGGTCCACGGTCCGTTCGGCCGCCCGCGCCCGCCGGGTCCGCAGATCCAGGCTGAGGTCACCGCTGCGCAGCACGGTGACCTCCGGGGCGCGGGCCGCGGTGCGCAACCGCAGCCGTACCCGGGCCAGCAGCTCCTCGAACCGGAACGGCTTGGTCATCCAGTCGTCGGCGCCGCCCTCGAGCCCGGCCACCGTGTCCCGCACCGAGTCGCGGGCGGTCAGCACGACGACGGGCAGCGTCATTCGGGCCTCGCGCAGCTCCCGCAGCACGGTGAATCCGTCCCTGCCGGGCAGGCCGATGTCCAGCAGCATCAGGTCGAAGCCGCCGGTGACGGCGTAGTCCAGGGCGGTGTCGCCGTCGGCGGCGACGGTGGTGGTGAAGCCGTTGGAACGCAGGCCCTTCTCGACGAAGGACGCGATCCGCTCCTCGTCCTCGGCGATCAGAATCCGGTTCATCGAGCTTCCTCCATGACGAGTACGAATGTCGCTCCGCCACCGTCGGTGCGGCGCAGTTCGACGCGGCCGCCGCGGTGCCCCTCCGCGATGGCCCGGACGATGGACAGGCCGAGCCCCGCGCCGCTGGTGCGGGCGCCCCTGCGGGCGGTGCCGCGCCGGAAACGCTCGAAGATCACCTCGGCGTCCTGTTCCTGGACGCCCGGGCCGCTGTCGGCGACGTACAGCTCGATACGGCCGTCGAGGTCGCGTGAGCCGATCCGTATCCGGGCTCCGGGGACGGTGTGCTGGACGGCGTTCTGCGCCAGCTGCACCATCGCCTGGGTGATGCGCTGCGGGTCGAGCACGGCCTCGCGGTCGGCGACCTGGTCCAGGACCCAGTCCCGTTCGCCCAGTGCCCGCGCCTTCACGAACACGTCGGCGGTCAGCTCGCCCGGCTGCACCGGCTCCGGGCGGACGAAGTCGGGCCGCTCCGCCTTGGCGAGCAGCAGCAGGTCCTCGACGATCCGGCTCATCCGGTCGAGTTCGTCGGTGACCAGCCGGATCGTCTCGCGCTGCTCTGCCGGGTCGTCGCCCATGACCTCCAGATGGCCGCGGACGATGGTGATGGGGGTACGCAGCTCGTGCCCGGCGTCGTCGACGAACTGGCGCTGGCCGGCGAAGGCCCGCTCGAGCCGGTCGAGCATGGCGTTGAAGGTCTCGGCGAGCGCGGCGATGTCGTCCCGGCCCTGGACGGGGATGCGCTGGGTCAGGTCCTGCTCGGTCAGCTGCTCGGCGGTCGCCCGCACCAGGCGTACGGGCGCCAGGATGCGGCCGGCGACCGCCCAGCCGACGCCGGTCGTGAGCAGCAGCGCCACCCCGGAGATGACGAGCAGGGTGCGGAAGGCGTTGTCCGCGACGGACCGCTCGCGGTCGGCGTGGAACGCGACGACGAAGGCCGCCGGGTATCCGTCACCGGCGGCGTCGATCGGCACCTTCGCCCAGCGCACCTCGCCCGCCGGCCGGTGCAGCACACCGGAGGCGGCCTCGGAGTCGAGGATGGCGGAGAGGGAGGTCCGGTCCGGGTGGAGCGCGACGGAGGCGCGGATCTCGCGCGACTGCCGTATGACGTGGAGGTCACGCCCGGCCGGGCGGGTCAGCCCGAGCAGCTCCTCGTCGGGGTCGGAGTACTGGCGTTGCAGGAAGACGCGCAGCAGCTTCTCCGGGTCGGTGAAGGTGCGGCCGGTGTCGGGGTCGACGCCCTGGGGGACGAAGTTCCCGAACTCCTGGGTCTCCTGGGTGAGCAGCTGGTTGATCCGGTGGTCGATGTCGCGCAGCAGCAGCGACCGGGTGGTTGTGGCGACGGCCGCGAGGGCCACCGACATCATCAGCAGCAGCCAGAGCAGGATGCGGACCCGGGCGGAGATCCGGCGGTCAGTTCTCTTCACCGATGTCGTCGTCGTCATCGTCGTCGGTGGCCGGGGGGCCGGGCACGACCGCGTCCGTGGTCGGGGCGGGTGTCGCAGGTGTACCGGCCGGGGTGGGCGGCGGGCTGCCGGAGGGGCCGTCCGCCGGCGGCGAGGCCGGCCGCGGGGTGCCGTCGAGCTCGACGGCGGGCGGCACCCGGGGCGTCTCGGGGGCGTCGGTCAGGGCGTAGCTGGTGGCCGCGATGCCGAGGGGGATGGCGACGACGGCGGCGAGCGTCACCATGCGTTGGGTGAAAGCCATGCCCGTCATCCTCGGGCCCGGGGAGGAAGCGCGGATGAGGCGGGGATGAGGGTTTCTTCATCTTCCAGCCTCTGCCCCCGGCACCCCTTCAAACGTGTGTGCGGCGCGCAGTCTGCGGCCGTCGGGCGGGGAGCCCCGGGTTACGCGTCGAGGCCGATGGCGAACGCGGCTTCGAGGTCGTGCTGGGAGTAGGTGCGGAACGCGACATGGGTGTCGGTGCCCTCGACGCCCGGGATCTTGCTGATCCGCCCCGGGATCACGTCCGCCAGGTCGTCGTGCCGGGCCACCCGCACCATCGCGATCAGGTCGTAGGTGCCGGTGACCGAGAAGACCTCGCTGACACTGTCCAGCGCCGCGATCGACTCGGCGATCTCGGGGATACGGTCCACGCTGGTCTTGATGAGCACGATCGCGGTGATCATGGCTGGCTCTCTCCCTCGGTCGCTGAAGATGCGCTCACTCTAGTCCCACGTCCGTAGCGGCCCCACGCGTAGACGAAGCCCACTCCGAACCCCACCAGGTGCGCAAGGTAGGCGACGCCCGGCCCGCTCCCGGCCCCCCTGGCCGCCAGCCACTGGAGCACGAACCAGAAGATCAGCACCGCCCAGGCGGGGAACCGCAGCGGCAGGAAGAAGAGGAAGGGGAAGAGGCTGGTGACGCGGGCCCTGGGGAAGAGGAAGAGAAACGCCCCGAGTACGGCGGAGATCGCCCCGGACGCCCCCACCAGGGTCTGCGCGGAGTCGGCGTTGACCGCCGCGTAGACGAGCAGCGCGAGACAGCCGGCCCCGGTGTAGAACAGCGCGAAATGGACCTGCCCCATCCGTTCCTCGGCCATCGCGCCGAAGACGAAGAGGAAGAGCATGTTCCCCAGCAGGTGCAGCCAACTGCCGTGCACGAAGAGCGCCGTGAGCGGGGTGAGCAGGGCTTCGGTGGAGCCCGCCATCAGCTCCGCGGGGATCACTCCCCAGCGTTCGAAGTACGCCGCCTGGGCCGCGAGCACCCGGTCGCCGGTGCCGTACGAAAGGTTCAGACCCGAGACCGGGCTGATGGCGAAGATCGCGCAGCACACCGCGATCAGGCCGTACGTCACCGCCGGTCCCGTCGCCGCGTTCTTCACCGCATCCCTGGCCGTGCCCCACCGACTGATCATGGACATAGCATGGCTTAGCGGGACTGAGCGGTACAGAGTGCCTCGCCGCGACATCGGGCAGGCGTGAGGCCGTAGGGTTACAGGCAGTACATCCGCAGTTCGACGGCGCACCGCGGTACCCGACGGCATGAGACAAGAGGACGGCACGATGACGACGGTTCCCTCGCCGACCGCTGACACCAGGTGGCGCTGCACGCTCTGCGGCAATCTGACCCGCTTCGACGTCACACGCTCCTCCAAGGTCGTCGAGTACGTCCATCTGGACCTGGCGGGCGAGCCGAGCGTGGAGGAGCGCGAGGTGGTCAGTGAGACCATCGAGTCCGTCCGCTGCCGGTGGTGCAACGCGGTGGACCGGATCGAGCTGGTGGACAGGCCGGGCGCCGGTTCCTGAACGGAGCGGCCCGCACGGGTGGTAGGGGTGAACGGATCGTGGAGCAGCCTGACAACGGCGCCGAGCCGGCCGGTGCGGCCGGTGACGCCGCCGAGGCGCTCGACCGCCCGCTGCCCGAAGGTGTACGGCGACGGGTCGTCGCCCTCGTCTCCGACGCGTTCGGCGGCCTGACGGTCGCCGAACTCCCCGCCCAGCTCCGCCAGTACGCCCGGTTCACCCCGACCCGGCGCGCCAAGTTCGCGGGGAACGCGATGGCCGCCGCCCTGGACGGCGACGCCCTCTTCCGCCAGCGCATCGGCGAACGGCTCGGCAAGGCGCAGCCCGAGCTGGCCAAGGCCCTGGAGTCCGGATCGCCGCCCGCCGCCGCGGACCCCGTGGACGTCGCGGCGGCCGCCTATGTGCTGCGCCCTCCGGGCTGGGTCAAGATGGTCGCCGCCGCGGGCGAGGAGGTCCAGCGGGCCGACGCGGAGCGGGCCGACGAGGCCGGCCGGCGCGAGCTGGACCGGCTCCGGGAGGAACTGGCCGAGGCGCGCGGCCAGATCAGGTCGGAGACCGAGCGGCTGCGGGCCGAGCTGGACGGCGCCCGCAGGGAGAGCGAGGCGCTCCACCGCAAGCTGCGCAGCGCCCAGGCCGACGTGAAGCGCGGCGAGGCGGCCCTGCGCCGCAAGGAAGAGGAGCTCGACGGCGTCCGCGCGCAGGCCGCGGCCCGGGTCTCGGCCGCGGAGAGCGAGTCGCGGCGGCTCAAGGCGCGGCTGGCGGAGGCGGAGGCGGCGGTGGAGGCGGGCCGTCGGGCCGCCCGTGAGGGCCGTTCCGTCGAGGACATGCGGCTGCGCCTCCTCCTGGACACGGTGCTCGACGCGGCCCAGGGGCTGCGCCGTGAACTCGCGCTGCCGCCCGCGGGCGTGCATCCGGCCGACACGGTGGACGCCGTGGAGCCGGGGCGCATGTCGCCGAAGGACATCGCGGCGCGGGCGCTGTCCGAGACGGACCCGGCGCTGCTCGACCAGTTGCTGGCGCTGCCGCAGGCGCATCTGGTCGTCGACGGCTACAACGTCACCAAGACCGGCTATCCGACGATGCCGCTGGAGAAGCAGCGGCTGCGACTGCTGGGCGGCCTCTCCATGCTCGCCGCCCGCACGGGAGCCGAGGTCACCTGTGTGTTCGACGGGGCGGAACTGGCCGCGCCGGTGCTGCTGGCGCCGCCGCGCGGCGTGCGCGTGCTCTTCTCCAAGCCGGGCGTGACCGCGGACGAACTGATCCGTCAGCTGGTACGGGCCGAGCCGCCCGGACGGCCCGTGGTGGTGGTCTCCACCGACCGGGAGGTCGCCGACGGTGTCGCGAAGGCGGGTGCCCGGCCGGTCGCGTCCGCTTTGCTGTTGAAGCGGCTTTCGCGCGCCTCGTGACCCTGTCGCAACTCCCACGGCTTATGCCCGATTTGGTGTCACCCGGGGTGGGACGTTGCGTCAAGTGTCCATCACTGCGCGTGTGGTGAGAGTAAAGAATGGTGTTCGCGGGTAAGAATTTCCCATGGGGATTTGAAGTGATCACGGGAAGGTCACTAGTGTCAGGCTTCGAACCTTCGCGCGGTTGATCGCCCATCCGGGGCGACAGCGAAGGAACCGCCGAGTTCGTACAGTTCGACCCTATTTCCCCCGGGGACCCGACGTGCGGACGCCGGGGACCGACCATCCCCCCACTGCCCGGTAGGCGGCTCGAGGAAGAAGGAGCTCGCCTTCGTGGCGTCCCACCGTCGTCCCAAGCAGCCGAGCCGCACCCGCGTGACCGTGCTCACCGCGACCGCCGCCGCAGCCGTCGCCCTGACCTCCCAGACCGCCCAGGCCGACCCGAAGCCGAGCAAGAGCGAGGTCAAGGAGAAGGTCGACAAGCTCTACGAAGAGGCGGAGAAGGCCACCGAGAAGTACAACGGGGCCAAGGAGCAGCAGGAGAAGCTCGACGACCAGATCGACGCGCTTCAGGACAAGGTCGCCCGCGGACAGGACGAGCTCAACACCCTGCGGGACAGCCTCGGTTCGGTCGCCAGCGCGCAGTACCGCACGGGAGGCATAGACCCCTCCGTCCAGCTCTTCCTCTCCGGCGACCCGGACACCTACCTCGACAAGGCGTCCGCGCTGGACCAGCTCGGCGCCAAGCAGACCGAGGCCATCCAGGAGATCCAGGCCAAGCAGCGCACCCTCGCGCAGCAGCGTCAGGAGGCCCAGAGCAAGCTCGGCGACCTCGCGGAGACGCGCAAGACGCTCGGCGAGAAGAAGAAGGAGGTCCAGGGCAAGCTCGCGGAGGCGCGGCAGCTCCTGAACTCCCTCACCGCCGCGGAGCGCGCCGCGCTTGCCGCCGACGAGAGCCGCGCCAACCGCGCCAGCGCGCGGGTGGACCTCGGCCCGGCCGTGCCCGCCTCGCAGCGCGCGTCTGCCGCGTTCGCCGCCGCGCAGTCGCAGATCGGCAAGCCGTACGTCTTCGGCGCCTCCGGCCCGAACTCCTACGACTGCTCCGGCCTCACCTCCTGGGCGTTCGCCCAGGCCGGCGTCTCCATACCGCGCACCTCGCAGGCGCAGGCCAACGCCGGCACCCGCATCTACTCGCAGAGCCAGCTCAAGCAGGGCGACCTGGTCATCTTCTACGGCGACCTGCACCACGTCGGCTTCTACGCCGGCAACGGCCAGGTGCTGCACGCCCCGCGCAGCGGCACCGTCGTGCGCTACGAGTCGATCAACAACATGCCCTTCCAGTTCGGCGTGCGCATCTGACGCACGGCCGATCCGGAAGGCCGGGCGGATCGTTCGACGGGATCCCACACCCGCCCGAACGGGGGAATTCGCCCTTTCCATACTGACGCGACGCCCCGCCGGTGACCTGTGATCTCCGGCGGGGCGTCAGTTTGTATGCCCGGTGGGGTCTTTGGCCGCCGGGTGTTCCCCCGGCTACTCTCTGCCGCGCACCGAACCCCGGTTCCCCGGAAGTCCTGCGGAAGGGAGCGCGGCACGTGGTTTCCCACCGCCGAGCCTCACAGCCCGGCCTCACCCGAAGCGCCCGCGGCACCGTACTGTCCGCCGCGGCGGCGACGGCGGCCGCGGCCCTCGCAGCCGGTGCCGCACCGGCCGGCGCCGAGCCCGGGGCCGGGGCGGAGGCGACCCGCGCCAAGGTCGACCGGCTCTACGAGGAGGCCGAGCGCGCCACGGAGCGGTTCAACGAGGCCGGTGAGCGTGTCGAGCACCTCAGGGACAAGGTGGCGCACGCGCAGGACAGGGTGGCCCGCAGCCAGGAACGCATCAACCGGATGCGCGAAGCGCTCGGGTCGGTGGCCGGCGCCCAGTACCGCTCCGGCGGTGTGGACCCGGCGCTCGCCCTGCTGCTCTCCCAGGACCCCGACGGCTACCTCGAGGCCGCGGCCACGCTGGACCGCATCAGCGAACGCCACTCCGCCACGCTGCAGGATTTCCACCGCGAGCAGCGGGACCTCGGCCAGGAACGTGCGGAGGCCACGCGCGACCTCGCGGAACTCGAACGCAGCCGGAACGCGGTGGCCGACCACAAGCGCACCGTCGAGCGCAAGCTCGGCGAGGCCCGCCGGCTGCTGAACACCCTGCCGGCCGGGGAACGCGACCCGCACGACCGCCCCTCGCGTTCCGGCCGCGACGCCCTCCCCGACCTGTCCGGCCTCGCGGCCGGCTCCCCGCACGCGGCGGCCGCGACGATGGCGGCGCGCGGCGCCGTCGGTCGCCCCTACGTCTGGGGCGCCAACGGTCCCTCCGGCTTCGACTGCTCCGGCCTCGTCCAGTGGTCCTACGCGCAGGCGGGCGTCGGTCTCCCGCGCACGTCCCAGGCCCAGGCGAACGCGGGCCGCCGTGTGCCGCTGTCGCAGGCCCGGCCGGGGGACATCGTGACGTACCGCAGTGATGCGAGCCATGTCGGCATGTACGTGGGCAACGGGCAGGTCGTCCACGCGCCGTATCCGGGCGCGTCCGTCCGGTACGACCCGGTCGGGATGATGCCGGTGCACGCGGTGACGCGGGTGTAGGGGGCGAGGCGGGTGCGGGGCCCGCGGCGGGCGTGTTCCCCCGCCTGTCCCTTCTCCGCCCGGACCCGGTACGGCGCTTCGCGCGGTGGCCTCAATCTCCCCCCTGCGGCCTGGTGGCCGTGGGAGGTGCCCCCGGGCCGGGCTGGATTTCCCTCCGCGACGTCAGCCTCGGCGGCGATCGAGGCGCGGAGGCCCGGGGCAGAGCCCCCGGTTCGGGAAGGGGCGGGCAGGGGAACAGGCTCCGCGCAGCGGTCCGCGTACCCGGCCGGTTACGTACCATCGCAGGATGGCAGGCCACCCGCACAAGCAGCACGCCACGCCCGCAGCCGCCGCTGCCGCGCTCCTGCTGCTCGCGGGCTGTGCCGCCGCCGACCCGCCCGTCGACCCCGCCGTCGAGGAGATCCGGCAGACGCTGGACGCCCGCGCCGCCGCCCTGCTCGAGCACGACCGCGCCGCCTATCTCGCGGCGCTGGAGCCCGGTGCCGACGGCCTTCGGGCAGCGCAGGGCGAGGAGTTCGACAACCTCGCCGAGGTGCCGCTGCGTTCCTGGGAGTACCGGATCAAGGGCGTGCGCCACCAGGGGGCGACAGCCGTCGCGGACGCCGAGGTGCACTACCGCATCGCGGGCTACGACGCCGCCCCCGTGACCGCCTCGCGCACGCTGGAGCTGGCCGAGCGCGACGGCCGCTGGTTCGTGACCGCCGACCGGGCGAGCGCCGGCACTCCGCAGCAGCTGTGGCAGCAGGGCGACGTGGACGTCGTACGAGGCAGCCGCAGCATCGTCCTCGGCGTCGGCCAGGACGAGCAGCGGCTGCGTGAGCTCGTGGCGGTCGCCGACCGCGCCGTGCCCGCCGTGTCGGACGCCTGGCCGTCCGAGTGGGCGGGCCGGGTGGTCGTGCTCGTACCGGACTCGACGGAGGGGATGGGCAGGCTGCTGGGCGCCCCCGGCGCCGGTTACCGGGGCATAGCCGCCGTGACCACCGGTGAGACCGGTCGCAGGGCCGCGGCGCCGGCCGACCGGGTCGTCGTGAACCCGGAGGCGTACGGGCTGCTCGGCGACTTCGGGCAGGCCGTGGTGCTCACCCACGAGACCACCCATGTGGCGACCCGCGCGCACACCACCGCCGCGACCCCGATGTGGCTGTCGGAGGGCTTCGCGGACTGGGTCGCCTACCGCGGCACCGGCCGTACCGCCGCGGAGGCCGCCCCGGCGATGCAGGAGGCGGTCCGGACGGGGGACGTCCCGGCGGGACTGCCCGGTGACCGGGACTTCGCCTTCGGCGGGGACCAGGACACGATCGCGCGGGCCTACGAGAGCGGCAGGCTGGCCTGCGAGCTGATCGCGGAGCGCTGGGGCGAGGAGAAGCTCACGGCGTTCTACCGGACCGTCGGCGAGGGGCGGCACCGGGACGGCGCGGTGGAGCGCGCGCTGAGTGAGGAACTGGGCGTCACGTCCGCCGGGTTCACCGTCATGTGGCGGGAATATCTGACCGCGGTTCTGGGCTGAGAGCTGTCGCCGCCGGGGCGTCGCCACCCGGTCCGTCCGCCGGGGTCTTTGCCGCCGTGGTGCTGTCGGCCGGGGTCTTTGCCGCCCCGGGCCTGGGCGCCGCTGTGACCGTCTGCCGCCACAGTTTCCGGCAGGCGTCGACCGCCGCGGCCACCAGCAGTCCGTTGCGCACCACGAGCAGCGCGATGCCCGGCAGGTCGCTCGCCACGACGTGCGAGAACCACACCGGGAACTCGAGGAACGTCACAGCGGTCGCCGCCAGGACCAGCAGGGCGGGCCGGAGCATCCGGCTCGACCGGTGCACCAGGCACACGGCGGCCAGGCCGACCAGCCACACCATGTACTGGGGACTGATCACCCGGCTCGTGGTGGTGAACAGCAGCACGGCGGCGAAGGCCGCGTCGCAGGGCGTGGCGGCCGTGAACTCCCGCGCCCGTACCCGCCACACCGCCAACCAGCCGAGCGCGGCGACGGACAGGGCCAGGGCCAGAGCGCTGACCAGCGGGACGTACGGGCCGAGAAACTCGACGGAGCCGTAGTTGAGCAGCACCTGGCCCTGCCACCCGAAGTGGCGCCAGACATGGAAGACGAGCGCGCCGAGCGACTCGATCTCGGTGCCCCGGTCACGCTGGAAGGCGAGGAAGGCCAGGGCGCCCGGCACCGCGGCGGCCGTCACCAGAGCCGCCGACACCGTGACCGCCGCGGCCGACCAGGAACGGCGGGTCGCCCTGCCGCCGGGCGTGCCGAGGAGCACCAGCAGCGGCCACACCTTCAGCAGCGCGCCCACCCCGGCGAGCGCGCCCATCACCCGGGGCCGGTGCACCCCCGCGAGGAGGGCGCCGACGGCCACGGCCGTCACCATCAGGTCGTACCGGGCGTACACGGTGGGGCCGAGCAGCGGCACGCCCGCCACCCACACCCAGGCGCCGCGCCGTGCGGCGCGGCTGCGGTCCGTACGCAGCAGCATCACCAGGACCAGCAGGTCGCACAGGAGCACGAGCAGGAAGAACGCCGAGGTGTAGCCGAGGCCCGGCAGCAGACCGGGGGCGAGGATCGCGAGCGCGGCGCCCGGTGGGTACTGCCAGGTGACGTCGTCCAGCGGATAGGTGCCGGTCCGCAGGATCTCGTGCCAGCCCTGGTAGATCACCGAGACATCGGTCGTGACGTCGGGTCCGGGGAGGGTGAAGAACCCCAGGACGAAGAGCAGCAGTACCGCCCTTGTCACGACCCACACCGCGACGGGATGCCGGGCGACGCTCGCCACCGTCATACAGTTGTGCCCCTTTCGTACCGGAACGGGCATCCTCATGATGCCGGGCGGTCCGGTGCCCGGAGGTGAGGCGTGGCCGTGCCGGAGCCGGGGCGCGGGCCGTTCGGTACGGAGGCCGACGGCGTTCGGTACTGTCGGCGGCGATGCACAAGACCTTGATCGTGACCAACGACTTCCCGCCCAGACCCGGCGGCATCCAGGCGTTCCTGCACAACATGGCGCTACGGCTGGACCCCGGGCAGCTCGTCGTCTACGCGTCCACGTGGAAGCGGAACCGCGAAGGGGTCGAGGCGACCGCGGAGTTCGACGCCGAGCAGCCCTTCACCGTCGTCCGGGACCGTACGACGATGCTGCTGCCGACCCCGCGCGTCACCCGCAGGGCCGTGCAGCTGCTGCGCGAACACGGCTGCGAGTCCGTCTGGTTCGGGGCGGCCGCCCCGCTCGGACTGATGGCCCCCGCCCTCCGCAAGGCGGGCGCGCGGCGGCTGGTGGCCACCACCCACGGCCACGAGGCCGGGTGGGCCCAGCTGCCCGGGTCCCGGCAGCTGCTGCGCCGGATCGGCGAGGGCACGGACACGATCACCTATCTGGGTGAGTACACGCGATCACGCATCGCAGCGGCGCTCACCCCGGAGGCGGCGGCGCGGATGGTGCAGCTGCCGCCGGGCGTGGACGAGAAGACCTTCCACCCCGCCTCCGGCGGGGACGCGGTCCGCCACCGTCTCGGACTGAGCGACCGCCCGGTCGTGGTGTGCGTGTCCCGACTCGTGCCCCGCAAGGGGCAGGACACGCTGATCCGGGCCATGCCCGCGATCCTTTCGCGGGTGCCGGACGCGGTGCTGCTGATCGTCGGCGGCGGGCCGTACGAGAACGAACTGCGGGGCCTTGCGGCGGAGACCGGGGTCGAAGGGTCGGTGCGCTTCACCGGCGCCGTGCCGTGGTCCGAACTCCCCGCGCATTACGGTGCGGGTGACGTCTTCGCCATGCCGTGCCGTACCCGCCGGGGCGGACTGGACGTCGAGGGCCTCGGCATCGTCTACCTGGAGGCGTCGGCGACCGGACTCCCGGTCGTGGCCGGTGACTCGGGAGGCGCGCCGGACGCCGTGCTCGACGGCGAGACCGGCTGGGTGGTGCGCGGCGGCTCGCCGGAGGAGTCGGCCGACCGGATCGTCACGCTCCTTCAGGATCCGGACCTGCGACGGCGGATGGGCGACCGGGGGCGGGCCTGGGTCGAGGAACGCTGGCGGTGGGACCTGCTGGCGGAACGGCTGGTGGCACTGCTGTAGGGCGCGGTGGACGCGTGGCGCCTGCGGCGGGCGGGCCCCTCCCCGCCCTTCCCGGCGGCGGGCTTCGCCCGGACCCGGTACCCCTCCGGGCGGTGTCTCAGGGCTTGGCCCCGGCCCTTGCTCTGCCGTGCGAGCGGCGCACCGGCCTGACCGGTCGCGGCAGGTCCTGCGGGGTGTGTCGGGGTTGGCCCCGGTCTCGGTGTCCGCTCCGGGGGTGTGTCGGGGTTGGCCCCGGTCCCGGTGTCCGCTCCGGGGGTGTGTCGGGGTTGGCCCCGGTCCCGGTGTCCGCTCCGGGCGTGCGCCGAGCTTGGTCCGGGGGCGTTTGTCGTTCCGTGTCGGGCTTCGGGGCTTCGCCCACGCCCGGTACCGCGCTTCGCGCGGTGGCCTCGAACGCCCGCCGGGCCGGATGTGCCCGGGGACGACTCCAGCCGCATCCAGCCGCACCGGGGAAGCTCCCGTACGGGGAGTCCGGGGCGCCGGGGCGGGGGCGGGGCCCGACGGGAACGGCGAGTTCCAGCCCCGCCGACGTCCGAGGCGCCGGGGCCGGGGCGGAGCCCCACGCACCCCCGCGCACACCGCTCAGGCGCGGTAGATCGCTTCGATCTCTTCCGCGAAGTCCTTCGCCACCACGTTCCGCTTCAGCTTCAGCGACGGCGTGATGTGCCCGGCCTCCTCCGTGAACTGCGACGGCAGGATGCGGAACTTGCGCACCGACTCCGCCTTGGAGACCGCCGAGTTGCCGTCGTCCACCGCCTTCTGGACCTCGGCCTGGAGATCCGCGTCGTCGCGCAGCGAGGCCGCCGTCGAGCCGGCCGGCTTGCCGAGGTCGGCCGCCCAGCGGGCGAGGAACTCCTCGTCGAGGGTGACGAGCGCGGCGACGAACGGGCGGCCGTCACCGACGACCATGCACTCGGCGACCAGGGCGTGTCCGCGGATGCGGTCCTCGATCACCGCGGGGGCGACGTTCTTGCCGCCGGCGGTGACCAGGATCTCCTTCTTGCGGCCCGTGATGGCGAGGTAGCCGTCCTCGTCGAGGGTGCCGATGTCGCCGGTGTGGAACCAGCCGTCGGTCAGCGCCTCCGCCGTCGCGGACTCGTTGTTCCAGTAGCCGGCGAATATGTGCTCGCCGTGCAGCAGCACCTCGCCGTCGTCGGCGATGCGGACCACCGAGCCGGGCAGGGGCTGACCGACCGTGCCGATCTTCTGCCGGTCCCACGGATTGAACGCGGTCGCCGCGCACGACTCGGTCAGGCCGTAGCCCTCGAGGACGGTGAAGCCGATGCCGCGGAAGAAATGGCCGAGCCGTTCGCCGAGCGGCGCGCCGCCGGAGACCGCGTACTCGCCCCGGCCGCCCAGCACCCTGCGGAGCTTGCCGTAGACCAGCTTGTCGAAGACCTTGTGCTTGAGCTTCAGGCCGAGCGACGCGCCCTGCGGGCTGCCGATGGCGCGGCTGTAGGCGATGGCCGTGTTCGCGGCCTTGTCGAAGATCTTGCCCTTGCCGTCGGCCCGGGCCTTGGCCCGCGCCGCGTTGTAGACCTTCTCGAAAACCCGCGGCACACCGAGGATCAGCGTCGGCCGGAAGGAGGCGAGCTCGTCGGTGAGGTTCTTGATGTCCGGTACGCAGCCGAGCTTGATCGGCGCCATCACGGCCGCGATCTCGACCATGCGGCCGAAGACGTGCGCGGCCGGCAGGAAGAGCAGCACCGAGCTCTCGCCCGTACGGAACAGCGGCTTGAGGCGCTCGACGAGGTTGCCGCACTCCGCGAAGAAGGCGCGGTGGGTGAGGACACATCCCTTGGGGCGCCCCGTGGTGCCGGAGGTGTAGACGATCGTCGCCGGGTCGTCGGCCTTGGCGCTCGCGCCGTGCTCGTCGACGGTGGCGTCGGAGATCTCCGCGCCGGCGGCGGTCAGTTCGTCGATCGCCCCCTTCTCGAGCTGCCAGACGTTGCGCAGCGCCGGCAGCGAATCGCGTACGGACTCGACCGCGGCGGCGTGCGTGCCGTTCTCGACGATCACGGCGGCGGCGCCGGAGTCGCCGAGGATCCACTGCACCTGCTCGGCGGAGCTGGTCTCGTAGACCGGCACGGTCACGGCACCGGCGCTCCAGATCGCGAAGTCGAGCTGGACCCACTCGTAGCGGGTGCGGGACATCACGGCGACCCGGTCGCCCGGCCGGATGCCCGACGCGATCAGGCCCTTGGCGGCTGCCCGCACCTCGGCCAGGAACCGGGTGGCGGTGACGTCGGCCCACGCACCCGCGACCTTGCGTCCCATCACCGCCACATCCGGGTGCTGCGCGGCATTGCGGCGGATGAGATCCGTCAGGTTGCCGTCCGTCGGGACCTCGTACAGGGCCGGAAGGCTGAACTCGCGCAAGACTGCTGCTCCTCATCGGGCGCCGGCGCCACGGCTCTGTGTGATGCACCGGCTGCGGTCCAAGATCGGGCAGGTGCTCGGTGGGGGTGAGCACGACTGGACTGCCCGGACGTTACCCACCAGTACTCAGTTCCCGATAGGGGTTCCCGGCCAATGTTCTATGCGTCACACGTTGATGGCTGTACTTCGCGCAGCGTATTCCACTCCCGCCGCAGAGCCCAAGTAACCGCAGGCAGGGCCCCTCTACCCAGCGCGGATGGGGCGCTCTAGGGTGATCGTCATGCGAGGCATGCGAGTCAACGTGGTCAGTGACGTGCACGGGAACGCGAAAGATCTCGCCATCGCCGGCGACGGTGCCGACGCCCTCATCTGTCTCGGTGACCTGGTGCTCTTTCTCGACTACGCCGACCACTCGCGCGGCATCTTCCCCGACCTGTTCGGCACCGGGAACGCCGATCTGCTCGTGGAACTGCGCACCGCCCGGCGTTTCGAGGAGGCGCGGGACCTCGGGCGCCGGCTCTGGGCCGGACTCGACACGGACCGGGACACGGCCATCGAGTCGGCGGTGCGCCGCCAGTACGCCGAGTTGTTCGCGGCCTTCCCCACCCCGACGTACGCCACCTACGGCAATGTCGACATTCCGTCCCTGTGGCACGAGTACGCCCGCCCCGGCACCACCGTCCTCGACGGCGAGCGCATCGAGATCGGCGGCCGGGTCTTCGGTTTCGTCGGCGGCGGACTGCGCACCCCGATGCGCACGCCCTACGAGATCTCCGACGAGGAGTACGCCGCCAAGGTCGAAGCGATCGGCGAGGTCGACGTGCTCTGCTCGCACATCCCACCGGACGTCCCCGAGCTGACGTACGACACCGTGGCCCGCCGCTTCGAGCGCGGCAGCCGTGCCCTGCTGGACGCCGTCCGCCGCACCCGGCCGCGGTACGCGCTCTTCGGCCACGTCCACCAGCCGCTGGTCCGCCGGATGCGGATCGGCGCGACCGAGTGCGTGAACGTCGGGCACTTCGCGGCCGGTGGACGCCCCTTCTCCCTGGCCTGGTGAACTCCCGCCCCACCGGTCCGACGACCTCCCGTCCCATCCGCCTGGTGACCTCCCGTCCCACTGCCCGGTGACGTCCCGGTGTCGCCCCGGGCCACGCGCCGGTCGGTGCTGCGGTCGCGATAGCCTGCACCCCGTACACCAGCCCGGTCCGTACCGCACTGTGAGGGAGCCGCAGCGATGGCGGAACACACCAGCTCGAGCATCACGATCGATGCGGCGCCGGCCGAAGTCATGGGCGTCATCTCCGACTTCGCCCGCTACCCGGAGTGGACCGGCGAGGTGAAGCAGGCGGAGGTGCTCGCCACCGACGCCGAGGGCCGGGCCGAGCAGGTCCGCCTGGTGCTGGACGCCGGTGCCATCAAGGACGACCACACGCTCGCCTACACCTGGCACGGCGCCGACGAGGTCAGCTGGACCCTGGTGAAGTCCCAGATGCTGCGGGCCCTCGACGGCTCGTACCGTCTCGCGCCGACCGGTGGCGGCGACCGTACCGAGGTGACGTACCGGCTCACCGTCGACGTCAAGATCCCGATGCTCGGCATGATCAAGCGCAAGGCCGAGAAGGTCATCATCGACCGTGCGCTGGCCGGCCTGAAGAAGCGTGTCGAGAGCGGCACCGGCGCCTGATGCGCAAGGTCCTCGTCACCGGCCTCGGCGGCGCGGGCCGCACCACCGTCGCCGCTGCCACGGCGCTCGCCTGCGCCCGCAACGGCAGCCGCACACTGTTCCTTTCCGTCGATCCGGGCGACGTGCTCGGCGCACCGGTCACCGCCGGCCACGAGCGACCCGCCCGCGTCGCGGGCGGTCTGTGGGCCGCCCGCATCGACGCCGGTGCGGACTTCCGCGCCGAGTTCCTGGACCTCCAGGAACGAGTCTCCGCGGCCCTCGACCTGCTGGGTGCCGCCCGGCTCGAGGACGCGGAACTGACGCCGCTGCCCGGCAGCGACCAGTTCGCCCTGCTGCGCGCGCTCGCCGTCGCCTCACGCGGCGACTGGGACGTGCTCGTCGTCGACATGCCGCCGCTGCGCGAGACGATCGCGCTGCTCGCGCTGCCGGAGGAGCTGCGCCGCTATCTGCGCCGCCTGCTGCCGCCGGAACGCCAGGCCGCCCGCGCCCTGCGCCCGGTCCTCGCCCAGCTCGCGGGCGTGCCGATGCCGGCGCAGTGGCTGTACGCGACCGCCGGGCGCTGGGACACGGAGCTCGCCGGCGTCCAGTCGGTCGTGGAGTCCTCGGACACCACCCTCCGCATCGTCGCGGAGCCGGGCCCCAGGGCCGCCGCTGCCCTCCTCGAGGCCCGCACGGGGATCGCCCTGCACGGACTGCGCGTCGACCTGCTCGCGGCGAACCGGATGCTGCCCGAGGAGTCCGCCGACCCCTGGATCGCGGCGCTCACCGCACAGCAGGAGAAGTGCCTGCAGGAGTGGCACGGCACCTGGCAGCCGGTCTCCTCCATATGCGAGGTGCCCCACCTCGGCCGCGACCCGCAGGGCCTCGACGACCTCGCCCTCCTCCACACCCGCGCGGTCACCGCGGCCGGCGAGGACCCCGGCGACGGCGGCGGACTCGCCGTCGCACCGGAGCGGGACGGGGCGCAGCCGGCCGGCGGCCCCGGCCGGATCACCGGACCGCCGGCGGCCGGTCACCCGCCGCGGACCGGGGACGCCGTCTACGCGTGGGAGCTGGACCTCCCCGGCGCCGTCAAGGAGACGCTCTCCCTCGTCCGCCGCGGGGATGAACTCCTGATCGCCGCGGGCCCGTTCCGCAGGAACCTGCCGCTGCCCTCGGCGCTGCGCCGTTGCACCGTCGCCGGAGCGGGCCTCGCGGACGGTGTGCTCAAGGTCCGTTTCACGCCCGACCCCGGACTGTGGCCACGGACACCCTGAACGCCCTGCCACCGTTCGGGTAACGTCGAAAGCACACCATCCCCGTCGCGGCACACCCAGGAGTACGTCATGAGCGAAGCGACCGAGCGCCCCGACGCCGACGCCTGGGCCTCCGCCTGCGAGGAGGACCTCCGGGAGGAGCAGGCCCGGCGCCGCGCACAGTACGGCCCGCCGCCCGGCTCTGCCGCGGAGGAACTGCGTAAACTCTTCGACGTCGTCGCGGAGAAGGTCACCACCTTCCAGTCGTCCCTGCCGGGCATGGCGGCGCAGAGCGCCGTCCAGCAGTTCGTCGGCCAGGCGAAGGCCGCCGTCGAGCCGGTGATCGAACGGAATCCGCAGGTCTTCGACCATCTCGCCGCTGCCGGCAGCGAACTGCTCGCCGCCTACCGGTCCGCCGTCGAGGGCCAGGAGCGCCGCTGGACCCGCGGGACCGACCCTGCAGAGGACTCTCGGAAGAGTGGCGATCCGCGCGACGAAGGCCCCGAAGGCAGCGAGCACATCGACCTGGACTGACCGGGCCGTGCCCGGCCTCGGGTACGGTTGGCTCCAGCGGGGCTCGACCGAATACTGAGGGACACATGGGACTCACCATCGGCGTCGACATCGGCGGCACGAAGATCGCGGCGGGAGTGGTCGACGAAGAGGGCGCCATTCTCGAGACGCACACCGTGCCGACCCCGTCGACTCCCGAAGGCATCGTCGACGCGATCTGCTCGGCCGTCGCGGGCGCCGGCTCCGGGCACGACATCGAGGCCGTCGGTATCGGAGCCGCCGGCTACGTCGACGACAAGCGCGCCACGGTCCTCTTCGCGCCGAACATCGACTGGCGCCACGAGCCGCTCAAGGACAAGGTCGAACAGCGCGTCGGCCTGCCCGTCGTCGTCGAGAACGACGCCAACGCCGCCGCGTGGGGCGAGTACCGCTTCGGTGCCGGCCAGGGCCACGAGGACGTCATCTGCATCACGCTCGGAACCGGCCTCGGCGGCGGCATCATCATCGGCAACAAACTGCGCCGCGGACGGTTCGGCGTCGCCGCGGAGTTCGGGCACATCCGGGTCGTGCCGGACGGCCTCCTCTGCGGCTGCGGAAGCCAGGGCTGCTGGGAGCAGTACGCCTCCGGCCGTGCCCTCGTCCGCTACGCCAAGCAGCGCGCCAAAGCCACGCCGGAGAACGCGACGGTACTGCTCGGCCTCGGCGACGGCACGGCCGACGGCATCCAGGGCAAGCACATCAGCCAGGCCGCCCGGCAGGGCTGCCCGGTCGCCGTCGACTCCTTCCGCGAGCTGGCCCGCTGGGCAGGGGCCGGTCTCGCGGACCTCGCCTCCCTGTTCGACCCGTCCGCGTTCATCGTCGGCGGCGGTGTCTCCGACGAGGGAGACCTCGTCCTCGACCCGATCCGCAAGTCCTTCCGGCGCTGGCTGATCGGCGGCCAGTGGCGCCCGCACGCCCAGGTGCTCGCCGCGCAACTCGGCGGCAGGGCCGGGCTGGTGGGCGCGGCCGACCTGGCACGCCACGGCTGACGGCTCGTACCGCACGGGTCAGGTGCCCGCCATGCTTCCCGAACGGCTCAGCCTTCGCCGAAGCGCGGCGGGCACCGCCGTATCTTGCTCCCATGCCGATCGACCCGATCACCGCCGCCCTGCCGAAGTCCCGCACCGACCCGGACGGTTCGGCCGTCGTCCGGGTCCTGAGCTACAACGTCCGCTCCCTGCGCGACGACGAGACGGCGCTCACACGGGTGATCCGGGCCTGTGAGCCCGACCTGGTGTTCGTCCAGGAGGCCCCGCGGTTCTTCCGCTGGCGCAAGCACGCGGCACGGCTCGCCGCCCGTACCGATCTCGTGGTGCTCTCCGGCGGCGCGACGGCGGCCGGGCCGCTGCTGCTGTGCTCGCTGCGGGCGACGGTCGAACGGACAGAGGACCTGCTGCTGCCGATGCGCTCCGGCCTCCACCGGCGCGGCTTCGCCACGGCGGTCGTCCGGTTCGCGGGCGCGCGGGTCGGGGTCGTGAGCTGCCACCTGAGCCTGCAGAGCGACGAGCGCCACGCACAGGCCGACATGCTGCTGCGCCGCCTGAAGGCGATGGACGTGCCGCACGGGGTGGTCGCGGGCGACATCAACGAACGGCCGGACGGCCGGAGCTTCCGGCGCCTGGCGGCGGAGCTCCAGGACTGCTGGGCGGCGGCGCCGTGGGGCGGGGAGCACACGTCGACGGCGCGGGATCCGCATCAGCGGATCGACGCGGTGTTCGCGTCGGAGGGGGTGGAGGTGCTGGGGTGCGGGGTTCCGCGCGACCTGCCGGGCGTCAGGCCGGCGGACCTGCGGGCTGCGTCGGACCACTTGCCGGTACTGGGGGCGCTGCGGTTGCCGGCGACGGGGTGAGGCGCGGGGACGTGTACGCCTGCGGTGGGCTTGTCCTCTCCCCTCCCTTTCCCGAACCGGGCTCCGCCCCGGACCCGGTACGGCGCTTCGCACGGTGGCCTCAGCTCTCCCCATGCGGCCCGGCGGCCGTGGGAGGTGCCCCCGGGGCGGGCTTGATTCCGCTCCGCGACATCAGCCTCGGCGGCGATCGAGGCGCGGGGGTCCGGGGGCGGAGCCCCGGTTCGGGAAGGGACGGGCAGGGGAAACGGCCCCGGGCAGCGGCCGGCTACCCCGCGCGCCGCGCCTCCGCCGGCGTCACACCACCGCGCCCGGCCGGCTACCCCGCGCCCCGAGCCTCCGCCGGCGTCACACCACCGCGCCCCGTCCCGGATCGTCCGGCTCGTCGTCGCCGTGCGACATCCGCGCCACCAGCGTCGCGAAACCGCCCAGGAAGCCGCCGATGCACAGCGTTGTCAGCCACCACGTCATGTCCCACTGCAGGATCACCGCGATCAGCATCAGCACCGGCCCGCCGATCACCGCCAGCCACGCGAACCTGGCCGTCGCGTCGGTCTCCGGCAGCGGCGGCGGCTCCGGTGGGACGAAGTGGCCCTCGTCGGTGTCGTCGAAGTCGTCCTCGGACGGCTGCGCGACCTGGTAGTCGCGCGGGCCGCCGACGCCCGGCGCGAAGGTCACCGAGCTGCCGAGCGCGGGCTTGTCCTCCTCGGGCGGCGGTGCGGCCGGGCGCCCCGGAGTCTCGTTCACGTCGCCCTCGAGCAGCGCCAGGTCCTCCACCGATTTGAACGGCTTCACGCCCGGCGGGTCGGACGGTTCGTCGCCGTACCCGGCGACGATCGCCGCCCACGCGGCGTCCTCGTCGATCGGCTGCGGCTCGCGGTCCGCGTCGTGCTGGTCAGCCACCTGTCGTGCTCCCTCCCAAGGCTTCCGGCGCGGGCGACCCCGTGGTCCCCGCGCCCGGAGCGAGCCGGCCGATGAACGCGTAACTCTCCTCGAAGATCCGCTCCGCATCGTGGTCCAACGTCGCCACGTGGTAGCTCTGTTCCAGCAGGATCTCGGTGACATCCGTGGAGGACACACGACTGAGGATCCGGGCGGAGTCGGCGGCCGGCACCACATGGTCCTCCGGGCTGTGCAGCAGCAGCAGGGGCTGGGTGACCTGCGGCAGCTCCCCGTCGATCATCCGGAAGAACCGGCGCACCGAGTGCGCGGCGTGCAGCGGCACCCGGTCGTACCCCAGCTCTTCGACGCCTTCCTTGGCGATGTCGCTGGTCAGGCCCTTCGTGGAGGGCACCAGATGGCGGACGACGGGCAGCAGGGACGCCATCGCGCCGTGCACCTTGTTCGCCGGGTTGACCACGACGACGCCCCGTACCGCGTCACCGTGCTTGGCGGCCAGCCGGAGCGTGAGGGCGCCGCCCATGGAGAGGCCGAAGACGAAGACCACCTGGCAGCGCTCCCGGAGCGACCGCAGCTCGCGGTCCACCTCGGCGTACCAGTCCTGCCAGCCGGTGACCTGCATGTCCTGCCAGCGCGTGCCGTGGCCGGGCAGCAGCGGCAGGGAGACCGTCAGTCCCCGCTCCGCCAGGTACTCGGCCCAGGGCCGCAGCGACTGAGGGGAGCCGGTGAATCCATGACAGAGAAGAACGCCGACCTGACCGCCGTCATGGCGGTAGGGCTCGGCTCCGGGAAGCACCGGCACCGGGGATCTCCTGTTCGTAGGTGTGCGAAGTCTGGTTTGTGCGAAGTCTGGTTTGTGCGAAGTCTGGCTTGTTCGAAGTCTGGTTTGTGCGCGGTCTGGCTTGTGCGCGGTCTGGTTTGTACGAGGTCTCGGCCGTGCGGGGTCGTGAGGTGTATCAGGCCCGCACGGCGAAGGGCGTACTTCACGGTACGCGACCGGACCGACACCGACCAGGGCCGTAGCCGCACGGTGGGCCGGATGTGACGTGACCCGGCGCGGGGAGCGGGGGCGGGCGTCGGGTTAAGGTCTGTTCGACAGCAACAGGAGGCATTCGAGTTGATCTACGGCGCCATGAAGTTCTCCATCGGAGGCTCGCTGAAGCTTGCCTTCAGGCCCTGGGTGGAGGGTCTGGAGAACGTTCCCGCCGAGGGTCCGGCGATCCTCGCGAGCAACCATCTGTCGTTCTCCGACTCGTTCTTCCTTCCCGCGGTGCTGGACCGGAAGGTGACGTTCATCGCGAAGGCCGAGTACTTCACCTCGCCCGGTGTGAAGGGCAGGATGACGGCCGCCTTCTTCAAGGGCGTCGGCCAGCTCCCCGTGGACCGCTCGGGCGCGCGCGGCGCGGGTGAGGCGGCGATCAAGGCCGGTATCGACGTCCTTGAGTCCGGTGGTCTGTTCGGCATCTACCCGGAGGGCACCCGCTCCCCGGACGGCCGCCTCTACCGCGGCAAGCCCGGTGGCCTCGCCCGCGTGGCGCTCGCCACCGGGGCGCCGGTGATCCCCGTCGCGATGATCGACACCGAGAAGATCCAGCCGCCCGGCAAGGTGATCCCCAAGCTGATGCGCCCGGGTATCCGGATCGGCAAGGCGCTGGACTTCAGCCGCTACCACGGCATGGAGGGCGACCGCTTCATTCTGCGTTCGGTGACCGACGAGGTCATGTACGAGATCATGAAGCTGTCCGGTCAGGAGTACGTCGACATCTACGCGACGGCCGCGAAGCGCCGGATCGCCGACGCGGAGAAGGCCGAGAAGGCCGCCCGCGCGGAGGCCGAGAAGGCGAAGAAGTCGCAGCGGCCGGCCGCCTGAGCGGCCGCGGTACCGGTACGGGGTGGGGGTCGTGGCCAGACGCGAGAAAGTCGTGCGGATGTCGGTCGAGCAGCCGCTGTGGCGTGCGCTGACCGCCTACCGCGTACTGACCATGGTCTACGCGGTGCTGCTGTTCGTCTTCACGCGGCAGAAGTTCGAGCGGCCCATGGTCGCGGTCTGCTTCCTCGCGGTGCTGGTCGTGTGGACTCTCGCCACTCTCCCCAAGGTCGCGAACGCGGCTTGCTGCACCAAGCGATTCCTGGCGGCGGACCTGACCATCGCGCTGACCGGCATCCTCCTCACCCCGCTGGCCGACGCCCAGGCCCAGACCCAGGACGGCCCGACCCTCCCGTCGATCTGGACGGCCGGCTCGGTGCTCGCCTTCGCCATCAAGGGCGGCTGGCGCTGGGCCGGTTTCGCGTCCTCCTTCGTGGCCGTCGCCAACATCGTGGAGCGGGGCGAGCCCAGCCGGGACACGTTCCACAACGTCCTGCTGGTGTGGGTCGCCTCCATAGCCATCGGTTACGTCGTCGAGGTGGCCCGCGCCTCCGAGCGAACCCTCGCCCGCGCCCTGGAGATCGAGGCCGCGACCCGTGAGCGGGAGCGCCTGGCACGCGACATCCACGACAGCGTGCTGCAGGTGCTGGCGATGGTGCAGCGGCGCGGTACGGCCCTCGGCGGCGAGGCCGCGGAGCTCGGCCGGATGGCAGGCGAGCAGGAGGTCGCGCTGCGCAGCCTGGTCGCCGGGGGTCTGGTCCCCGCCTCCCGGCTGTCCGAGGACGAGTCGCAGGGCGCGGTGGTACGGATCGTGGACGTGCCGGACGACGACGGGCCGGGGCAGCCGTGCGATCTGCGGACACTGCTCTCCCCGCACGCCGGGTCTCGGGTGACGCTCTCGGAGCCGGGCGCTCCGGTGCTGATGGACCGCGCGGCGGCGCGTGAGCTCGCCGCCGCCGTCGGTGCAGCCCTGGACAATGTGCGCAAGCACGCGGGGGACGGGGCCCGGGCCTGGATCCTGGTCGAGGACTGGCCCCACGAGGTGATCGTGACGGTCAGGGACGACGGGCCGGGCATCGCGGAGGGCCGGCTCGCACAGGCGGAGGGGGAGGGGCGGCTCGGGGTCGCCCAGTCCATCCACGGGCGGCTGCGGGATCTCGGCGGAACGGCCGAGCTGCTCTCGGTTCCCGGCCAGGGCACGGAAGTAGAGCTGAGAATCCCACGGGGGAAGGCAGGAAGATGACCGACCAGCAGACGATCAGGGTGATGGTGGTCGACGACCACCCGATGTGGCTGGACGCGGTCGCCCGCGACCTGGCCGCGGCCGGGTTCGAGGTGGTCGGCACGGCGGGCGACGGCGCGCAGGCCGTCCGCCGGGCCATGGCCGTCACGCCGGACGTGCTCGTACTGGACCTCAACCTGCCCAAGATGCCAGGCGTGCAGGTCTGCAAGGAGCTTGTCTCCGCACTGCCCGGGCTGCGGGTGCTGGTGCTGTCCGCCAGCGGTGAGCACGCCGATGTCCTGGAGGCGGTGAAGTCGGGAGCCACCGGCTATCTGCTGAAGTCGGCCGGCACCGAGGAGCTGACGGACGCGGTGCGCCGCACGGCAGCCGGCGACCCCGTGTTCACACCGGGCCTCGCCGGTCTGGTCCTCGGCGAGTACCGGCGTCTCGCCTCCGAGCCGGTGCCCGCGGCCGGCGGGAACGAGCCGAAGGCGCCGCAGCTGACCGAGCGGGAGACCGAGGTGCTGCGCCTGGTCGCCAAGGGTCTGTCGTACAAGCAGATCGCGGAGCGGCTGGTCATCTCGCACCGCACCGTCCAGAACCATGTGCAGAACACCCTGGGCAAGCTTCAGCTGCACAACCGCGTCGAACTGGTGCGGTACGCGATCGAGCGCGGTCTGGACGACGCCTGACCGCGTCGCGGACACCCCCGGGCCAGTCACCCGTATGAGTGAAGGGTGCACGGTCAACAACCCGGCATTCCACAGAAATTGACCATTCGGCCCATCCCTGAGTGACCTGCGTCACCATTAGCGTGACGGTCACAGGGCTCACCAGGCGAAGGGAAGTTTTCCATGCGCGTCGGAGTACTGACCGGGGGCGGCGACTGCCCCGGCCTCAACGCGGTCATCCGCGGCCTCGTCCGCAAGGGTGTGCAGGAGTACGGCTACGAGTTCACCGGCTACCGCGACGGCTGGCGCGGACCGCTCGAAGGCGACACCGTCCCGCTCGGCATCCCGGCCGTCCGCGGCATCCTGCCCCGCGGCGGCACGATCCTCGGCTCCTCCCGCACCAACCCGCTCAAGGAAGCGGACGGCATCCGCCGGATCAAGGAGAACATCGCCAAGCAGGAGGTGGACGCCCTGGTCGCGATCGGCGGCGAGGACACCCTCGGCGTCGCGGCACGGCTGTACGACGAGTACGGCGTCCCGTGCGTCGGCGTTCCCAAGACCATCGACAACGACCTGTCCGCCACCGACTACACCTTCGGTTTCGACACGGCCGTCGGCATCGCCACCGAGGCGATCGACCGGCTCCACACCACCGCCGAGTCCCACATGCGCGTCCTCGTCGTGGAGGTGATGGGGCGTCACGCCGGCTGGATCGCCCTCCACTCGGGCCTCGCGGGCGGTGCCAACGTCATCCTCATCCCCGAGCAGCGTTTCGACGTCGACCAGGTCTGCGCCTGGGTCACCTCACGCTTCAGGGCGAGCTACGCCCCGATCGTGGTGGTCGCGGAGGGTGCCATGCCCAAGGGCGGGGAGGCGGTCCTCAAGGACGGCACACGCGACTCCTTCGGCCATGTACGGCTCTCGGGCGTCGGCGAGTGGCTGGCCAAGCAGATCGAGAGCCGTACGGGCAAGGAGGCCCGCACCACCGTCCTCGGCCACGTCCAGCGCGGTGGCACCCCCAGCGCCTTCGACCGCTGGCTGGCCACCCGCTTCGGGCTGCACGCCATCGACGCGGTGCGCGACGGCGACTTCGGCAAGATGGTCGCGCTGCAGGGCACCGACATCGTCCGGGTGCCGATCGCAGAGGCGACGGCCAGGCTCAAGACGGTCGACCCGAAGCTCTACGAGGAGGTCGGCGTCTTCTTCGGCTGACGCGGCGGTGGGCCACTTCTCGGGCTGACGCGGCGTTGGGCGGCTTCTTGAGGGCGCGGCGGGGCCGTATATTCGCGGCATCCGGATATGTGCGGATATCCGACCCACAGCGCGTAAACCGGGAGAGACCGTGGAAATTCTCGCCTTCGGTGTCCAGGCCGACGAAAAGCCGCTCATCGAGAGGGCCTTCGCGGAACTCCACGAGGACGTGCGGTGTCTGGACGTGTTCCTGAACGCGGACACCGCCGCCATCGCCGCCGGCCACGAGGTGATCTCCACCAGCGTCAACGCCCAGTTGGACGCCGAGGTGCTTCAGACCCTCGCCGCCGGCGGCACGAAGATGATCGCCCAGCGCTCCACCGGCTTCAACAACATCGACCTCGATGTGGCGGGGCGGCTCGGACTCACCGTCGCCCGGGTGTCGTACTACTCGCCGTACTCGGTCGCCGAGTTCGCCTGGACACTCGCCATGGCCGTCAACCGGCGTGTCGTCCGGGCCGCCAACCGCACCCGGGACTTCGACTTCCGGCTCGACGGCCTCATGGGCCGCGACCTGCACGGCCGCACCGCCGGCGTGATCGGCACCGGCAGGATCGGCGAGGCGTTCACCCGGATCGCCCACGGCTTCGGTATGCGGCTGCTCGGCCTGGACGTCGCCCCCAACCCCGTCTGCGGAGAACTGGGCATGACGTACGTCGACGACAAGCACGAACTCCTCGCCGCCGCGGACCTGGTCAGCCTGCATGTGCCGCTGCTGCCGGCCACCCGGCATCTGATCGGCGCCCGGGAACTGCGCGCGATGAAGGACGACGCGATCCTGGTGAACTCCAGCCGCGGCGGCCTGATCGACAGCGAAGCCCTCGTCGGCGAACTGCGCAAGGGCCGCTTCCTGGGCGTGGGACTCGACGTGTACGAGGCGGAGGCCGGTCTGTTCTTCCTCGACAAGTCCATGGAGGCGGTCGACGACGACACCCTGGCCAGGCTCATGACCTTCCCCAACGTCCTGGTCACCTCCCACCAGGCGTACTACACCGCGGACGCGGTCGCCCAGATCGTGGACACCACCGCCCGGAACATCGGGGACCACATCGCCGGCCGGCGCGGCGAGAACGTGCTCGTCCCCGCCGCGCCCACCCCCTGATCCCGTCGCTCAGCCGACCAGCACACCCGCCAGCAGCGACGCCGTCAGCGCCGCGCCGTTCATGGTCAGCACCGACTCCGGATGGAACTGCACGGACGCGAAGCCGCTGCCCCGCAGCGCGTGGACGTCCCCGGTCGCCTCGTCCCGACTGAGCTCGATCCGGTGCATGGCCAGTTCCGCGGCGGTGACCAGGTCGCAGCGCGCGGTGAAGCTGTTGTAGAAGCCGACCGTCTCCGGGCGGCCGAAGAAGTCGATCCGCTCCTGCGCCCCCTGGTACGGCTCGTCCTTGCGGACGATCTCCAGGCCCAGCTCCGCCGCCAGCACTTCATGGCCGAGGCACACGCCCAGCACACCGTGCCGGTGCCCCTTCAGAAGATCGGCGGCCAGGGCCCGCAGGAAGCGCATCTTCGGATCGGAGTCGTCGGCCGGATCGCCGGGGCCGGGACCCAGCACCACGGGCCCCCGGTGGCCGAGCGCACGCTCCCGCAGCCCCGGCTCGTCGAACCGCAGGACTGTGACCTCCAGGCCGGTCGAGCGCAGCAGATGCGCCAGCATGGCGGTGAAGGTGTCCTCCCCGTCGACGATCAGGGCGTGCCCGGAGAGCCGCGCGGCCTGCTCCTGCATTCGCAGCCAGAACGGGGCGAGACCGGCCCGGCGGGAGTCCAGGGCCGCCCGCACACGCGGATCGTCGGCCAGCCGCGGGACCGGCCCCCGCGTCCGGGCCGGGCCCGGCCGCACCCCCAGCGCGGCCAGCACACCGGCCGCCTTGGCATGGGTCTCGGCGACTTCCCCGGACGGGTCGGAGTGCCGTACCAGGGTCGCCCCGACCGGCACCCGCAGAGTTCCTGCGGCGTCGATGTCGGCGGTGCGGATCAGGATCGGCGAGTCCAGCGTCTGCGCGCCGCCCGCGTCCTGCCCGATCAGCGCCAGCGCCCCCGCGTAGTAGCCGCGCCCGCCCACTTCGTGGCGCTCGATGACCCGGCAGGCGTTCTGCACCGGCGAGCCGGTGACCGTGGCCGCGAACATGGTCTCCTTCAGCACCTCCCGCACGTCGAGGGTGGAACGGCCCCGCAACTCGTACTCGGTGTGCGCGAGGTGGGCCATCTCCTTCAGCCGGGGCCCCACCACCACACTCCCCCTACGCCCTGGGGGCGTGGTGGGACCCCCACCCATGTCGCCGACCGTGCACATCATCTTCAGCTCCTCGTCGACCACCATGGAGAGCTCCTCGCGCTCCTTGTCGTCGTCCAGGAAACCGAGCAGTGCCTCTGCGGTGGGCCCCTCCGGCGGGTAGCGGAAGGTGCCGCTGATCGGGTTCATCACGACCGTGCCCCCGCTCATGCGCACATGCGCCTCCGGGCTCGCGCCGACCAGCGTGCGCTCGCCGGTGTGCACGACGAAGGTCCAGTAGGCGCCTCGCTCACCGGTCAGCAGCCGGCGGAACAGCGCCAGCGCGTCGGCGCGGCCGAAGCCCGGGAGCCGCCCGGTGAAGGTCCGGCGGATGACGAAGTTGGCGCCTTCGCCGCGACCGATCTCGTCGTCGAGGACGCGACGGACGATGCCCGCGTACTCCTCGTCGTCGACGTCGAACTCTCCGCCCACGACACGCACGGCACGGCGGGGGAGCGCGGACAGCGCCTCGGCGAGCGGAAGCCGGTGGCACTCCTCGGCGACCAGTACCGACAGGGGCGTGCCGTCGTCGGTGACGTCGAAGCCGCGCTCGGCGATCTGGCGGAACGGGACCAGCGCGAGCGAAGGTCTCCCACCCACCGGGAGGTCGGCGAGCCGCTCCACCTCCCGGACCTCGCCGATCAGGACCTCGACGGTGTCGTGGTCATGGCCGGGGGTACGGCGGCGCAGCAGCGCGAAGGGAGGGCAGTCGTCCTCGAGCAGCCTGTCGATGATCATGCGGTCGGTTCCTTCCGGATGGGAGGAACGGCCGGCCCCCGCGGAGTGCGGGAACGACTGAAGGCCGCCCCTCGGGCGGCCTTCGCGATCGGATGTTGCGCGCGATGTGTCAGTGGGCCGCCGAATGTGCGGTCCACCACCAGCTCTGTGCCTGCTGCGCCAACATGCCGCCGACCCTAACCCATCCGCCCCGGTGCCGTAGCGATGTGCAGGGGCCGACGTCCGGCGCGCCCGCGCGTACGGCTGTCTCACTGGGTGAGCGACGGCATGGACGCCCTCCGGGACCCCGTAATGTTGACGACGTGACCGTGAACGCTAAGACCACCCCCGCTGGTGGCAACACCTGGCGAAACCTGCCCGCGGCGCAGCAGCCCGAGTACCCCGATGCCGAGGCTCTGCGCGAAGTAGTCGCGGACCTCGAGTCGTATCCACCGCTCGTCTTCGCGGGCGAGTGCGACCAGCTGCGCGCCCGGATGGGAGCCGTCGCCAAGGGCGAGGCGTTCCTGCTCCAGGGCGGCGACTGCGCCGAGTCGTTCGACGCGGTGTCCGCCGACCAGATCCGGGCCAAACTCAAGACCCTGCTCCAGATGGGCGCGGTCCTCACCTACGCCGCTTCGGTGCCCGTGGTGAAGGTCGGCCGTATCGCCGGCCAGTACTCGAAGCCACGCTCCAAGCCGACCGAGACCCGCGACGGCGTCACCCTGCCGACCTACCGCGGCGACTCCGTCAACGGCTTCGACTTCACCGAGGCCGCCCGGGTCCCGGACCCCGAGCGCCTGAAGCGGATGTACAACGCCTCCGCCTCGACGCTCAACCTGGTCCGTGCCTTCACCACCGGCGGCTACGCCGACCTGCGCCAGGTGCACGCCTGGAACCAGGACTTCGTGAAGTCGTCCCCGTCCGGCCAGCGCTACGAGCAGCTCGCCCGCGAGATCGACAACGCGCTCAGCTTCATGAAGGCGTGCGGCACCGACCCGGCGGAGTTCCGCACGGTCGAGTTCTATGCCTCCCACGAGGCCCTGCTGCTGGACTACGAGGGTGCCCTGACCCGCACCGACTCCCGCACCGGCAGCCTCTACAACACCTCGGGCCACATGGTCTGGATCGGTGAGCGCACCCGCCAGCTGGACGGCGCGCACATCGAATTCGCCTCCAAGATCCGCAACCCGATCGGCATCAAGCTGGGGCCGACGACGACGGTGGACGAGGCGCTGACCTACATCGACCGTCTCGACCCCGACCGGGAGCCCGGCCGGCTGACCTTCATCGTCCGCATGGGCGCCGACAAGGTCCGCGACAAGCTCCCCGAGCTGGTCGAGAAGGTCACGGCCTCGGGCGCGACGGTGGCCTGGGTGACGGACCCGATGCACGGCAACACCTTCGAGGCGGCGTCCGGGCACAAGACGCGCCGCTTCGACGACGTGCTCGACGAGGTCAAGGGCTTCTTCGAGGTCCACAAGGCGCTCGGCACCCACCCGGGCGGCATCCACGTGGAGCTCACCGGTGACGACGTCACCGAGTGCGTGGGCGGCGGCGACGAGATCTTCGTCGACGATCTGCACCAGCGCTACGAGACGGCCTGCGACCCCCGGCTCAACCGCAGCCAGTCGCTCGACCTGGCCTTCCTGGTGGCGGAGATGTACCGCGACCAGTAATGGATCAATGACAGCCCGATGACCGTGGGGCGTGGATCGATGTGATCCACGCCCCACCGTCGTACCCGGGACTTTTGCCGTCCCCGAAGGGCGGGTAAGGTTAGGTTAGCCTCACCGAGCAATCGGTACGGGCGCGCCGAGTCGATCCTGCCGGGAGGTGAACCGCGTGTATGTCTGCTCTTGCTTCGGTATCACTGAGAAGCAGGTCAAGGAACACGCGGAGGCCGGTGCCTGCACCCCCCGCCAGATAGCTTCCGTTTCCAAGGCGGGCACGGACTGCGGTTCCTGCGTTCGGCGTATCCAGGGGATTCTCGGCCGCGGCGCGTGCCCTCGCCGTGAGCTGCTGGACCAGGGCAAGGGCGCGTCCGTACTGGCCGTCGACGCCGACGGGACCCGCCCGGCGCTCGACGAAGCGGCGTAGCCTCCGGCTCCCGATCGGCCTTCCGGCTTCCGGCCTTCCGGTCTCCGGTCGGCCCTCGGGCCCCGATCGGTCCTCCGGTCCCGGTCGCCGGTCCGGCCGGCTCGCGGTCAGCTCGCGGTCAGCTCTCCGGCTGCTCGATCAGCTGGGCGATGTAGAGCGCCTCACCGAGCTTCTCGACCAGTTCCAGCTGGGTGTCGAGGTAGTCGATGTGATGCTCCTCGTCGGCGAGGATCGACTCGAAGATGTTCGCCGAGGTGATGTCCCCCTTCGTCCGCATGACCTCGATGCCGCGCTTGAGGCGGTCGATCGCCTCGACCTCGACCTGCCGGTCGGCCTGGAACATCTCGGTGACCGTCTGCCCGACGCGTACATGGAACAGCCGCTGGTAGTTCGGCAGGCCGTCCAGGAAGAGAATCCGGTCGGTGAGCACCTCCGCGTGCTTCATCTCGTCGAAGGACTCGGCACGGGTGTACTTGGCGAGCTTCGTCCAGCCGAAGTTCTCCTGCATCTTCGCGTGCAGGAAGTACTGGTTGATCGCGGTCAATTCGGCAGTCAGCTGCTCATTGAGGAACTCGATGACCTCGGGGTCGCCCTGCATTGCAGAGGCTCCTTCCGCGCGTGTGTCTGGGCAGGTTCGCGCATCCTCGCACCACAGCCACAGGTCGTCCAGTAAGTGCACGCTTAGTAGGAGTTGCCCGAATCGGGCCAGACCTGGTCATGACCACCCCTCCCGGTCTGTCACCATTGAAGGCATGGGTCAGCCGGAGAGCCGGGATTACCGCGCACAAGAGGAGTCCGAGCTTCCGCCGGGGCAGCGACTGCAGCGAGGCTGGCCCGTCACCCACTACGGGCCCGTGCCCAAGTTCAAGCCGGACCGCTGGGAGTTCAGGGTCTTCGGCGCCACGGCCGACGGCGAGAAGCACTGCTGGAACCACGAGGAGTTCTCGGCGCTGCCCTTCTCGACCGTAGAGGGCGATCTGCACTGCGTGACGAAGTTCAGCATGCTCGGGGCCGAATGGGGCGGTGTGCAGGCCCGCACGATCGTGGCGCTGGCGCCGCCCGCACCCGCCGTCAGCCATGTCATGGTCTGGGCGGAGTACGGGTTCAGCGCCAATCTGCGCCTCTCGGACTTCACCGCCGACCGCACGATCTTCGCCACCCACAAGGACGGTGAGCTGCTCACCGCCGAGCACGGCTTTCCGCTGCGTCTGGTGGTGCCGCATCTGTACGCCTGGAAGGGCCCCAAATGGGTCCGCGGTGTTGAGTACATGACGTCCGACCGCCGCGGTTTCTGGGAGGAGCGGGGCTACCACAACATCGGCGACCCCTGGCGGGAGCAGCGCTACTCCTACCAGGAGGAACCGGGGGACGGCCCGGAGCTCTGAGCCTCGGCCGGCGCTTCCCGGCCGGTGCTCTCCGTCGCCCCGCGCCCCGCGCTTCCCGGCGGTCGTGGTCCGGCTCAGCGGTGCGTGGGGACCGGGACGCGATGAGGAACGCCATCGCCGGCCCGCCCCCGGAAGAGCCGGCCGGCTGGGCGTCCACGGCGCCCGGGGGCTGGGGCTCAGCGAAGGCTCTTCAGCCGCGCAACGTCCGCCGCGTGCCCCTCCTTGCCGCCGGGGGTCTCGATGACCAGCGGCACGCCTTCGGTGGCGGGATGCGACATGAGCGCACGGAACGGCTCCTCGCCGATGTGCCCCGCGCCGATGTTCTCGTGACGGTCCTTGTGCGCTCCGGCCACGTCCTTCGAGTCGTTCGCGTGGATCAGCTTGAGCCGGCCCTCACCCACGGTCCCCACCAGCAGGTCCAGGGTCTGCTCCATCCCGTCGGCAGCCGCCAGATCGTGCCCGGCCGCGAAGATGTGGCAGGTGTCCAGACAGACGCCCAGCTTGGGATGGGCGTCCAGTGCCTCGAAATAGGGGCCGAAGTCCCAGGTCCGGGAGCAGAGTGAGGAGCCCTGCCCGGCGGTCGACTCCAGGAGCAGGAACGGGTCGTCGTCATGCGTCAGCTCGTCCAGCAGCGGCAGCAGCCGCTCCCGCACCTGCGCCAGCGCCACCTCACGGGGGCGGCCGCCCGTCGCGGAACCGGTGTGCACCACCACGCCCAGCGCGCCGATCTCCCTCGCCCGGCGCAGCGAGTGCCGCAGCGAGAGGACGGACTGCTCGGCCGTGGCCTCGGTGTGAGAGCCGAAGTTGATCAGATACGGGGCATGCACCCAGGCCGAGAGGGACTCCGCGGCGCACTCGGTCCGGAACTTCTCGTCCTGCGCCGGGTTGCCCTTGGGCATGGCCCAGCCTCGCGGATTGGCCACGAAGACCTGCACGGCCTCCGCACCCAGCTCCCGTGCGTAGGCGAGTCCGGTCGTGGCGAGGCCGCCGGCCACGGGGACGTGGCCGCCGACAGGGTTGCGCATCAGAGTCAGAGTCCCTTGATCTTGATGGTGATGGTGCTGCCCTCGGGCGCCTGGCCGCCGCCCTCGACGGACTGGCTCTCGACCTCGTCGCCGAGGAACGGGAAGTTCTTCTCGGTCTTCACCACGAAGCCCGCCTCCTCCAGTGCGGCAGTGGCCTCGTCCACCGGGTCACCGACCACGTCGGGGACCTCGACCATCCGGGGGCCCTTGGAGACGGTGAGCGTGACCGTGTCACCGCGGGCCAGCCGGGTGCCCTCGGCCGCCGACTGCCGGGCGACCGACCCGGCCTCCTCGGCCGAGTGGATCCGCTCGTCGGCGACCTCGACCTTCAGCCCGGCTGCCTCGAGCTCGGAGGTCGCCTCGGCGACGGCATCGCCCGTGACATCGGGGACGTCGATCGGCGCGCCCCTGCTGACCACGATCGAGACCGCCGTGTCGGGGCTGCGACTGCTGCCCGCGGCCGGGTCGGTGCGGATCACCGAGCCCTGCGTGACGTTCTCGTCGAACTCCCTGGTCACCACGCCCGGCGCGAGCCCCGCCGCGCGGAGTTCGCGCTCCGCCCGCGCCAGCGGTTTGTTCTCCACCTGCGGGACCTTCACGATCTTCGGACCGCGGGAGATGGTGATCGTCACGGAGCCGTTGCCCCGTATCCGTTCGTTCGTACCGGGGTCGCTCCTGATGACGGTGCCGCGGGCGACGGTCTCGCTGAAATCGTGGCGGACCGACTTCACCTCGAGTCCGGCCTTGTCGAGGACCTGACGGGCCTCCGTCTCGCTCTTGCCGATCAGCGCCGGTACGCGGGTGAACTGGCCCGAGTTGATGTACCAGACGCCTGCGCCGACACCCAGCACGGCGAGCACCGCGACCAGCAGGGTGATCAGGCCGCGGCGGGACAGCGCGACGCCGCGGCCCGGCGAGCGGACGGGTTCCCGCTCCGGCGCCTCGGGGTGCGGCAGGATCAGCCGGGCCGTGTGGTGCATGCCCGGCTCCTCGCTGGGCAGTGCCCGCGGGATCACATCCGTGCGGTCCTCGTCGAAGGGCGCGCCGGCCGGCGCGGCGTCCGCGCCGTCCTCCGGCCGGGTCCGCAGGGGTGCCGCGTCCAGCTGGCCGGCATCGAGTGCCGCGCGGGCCTCACGCGTCCGGGCGAGCAGTTCCACCGCGTCGTGCGGGCGCACGTCGGGATGGCGGGCGGTCGCGCTCGCCACCAGCTCGTCCAGCTCGACGGCGAGCCCGGGGAAGAGCGCGGACGGCGCCGGCACGTCGGCGTTCAGATGCTGGAAGAGCACCTGGGCCGGAGTGTCGCCCGCGTGCGGCTTGGCGCCGGTGAGCATCTCGTAGAGAACCACCCCGCACGCGTACACATCGGCGCGGGTATCGGCGGTGCCGTACTCGATCTGCTCCGGCGCGAGGTAGGAAACGGTGCCGAGAACCGTGCCGGAGGTGTTGGTCACGGAACCGACCGCCCGTACGAGACCGAAGTCGGCGACCTTCACCCGGCCGTCGTCCCCTATCAGCACGTTCTCCGGCTTCATGTCCCGGTGGACGAAACCGGCCCGGTGCGCGGCGCCGAGCGCCGCCAGCACGGACTCCAGGATGTCGAGCGCCGCCCGGGGCCGGAGCGCGCCGCGCTCGCGCAGCACGTCCCGCAGCGTGCAGCCCTCGACGTACTCCATGGCCAGATAGACATACGCCCCCTGGGCGCCCTGGTCGAAGACGCCCACGACATTGGGGTGGGCGAGCCGCGCCACGGACTTGGCCTCGCGGATGAAACGCTCCACGAACGTGGCGTCCGTGGCGAGATCCGGGTGCATCACCTTGAGGGCGAGCTCCCGGTCGAGACGGGTGTCGACGGCCCGGTAGACCGTGGCCATGCCGCCGACGGCGATGCGCTCATCGACTCGGTAGCGGCCGTCGAGCACCTGCCCGACGAGGGGGTCCTGGAGGGTCGTATCCACGCGCCGATTCTACGAGCCGGGTCGGACAGGTCCGACGGCCGTGCGGAAGAGGGCCGGGACTGCAGCCGACCTGTGACGCGCGGGGCCCCTCTTCCCCCCGACCCGGGCTCCGCCCGGACCCGACCCGGGCTCCGCCCCCGTACCTCATCTCGCGCCTCAATCGCCGGCGGGGCTGGATGCGCCGGCCTCGTCGGGGCTCCGTCCCGTACCCCCGCCTCAGTCGCCGGGCTGGAACGCGCCCGGCGGGGCCGGGTGTGTCCGGCGGGGCTGGATTTCCGCGCAGCGACGACCAGACCGATCGGGGGTACTCCCACGGCCACCGGACGGTGGGGGAGGGCGTGAGGCCACCGCGCGAAGCGCGGTACCGGGGCGCGGGGCCCGCCTGCCGTGTGGCGGGGGTAGCGCTGCGGTGCAGCGGGAACGGCGGGTGGGGGGACAAGCCCGGCGCAGCGGCCGCGCCGCCAGCGCCCACCGCCGTCCGCCCGTCAGAACGCCGGCCGCTCCGGGTCCAGCGTCGCGCGGCCCTCGACCGGGGACGACGCCTCGGCGAAGTGGCGGCGGGGGATCCGGCCCGCCCGGTACGCCAGCCGCCCCGCCTCCACCGCGTGCCGCATGGCCTCCGCCATCAGGACCGGCTCCTGCGCCCGCGTCACCGCCGACGCCAGCATCACCGCCGCGCACCCCAGCTCCATCGCGAGCGCCGCGTCCGACGCCGTGCCGGCGCCTGCGTCGAGCACCACCGGCACGCCCGCCTGCTCGGTGATCAGCTGGAAGTTGTGGGGGTTGCGGATCCCCAGCCCGGAGCCGATGGGCGAACCGAGCGGCATGATCGCGGCACAGCCCACGTCCTCCAGCTTCTTCGCGAGCACCGGGTCGTCGTTCGTGTACGGAAGGACCGTGAATCCGTCGTCGACCAGTGTCTCCGCCGCGTCCAGCAGCTCCACCGCGTCCGGCAGCAGGGTCCGCTCGTCCGCGACGACCTCGAGCTTGATCCAGTCGGTGCCCAGCGCCTCCCGCGCCAGACGCGCGGTGAGGACCGCCTCACCGGCGGTGAAGCAGCCTGCGGTGTTGGGCAGGACCCGGATGCCAAGCCGGTTCAGTACGGACAGGACGGACCCTTGGACGGTCGGGTCAAGGCGGCGCATCGCCACGGTGGTGAGTTCCGTGCCGCTCGCGACCAGGGAGCGTTCGAGTACGTCGAGGCTGGGTGCCCCGCCGGTACCCATGATCAGCCTGGAGTCGAAGGTCGTCCCGCCGAGGATGAAGCGGTCGTCTGCCATGCGGATCAGCCTCCCTGCACTGCGGTGAGAATCTCGACGCGGTCACCGTCGCCGAGGGGGGTGCCGGGCCACTGGCTGCGCGGGACGACGGTCTCGTTGACGGCCGCGGCCACACCCGAGGGTGCCGCGGTGAGTTCCGCGACGACGGTGTCCAGCGTGGTCCCTGCGGCAAGATCGCGTGCCTCGCCGTTGACGGAGATGTTCATGCGGACTGCTCCTCGAGCGCGGTGTCCTGGAGGCCCGGGTCCTGGAGGCCGGAGTTCCGAAGACCGGCGTCCTGGAGGCCGGGGTTCCGAACATCGGGCTTCTCGACACCGGGCTTCTCGACACCGGGCTTCTGGAGGCCGGTCTCCGGAAGTGCGGGCCCCTGAAGGGCCGGCCCCCGCGCCGACGGGTGCCCCGCCGTGAAGCGCCGCGGCGAGAAGGGCCGGGCCACCTCGGGAAGTTCGCCGCTCACCAGCGCCTGGGCCAGCACGTCGCCGGTGACGGGCGTCAGCAGCACCCCGTTGCGGTAGTGCCCGGTCGCCAGCAGCAGCCCCGGCAGCTCCGTGCAGCCCAGGAGCGGCGCGTTGTCGGGGGAGCCCGGCCGCAGCCCGGCGCGGGTCTCCACGAGGGGCAGCTCGGTGATGCCCGGTACCAGTTCGTGCGCGTCGCGCAGCAACTCGTACACCCCGCCCGCGGTGACCGTGGTGTCCCAGCCGAGTTCCTCACTGGTCGCGCCGACGACGAGCTCGCCGTCCTCGCGCGGCACGAGGTAGACATGGCTGCCGCGCACCACGGCGCGCACGGTGCGGGAGAGGAACGGCGCGTAGGCCCGCGGCACGGTCAGCCGCAGGACCTGGCCCTTCACCGGCCGTACGGGCACCGGCACGTCCGCCGGTACGCCCTTCAGCCGGCCGCTCAGGCTGCCGCCCGCCAACACGACCTGACCGGCGCGCACTTCCGTGCCGTCGGCGAGGGCCGCCCCCACCGCCCGGTCGCCCTCGACGAGCAGCCGCTCCGCCCAGGTGCGGCGGAGGCCCACACCGGCCCGCTCGCAGGCCACGACCAGCGCCGCCGCCAGTCGCCGCGGGTCGACCTGGTGGTCGCCGTCCACCCGCAGACCGCCGCGTACGCCGGGCGCGAGCATCGGCTCCAGGCGGCGGCACTCGCGACCGGAGAGCCATTGGGAGTCCAGCCCCGAGCGACGCTGCAGCGCGTGCAGTTCGCGCAGATGCGCCCGGTCGTCGGCGTCGAGGGCGACGGCGAGCGTGCCGCAGGAGCGGTGGCCGACCTGCTGCCCGCTCGCCTCCTCCAGCTCGGCGACGAAGGCCGGGTAGCGGCGGGCCGATTCGAGATTGAGTCCGAGCAGTGTCTGCTCGCCGTAGTGGAGTTCGGTGACGGCGGCCAGCATGCCGGCGGCGACCTGCGCGGCCCCGCCGCCCGGCTCCGGGTCGGCGACGGTGACCCGCAGGCCCTGCTGCGCGGCGCGCCAGGCCGTGACCAGGCCGATGATTCCGCCCCCGACGACAAGGACGTCGGGGGTAGGTGGTGTACGAGACGACATGGGCGTCCAGCCCCTCCCTTCGCCGGCATGACCCGGATCAGGTTCGTACGGTCGGAGGCCGGTCAGCCTCCCTCTCAGCCCGGTGCGTCCGGGCTCCCGCGAGTGCCTTACGGTGGCCACCCTAACCCCCCGCCCCGACGCCCAGTAAGGGAGCCGCAGCAGTGGCGAAGACCCTCGACGGACTCGTTCTCTCCCCGGTCGCGGACCAGGCCCCGGGCCAGGTGGGCACCCGCACGCGGTTCAGGTACCACGAGGAGCGGGGCAGGATCTGGGCCGAGTACGCGGGCGGTGACGTGGTTCGCGGGCACCTTGTGGGGACTCGGGAAGGCGACCGGCTGGACTTCCGTTATGTGCAGCTGAAGACCGACGGCGAAACCTCCTCCGGTCACTGCGTCTCCTCGGTCGTGGAGCTGCCGGACGGGAGGGTGCGGCTGGAGGAGACGTGGGAGTGGGAGTCCCGGGAGGGCAGCGGGACGAGCGTGGTGGAGGAACTGCCTTCCTGACCGGTCGTCAGGTACGTAAGGTGTGCGGGTGGACGAACGGCAGCAGCAGACAGCGGAGCGGCGTCGGGTGGTGATCGTCGGCGCCGGCATGGCCGGTGTCCAGACGGCGGTCGCCCTCCGAGAACTCGGCTTCACCGGTCCGGTCGCCGTGCTCGGCGCTGAGCCGCATCAGCCGTACGACCGGCCACCGCTGTCCAAGGCCGTCCTGCTGGGCACGGCGGAGGGCTCGGCGTTCGACATCGACTTCGAGGCCCTCGACGTCGAACTGCGCCTCGGCGTCGAGGTGACCGGGGTGCGTACGGGCGCCCACGAGGTGGACACCGCGACCGGCCCCGTCCCGTACGACGTACTGGTGCTGGCCACCGGCGCGGAGCCAATCACCCTGCCGGGCGCGTCCGGCGTCCCCGGCGTCCATCTGCTGCGCACGCTGGACGACGCCGCACGGCTGCGGCCGCTGCTCGCCGAGAAGCACGACATCGTCGTGGTCGGTGCCGGCTGGATCGGCGCGGAGTTCGCGACGGCCGCCCGTCAGGCCGGCTGCGCGGTGACCGTCGTGGAGGCCGCCGACCGTCCGCTCGCCGGCACCATGCCCGCCGAGGTCGCCGCCCCGATGGCCGCCTGGTACGCGCAGTACGGGGCCGAGCTGCTCACCGGTGCCCGGGTCGACGCGGTCGAGCCGGGCACCGTCGTGCTGGCCGGGGGCCGCAGGATTCCGGCCGGTGCCGTCGTCGTCGGCATCGGCGCCCGGCCCGCCACCGGCCTGCTCGCCGGCTCCGGCATCGAGCTGGGTCCCGACGGGGCGGTCGTCGCCGACCGGTGGCTGCGCGCCTCCGCTCCCGATGTGTACGCCGTGGGGGACTGCGCCTCGTATCCGTCCGGCCGCTACGGGGAGCGTCTGCTCGTCCACCACTGGGACAACGCGCTCCAAGGGCCGCGCACGGTCGCCGCAGGCATCACCGGCGATGAGGGCACCACCGGCGCCGCGGGTATCGAGCCGTACGACCCGGTGCCGTACTTCTGGTCCGAGCAGTTCGGCCGTTTCGTCCAGTACGCCGGCCACCACGGCACCGCCGACACCCTGCTCCGGCGCGGCGACCCCACCGAAGACGCCTGGTCGGTGCTCTGGCTGCGTGGCGGCGCCCTGGTGGCACTGCTGGCCGTCGGCCGACCGCGTGACCTGGCGCAGGGACGCAAGCTGATCGTGTCCGGGGCGGCGCTGGATCCGGGGCGGGCAGCCGACCCTTCGGTCCCCCTGAAAGCCGCGGCCAGGCCCCTCTGAAGGGGGCGGCCGGATCCCGCCGAAGGCGTCGGCGGGGCCCTTGGAGGGCCACGGCGGGGTCCCTCTGGACGAGCGGTACGGCAGGTCCCGGCTTCCGGCTGTCGGTCCTGGATGGCAGGCTTGTCCCGTGACCGAGATTGACGCAAAGATCGATGCTCTCGTCCCCGCCTGGCTCCACCTGCCGGACATCGCGGAAATGCTCGATGTCGAGGTGACGCGCGTGCGGCAGTTGGTCAAGGAAGGCCAGCTGATCGCGGTGCGCCGCGGCGAGAACCGGGCGCTCCAGGTGCCTGCCGCCTTCATCGACGGCAACAAGGTGGTCAAGGGCCTCTCGGGGACTCTGACCCTCCTGAGGGACGACGGCTTCACCGACGAAGAGATGCTGGAGTGGCTCTTCACCTCCGACCCGACCCTGCCGGGCACGCCCGCGCAGGCGCTCAGCGAGAATCGCGGTACGGAGGTGAAGCGCCGGGCACAGGCGCTCGCCGTCTGACGTATCGGAAACACCAACGCGGCGGGATGTACGGACCGGGCCGGACCCGGCCCGTACATCCGGCCGCCCGACGGGGGGATCGCCTCATGGCCACGGCTCGCTCGCTGCTGTCCGACGCCCGGCTCTATCTGTGCACGGACGCCCGTAAGAGGCAGGGTGACCTTCCCGAGTTCCTCGACGCCGTGCTGGCGTCCGGCGTGGACATCGTGCAGCTGCGGGACAAGGGCATGGAGGCCGGTGAGGAGCTGGAGCACCTCCAGGTCTTCGCCGACGCCTGCCGCAGGCACGGCAGGCTTCTCGCGGTGAACGACCGCGCCGATGTGGCGCACGCCATCGGCGCGGACGTGCTGCACCTGGGCCAGGGCGACCTGCCGGTGCCCGCCGCGCGGGCGATCCTCGGCGACGGCGTGCTGATCGGCCGCTCGACGCACGCGGAGTCCGAGGCGGCCGCCGCCGCGGTCGAGCCGGGCGTGGACTACTACTGCACCGGCCCCTGCTGGCCCACTCCCACCAAGCCGGGCCGCCACGCTCCCGGTCTCGATCTGGTGCGGTACGCGGCGGCGCTGAGCTCCGAGCGGCCGTGGTTCGCCATCGGCGGCATCGACGCGGGCAATCTGGACGAGGTGCTGGACGCCGGCGCGCGCAGGATCGTCGTCGTACGGGCGATCACCGAGGCCGATGACCCGGCGTCGGCCGCTGCCGGGCTGGCGAAGCGGATCAGAGCCAGGTGCTGACCTCGGCCGTCGCGGCGGTGGCTCGCAGCACTGATCGTCCGTTTTCTGTCCAAGGGGTGGACAAGAGATGGGCAAAGGGGACATTTTTCCCTGATCCGCTTGGGGGACCCCCGTCGTCTGGCTAACCTGCCGGTATGGCCCTCGGTACTGCTTCCACCAGAACTGATCGCGCGCGCACGGTGCGCGACATGCTTGCGACGGGAAAGACGTCGTACTCGTTCGAGTTCTGGGCGCCCAAGACGGAAAAGGGCGAGCGGAACCTGTGGAACGCGCTGCGCAGGGTCGAAGCGGTCGCTCCGCACTTCGTCTCGGTGACCTACGGCGCCGGCGGCTCCACCCGCGCAGGCACCGTCAGGGCGACCCAGCAGATCGCGGCGGACACGACCCTCACGCCCGTCGCCCACCTCACCGCGGTGAACCACTCCGTCGCCGAGCTGCGCAACATGATCGGCCAGTACGCGGACGCCGGTATCCGCAACATCCTCGCCGTCCGCGGCGACCCGCCCGGCGACCCGATGGGCGAGTGGGTCAAGCACCCCGAGGGAGTGCAGTACGCGGCCGACCTGGTCCGGCTCATCAAGGAGTCCGGCGACTTCTGCGTCGGTGTGGCGGCGTTCCCCGAGATGCACCCGCGCTCGTCCGTGTGGGACGAGGACGTCCGGCACTTCGTGGACAAGTGCCGTGCCGGCGCCGACTACGCGATCACGCAGATGTTCTTCCGGCCCGAGGACTATCTGCGCCTTCGCGACCGGGTCGGTGCAGCGGGTTGCGAAACCCCGATCATCCCCGAGATCATGCCCGTCACCAGCGTCAGACAGATCGAACGGTTCGCCACCCTCAGCAACGCGCACTTCCCGGCCGAGCTGAAGATGCGGATCCTCGCGGTCAAGGACGATCCTGCCGCTGTACGCTCCATTGGCATCGAGTTCGCGACGGAGTTCTGCGCGAGGCTGCTTGCCGAGGGTGTCCCAGGGCTGCACTTCATCACGCTCAACAACTCCACCGCGACGCTCGAGATCTACGAGAATCTCGGACTGCACGAGCAGTCCTGACCGGTCGTACCCGCCCCGCCCCGGGGCCGGCGGCCGTACGAGAGGGGCGGACATGGGCTGGACGGTCCTCTACGTCGCGTTCGGCATCGTCGCGCTGTGGCTGCTCGGCGAGGTGCTGCTGCAGTACAAGGCACGCCTGCGCTGGCGGGTACTGGCGTTCTGCGGCTTCCTCGGGGTCGTCATAGGCGTGCTGCTGCCCTCCGTCGTGGTGATCGCGCTGGGAGCCATGGCGTTCGCGGTCGGCCAGACCTATGTGACGCTCTCCTTCCGGCGCGGCTTCTCCACCGGCTGGGCCCTGGGCGGGAGCCCCGGCGTGAGCAGGCGGCGCAGGTCCGGCGCCGCCCCGCAGGCCGACCGGGAGCCCACGCTCGAGGTCACCGACCTGTCCTACGACACGCCCGAGCAGGGCCGGGCCGCGGCCGAGGACGACGCGGGCGTGTACGAGCCGCAGCCGATGCCGGACGACACCGGCCAGTACGGCGTCTACACCCCGGCGGCCTACGCGGCCCACCAGGACGAGCCGCAGCACGACGTTCCCGCGGAAGAGGCCCCCGGCCAGGTGCCGTACGCCTCGGGGTACGGCGCCTATGACGCGTACGCCGACCACTCCCGGCAGCAGCCCGCGGAGCAGCCCACCTACGCCGGCCAGTACGACTACGGCAGCGGCCAGCAGTACGCCACCTACTCCGACCCCTATGTGGGCGGCCAGCAGTACAGCACCTACGACACCTACGGCGAGCAGCAACAGCAGCAGTACGCCGCCTACGCGCAGCAGGACGGCTACAGCGAGACGCCGCCCGGCGGTGTATGGGTGCCGCAGCAGCGCGAAGGCGACGAGGAGCAGCCGCCCACCGCCTACTACGACTCCGGCTACAACGAGCAGCAGTACCGCTACTGAACAGCCGCTACTGAACAGCCGCTACTGAGCAGCGCTACCGCTCATGAGCGGTATTACGGGTCCGTTGAGGCGGTACCGCTCCTGAGGAGCGACTGCCCGTGCCGAGCGGCGGTGGCAGTGCGGCGGTGGCAGTGCGGCCGCTCAGCGCGAGCCGCGGAAGTCCGGGCCCTCCACGATCAGTCCCGCCACCAGTGCTCCGGACATGCCCGCGTGCGCCAGCCCGCCGCCGGGATGCGCCCAGCCGCCGGCGAAGTACAGACCGGGCAGCGGCCCGGAGTTGGGCTCCGGAAGGAACGCGCCGGACCGGCCGGCCAGAGCCGGGGCCGGGACCGCCGCGCAGGCGGTGTCGCGGCGGGTGTCGTCGGGGGTGCGCACCTCACGCCACAGGATCCGCCCGCGCAGGTCCGGCACCGCGGACTCCGCCGCCGCCACCATCCGGTCGGCCGCCGCTTCGGCCGCCTCGGCCCAGGTCCGCCCGTCGTTCAGCCCGGCCGGCGCGGTAGCCGTCAGAGTGACCGACTCGTGGCCGTCGTCGGGCCGCAGCAACGGGTCGTCGGGGCGCATGACGGTCACGGTCGGGTGCGTGCCTGTGGTGCCGGCGTCGATCGCGTCCCATTCGGCCGCCGCGTCCGGGGCGTGTACCACGGTGCGGTGCACGGCGTCGTCCGGCCGGCCGCCGCGCAGCGCCAGATGGACCGTCAGCCGCCCGGTGCGCGCATCGGGCCGCCGGTGCGGGGACTCGTCCCGGCGGTCCCACGCCACGATCCGGTCCTCGAACAGGGCGGGCACCGGGGCTCCGGACACCACGACGTCCGCCTCCACCGGGCCGCCGCTCTCCAGCTCCAGGCCCACCACACGGCCGTCCTTCTCGAGCACGCCCGTCACGGCGGTGCCGAGGACGAACTCCACCTTTCTGGCCAGGCACCGCTCGTGCACCGCGTCGGCGAGGGCGCGCAGGCCGCCCTTCACGTACCAGGAGCCGAAGGTCTGCTCCATGTACGGCAGCACCGCGGCGGCGGCGGGCGCGGTGCGCGGATCCAGCCCGTACGCCGTGGCATGGCTGTCGAGCAGCGCGGCCAGGCGCGGGTCACGCAGCTCGCGGGCGCCGATCTCGCCGAGCGTGCGGGCGGACCGCCGCAACAGGCCCTGCCGGAGCGCCGGATAGGGGTCCTTCGAGAGCGGAGAAGTGTCCGCGGGCAGCGGTTCCTCCAGCAGCGGACGGCGTGAACGCTCCCAGGCGTCCCCGGCGCGGCCGAGGAACCCGCCCCAGCGTTCGCCCGAGCCGGGCCCGAGCGCCGTCTCCAGAGCGGAAAGGATGCCGGCCCGCGACACGTTGGGCAGCAGGACGTCCGTCCCGTCGGCGAAGACGTGCCGGCTCGCCGGATCGACCTGAGTCAGCTCGACGCACCGTTCCAGCGGCTCCTTGCCGGTCTTGATGAACAGGTCCCGCCAGACAGCGGGGAGATGCAGCAGACCGGGGCCGGTGTCGAAGGCGAAGCCGTCCCGCTCGAAGCGCCCCACCGAGCCGCCGTGCGTGGACGCACGCTCGTACACCGTCACCCGGTGGCCTGCCACGGCCAGCCGGGCGGCAGCCGCCATGGCGCCCATCCCGGCGCCGATCACCGCAATCCGTGCCATGCCCGTGACTTTATTACCCGCGTCCGGCGGGCCGCGGTCCGGGGCGGCGGAGCTCAGGCCCGGGCGCCTCCGGACGGCGCACCTCTGGCCGGAAGGGCTTCACACCCCCGCGCCCGCCAGCCGTTTCTCCTCCCGGCGGCGCGCCCTGCGCCGCAGGAAACTGCGGATCCTGGCGGCGAGGAAGACCACCGTGACGATGCCCAGTGCCAGCAGCGTGCCCGCGATCACCGCGGCGGCCACCGGATTGAAGACCGCGAAGGAGATGATTCCGGCGACGCCCAGGTCCTCCGCCAGGCTCACACCGATGTTGCTGAACGGCTCGGGCGAGGTGTTGACGGCCATGCGGGTGCCGGCCTTGACCAGATGGCTGAGCAGCGCGGTGGAGCCGCCCACGGCGGCCGCCGCGATCTCGGGCAGTGACCCGCTCTGGCCCGCCAGCAGCGCGGCGACCACGGCACCGGCCACGGGGCGGATCACCGTATGGACCGAGTCCCATATCGAGTCGACGTACGGGATCTTGTCCGCCACCGCCTCGCACAGGAAGAGCACGCCGGCGACGATCATGACATCGGTGCGCTGCAGCGACTCGGGCACCTGGTCGGAGACGCCGGTCGCACCGAAGACGCCGAACAGCAGGATCACCGCATAGGCGTTGACCCCGCTGGCCCAGCCGCTGGTGAAGACGAGAGGGAGTACGGACACGGACGCGATCGTAACCAGTTCGGCGGCCCGGCGAGTGAGGATCAGTACGGAGAGCTGAGTACCCGTACCTAGGCACCCACTTGAGTACCCGCGCGGATGGGGCCCGGCCCGCCCGGACGGAAGAGTGGGGGTCACGGAAGGGGCGCGGCGCCGGCACCGCCGGCACGGGGCGGCGGAACGGCGCGGCTCCCCTGACGGAACGGGGGTTGCGGTACGGAGGGCCCAGGACCAAGGGGGAACAACGGGGGACCGGGCTCTTCGGACCAGGGGGAAGCGGGGGACAGGGAACGGGGAGGCGGGGGACGGGAGACGCCGGGCGGGCTGGAGATCCAGCCCGCCCGGCGTTCCTGTGATGCCCGGCCAGGAAAGGGACGTCGTCAGTCCCGGCGGCCGCTCACCCGGCCGTGCAGCAGCAGCGACAGTGCCCCGTGCACATCGTCCAGTGACCGCTCCCGCTGGAACGCCTGCCAGTCCAGCGCGGCCACCAGCACCATCCCGACCAGCGCGGCGGCCGTGAGCGGGATGTCGATCTCCTCGCTCAGCTCACCCGTTTCCACACCCTCCCGCAGCACCGTCTCCACGACGGCCACCGCCTCCTGGCGCACCACGAGGAGCGTGGACTGCCAGGCGCGGTTGGTGCGCCACAGCTCGGCGACGTACAGCTGGGTGAAGGCCGGGTAGCGGTCGATGAAGACCAGACCGGCCCTGATCATCTCGTCCAGCGCCTCGACCTTGGAGCCGCCGCGGTCCGCCGTCCGGTCCGCGGCCTCCTGCAGCGAGGCCGTGAGGAGGCCGACGCCGAAGCGCAGCAGCTCCTCGAACAGCTCTGTCTTGCTCTTGAAGTTGTAGTACACCGTGCCCTTGGCGACTCCGGCCCGCTCGGCGATCTCGTCGACCGTCGTCGCCGAGAAGCCCTGCTCGGCGATGAGCGTGACGGCTGCCTCGTAGAGCTTGGCGCGGGTCGCCCGGCGTCTGGTGCTGCTGCTGTCCATGACTTCGATTCTCACAGGTCCGCCCGCCGTCACAGAGTCAGCTCGGGGTGAAGCCGGTCGAGCGTCCACACCTGCTTGCGCCGCGCGGACAGGGCGGTCAGTGCCAGGGCTCCCGCGGTGAAGGCGAGCAGCACCGCACACGCCTGCCACACCGGACCGGCCCCGCCGCCCGTGATGAGCCTGCGCAGCGCCTCGACGACGTACGTCATCGGCAGGAACGGGTGGACCGCGTTGAAGAAGCCGGGGCTCGTCTGAACCGGATAGGTGCCGCCGGCCGACGTCAGCTGGAGCATCAGAACCGCCAGGACCAGGATCCGCCCGGCGGCACCGAAGCGGGCGTTGAGCCACTGGATGATCGCCGCGAAGCAGCAGGTGACGAGTGCGAGGAAGCCGACCGTGCCGGCCGCGTTCGCCATCTCGAGTCCGAGACCCCAGTGCAGGACGGACATCAGGGCGGCGACCTGGAGCAGGCCGATCGACGCCACCGGGAGCAGGCCCGCCAGCGCGATCCGCCATGCGGAGGCTCCGGTGGACAGGGCCCGGCGGTTCAGCGGCTGGATGATCATGTACGCCACCATCGCGCCGACCCACAGGGAGAGCGGGATGAAGTACGGGGCGAAGCCGGTGCCGTAGTTGGGCGCCGCATGCAGGGACCGGCCGGCCAGCTGGACCGGGTCGGCCATCACCTCGGTGCGGCGGTCGCGCTCCTTCTTGTCGTAGTCGGGGATCTTGTCGACCCCCTTGTCCAGCCCGGCCGCCAGCTCGGTCGACCCGTCGGCCAGCCGGAACAGCCCGCCGTCCAGCTCACCGGCGCCCTTCTTGAGCCTGCCGACGCCCGTGTCCAGGTCGGTGGAGCCGGCCTTGGCGGTGGTGAGTCCGGCGTGCAGCCGGGCCGCGCCCGTGGCGACCTTGTGCGCGCCGCTGTTGAGCTCGTTGATCTTGCCGACCGCGTACTCCAGGTCCTCGTCCAGCTTCGGGGACCGCTCGGCGAGGGCGTCGGCCTTCTTCTCGAGGTCGGCGAGTTGCTTCTGCAGCTTCTTCAGGTCGCCGTCGCTGTTGGCGACCAGCACGTTGAGGTCGTCCGCGATCGTGGCGACATCCGCCGCCGTCACCTTGGCCCGCTTCAGCTCCGGGCAGGCCCGGGTATCCGGTACCAGGGCCTCCTCGCACTGGGTGCGATGGATCTCGCTCAGCGCGTCGGCGGACTTGTGGGCCAGGACGGTGGCGGCCGGGGCCCGTTCGACCAGTCGGTCCAGGTTGTGCTGGACGGCACGGGACGTGTCGGCCACCAGCCGTGCCGAGTCCCCGATCGACTTGCCGTTGTCCTTGAGATAGGGGCGGGCGCGGGCGGCAGAGCCCTTGACCCTGTCGGCCAGCTGCTGGGTGCCTTCGGCGACCTGACGGGACCCCGTCTCCAGCTCACCGGCACCCTTGTGCAGCGTGTTGATGCCTCCGGCGAGCTTGCCGCTGCCCTTCTTGGCGTCCTTCAGGCCGTTCGCGAGGTTCTCGGAGCCCTTCTTGGCCTCACCGACGCCGCTCTTGAGCTTGTCGGCCCCCTCAGCGGCCTTCTCGGTCGCCTCGTGGATGTCGGAGAACGAGATGAAGATCCGGTCGAGGAACGAGCGCGAGGTGTCGGTCGAGGCGGCCCTGCGCACCTCGGAGAAGACCGTCCGGGAGATCTGCCCGACGATGTAGTTGTTCGCGTCGTTCGTGCGGACCTGGAGCGCACCCGTCTCGGGGGAGTCGCCCGAGCTCGAGGCGATGCGCCGGCTGAAGTCCGCCGGCACGGTCAGCGAGAGGTAGTACGTGCCGTCCTCCACACCGTCGCGGGCCTCGGCGTCGCTGACCTCGTGCCACTCGAAGACCTTGCTGTCGCGCAGGTGCTCGGTGATCTCGTCCCCTGCGGCGAGCTTCGTGCCGGCCGTGGTGGCGCCCTTGTCCTCGTTGACGAGGGCGACGGGGAGCCGGTCGAGCCTGCCGTACGGGTCCCAGAAGGAGTACAGGTACAGGGCGCCGTAGAGCAGCGGCAGCAGCAGTACGGCGACGATCGCGGCGGCCGGCAGCTTGCCCCGGCCGAAGCGCTTCAGCTCAAGCGCGGCCAGTTTCGGCGATCGCATCGGCCGGGCCCTCCTCGTCGGTGTCGGTGTGAGTTTGGGCTTGGGTGTGGGTGTGGGTTTCGGTGTCGCGGTGGACGGTGGTGGCGTCGGCGGTGGTGGTACCTGCGCCGGGTTCGACGCTGTTGCCGGTGCCGGTGCCGGTGCCGGTGCCGGTGCCGGTGCCGGTGCCTGGGCCGGTGCCGGTGCCTGGGCCGGTGCCTGGGCCGTGGGCGGGAGGCGTGGGCTCCGTTCCGGTCGCGGAGTCGTGCCCGGTGGTGTCGGCGGCCGGGGCATCGGCGTCGGCGTCCGGGTCGGGCGCCGGCGCTGCCCCGGTGGGCACGGTGAGGGCGTCGTCCGGGGCCTGGCTGCACACGGCCAGCACGGTCGTGCCGCCGTCGGCGATCGAGCGCAGCAGGGCCCAGGCAGTGGCCCGTTCCGCGTCGGAGAGCTTGAGGTCCACGTCGTCGACCGCGAGCAGCCGGGGGCGGGCGATCAGCGCGAGGGCCACGGAGAGCCGCAGTTCCTCGAGCCGATCGAGGTCGCGCACGGCGGTGCGTTCCCGTTTGGGCAGCGACGCGAGATCGAGCCCGGCGGCCGCGAGGGCCCCGTCGACGTGCTTGCGTGCGGCAGCCGCTCGCTCCGTGCGCGGCCTCAGCAGAGCGAGGAGCGAACCGTCGAAGCGTCGCTTCAGCAGCGCCCGCTCGCGCAGGTGCTCGGCCACGGTGAGTGCCGGATCGAGATCGCTGACACCCGGTACCGGGCCGAGCGCGCTGATCCGGCGCACAGCCGACATTCTGCGCGGCAGCGGCAGGCCCGCGACCTCGGCGCTTCCCTCGGTGGCCCGCATGCGACCGGCGAGCGCGAGCAGCAGGCAGGTGCGCCCGGAGCCGGACGGGCCCTCGATCGCCACCAGCGCGCCCGGCTCCGCGTCGACGTCCACCGAGCGGAACGCCCAGCCACGCGGTCCCTTGAGCCCGAACCCCGACGCGCTCACGGCCGCGCCGTGCGGGCCGTCCAGGTCTCCCACCCCGACTCCCATCCCCGAAATCCCTCCGGCAGTTTTGTACTGACCAGTCAGTGCAAAAAGTTACCTCCGAGTCCTGATCGACGCAAAGGGCCAGGTCAACGGGGATTGTCAGTGGGCCCCTCCACGATGGACACATACGGCCACAGCGCCGTCACACGACGACAGGAGGCTCGTCATGGCCAGCTACTCAGCCGCCGCCGCACACCGGCGCCGCGCCACCGGCCCTGCCCCCTCACCGACCGGCCCCGCGCAGGACGTCCACCCCGTCCCGCGCCGGGCCACCGCGCCGCCCGCCGCCCTCGACCTGCTCGCCCGGGCCCGCTCCGGGCTCGACGAGGCGGCGACCTTCGACCAGCCCAACGAGCGGTATGCCACGGCGCATCTGGCCGCCCTGCGCACCGCCGCCGCGGTGCTCGCGGCCCGCGGCCGTCCCGAGACCGGTGAGCGGCGCAGACACGGGGCATCCTCACGGCGGAGCCGTGGGGGAGGGATCCGCAGTGCCTGGGAGGTCCTGCCGGAGATAGCGCCGGAACTGTCCGAGTGGAGCCTGCTGTTCGCCTCCGGGGCCGAGCGCCGTGCCCGCGCCGAGGCGGGCATACGGGGCGCGGCCAGCCATCGCGAGGCCGACGACCTGCTCCGGGACGCCGCCATGTTCCTGCGGCTCGTGGAGCGACTGCTCGTGCTGCAGCCGGTGCTGCCGCAGCCCAGGGGCCGGCAGCCGGAGCAGGCGGCGCCGCAGGACGAGACGGAGCGCCGGCCGGGACCGCGGAGGCAATAGGGTGGGCGCAGGCCAGCCAGCAACATCGCCCGAGGAGCCAACTGCCGTGTCGGAACCGTCCCCCACCGGTGGGGAGACCCCACCGCGCCCCTCTCGCGCCTCAGTCCGCACCGCCGTGGTCTGGGAGGTCCTCAAGGACGCCCTCGACCACCGGGTCAAGGCGACCGGGACGGACCGCCTGGACATCCTCGACACCGGCGGCGGCACCGGCAACTTCGCGGTGCCCGCCGCCCGGCTCGGCCACCGGGTCACCGTCGTCGACCCCAGCCCGAACGCCCTGTTCGCGCTCGAGCGCCGGGCCGCGGAGGCCGGTGTCGCCGACCGGGTGCGCGGCGTCCAGGGCGACATCCACGGTCTCTTCGACGTGGTCGAGCGCGAGGGGTACGACGCGGTTCTGTGCCACGGCGTCCTGGAGTACGTGGACGACCCCGCAGAGGGCGTGCGCAACGCGGTCGAGGCCCTGCGCCCCGGCGGAGCGCTCAGCCTGCTCGCCGCCGGGCTCGGCGGCGCCGTCCTCGCCCGTGCCCTGGCCGGTCATTTCAACGACGCCCGCCAGGCGCTGAGCGACCCCGACGGCCGCTGGGGCACGGGCGACCCGGTACCCCGCCGTTTCACGGCCGAACAGCTCACCGAGCTGGTCGGCCGGACCGGTGTGGAGGTCGGCGCGGTACATGGCGTGCGGGTCTTCGCCGACCTGGTTCCCGGCGTTCTGGTGGACACCGAGCCCGGTGCTCTGGAGGCGTTGCTGAGGCTGGAGGCGGCGGCCGCCGAGCTGCCGGCCTTCCACTCCGTCGCGACCCAGCTGCACGTTCTGGGCGAGAAGCGGGGCTGATCAGGGGCGCAGCCGCAGATGGAGTAGGCCACAGACCCTCCGTCGGCGCGTTTCGCACCGTATGATCGGGGGACACCATCCGGCATGACGGATCGGAGGTTGGGGAATCAACGCCTCAGCACCCCGATCGGGCATGGCGGCCCGGAATGGCGTTTACGAGAGGGCGGGTTTCACGGGGGCGAATCCCTGCCTATCCTGAAAGGGCCGCATACCGGTCGTCCCCGCGACCGACGACGAGGAGGACTCCGTGCCGCTCTCGGAGCACGAGCAGCGAATGCTCGAGCAGATGGAGCGAGCGCTGTACGCCGAAGATCCCAAGTTCGCGACAG
>NZ_JBEZKP010000023.1:0-8422 GCF_040706335.1 Streptomyces sp. NPDC048389 | reverse complement strand
CGAGGAGGACTCCGTGCCGCTCTCGGAGCACGAGCAGCGAATGCTCGAGCAGATGGAGCGAGCGCTGTACGCCGAAGATCCCAAGTTCGCGACAGTGCTCGAGGGAAGCGGGCTGCGTACGTACACCCGGCGACGGGTCTACCAGGCAGTCGCAGGCTTCCTGGTGGGTATCGCGCTCCTCATGGCCGGAATGGTCGCCCAGCAGATCTGGATCAGTGTGGTGGGCTTCCTCGTGATGCTCGGCTGCGCGGTTCTCGCGATCACCGGCTGGCGCAAGGCGCCGAAGCCGGGCGAACAGCAGGCCGCCTCCGGTGAACAGGGGCGTCGTAAGTCTCACCAGCACAGATCGATGATGAGCCGGATCGAGCAGCGGTGGCAGCGCCGCCGCGACGAACAGGGTGGTCAGGGCGGCCGCTGAGGACCGCGGACCGCAAGCCTGTACAGAGCTGGAACGTATGTGAGGGGCGACGCCGGACGGCGTCGCCCCTCACACGTGTCACGGGGCGCTCCTCGTCCGCAGGCCCGGGCACCTGCGGCGCCCCCGGGGCCCGTGACCGACTCCGGGATGCTTCCGGCCGAGCCCCGCGAGCTTCCGGGCCGGCCGGGAGCGGCCCCGCGAAGGCTGGAGCCGGTCGGCCGGCCCGTGAGGTAGCCGGGCGGGCGCCCTGCCCGTGAGCCCGGCCGGGGGTAGCGGCCCCTTTGGCCTGCCCGTGAGCCGGGCCCAAGGGAGCTCGCGCCGAGCCGCTCAGCCCTGCTGCCGCGACGGCCGACGGAGAGTCTGGGCCCACCGGTTCAGCCTCAGCCGCCGTATGTGCCACCGGTCTGTGACGGCCGACCAGCGCTCGGTCAGCGCCCATACGGCGCGGACGGAGGAGCGGGGCAGCAGCACGGCCCGCATCCGGGTCCCAAAGCCCACGGCACCGAGCAGCCCCGCCTGGATCCGCCGGGCGTCCTCGGCGAGGCCCGTGGCGGACTTCGGAACGGGCGCGTAGAGGACCTGCTCCACCGAACGGGCCATCCGGTGCACGGCTGCCGCCGGTTCGTCCTCCAGCTTGCCCAGCCGGACGATGCGTGCCGCCGCCTTGCGGGGCGTCAGCGAATCATCGGGCAGAACGCCCACGTCCCACGCGGAGTCCGTGACCTCCTGCCATATGGCCAGCGTCCGGCCGGGGTCGGCCACCGCCGTACGCCCGGCGGCCGCGCTGCCCTGAGCGTCGAGCGACACGGCATCGGCGCCGGCGGGCCCGGCGGACGAACCCCGTGCATGCGGTTCGTCCCCCTTCGCCGGCCGGACCGGGGATCCGGACAGCCTCCGGGAACGCGTCACGATCCGCCACAGCAAGGGCACCGACAGCAGCAGCAGTCCGGCAGCGACACCGAGGGCGGTCAGCAGCACCGTGCCCAGCGACGAGTCCTGCGCCTGCGGGGGCTGCACGTCACGCGGATCGGCGGCGCCGCACTCGCCCAACTCCCGTTCGTGCCGGGGGCACGCGTCCTGCGGACGGTCCGACTGCTCGGGGGCGGCGGAAGCGCCCTCCTCCGGCCGTGCCGGATCAGAGGGACCGCCGACGGGCGTCTGCTCCCGGGTGTAGTCGGGCCTGGACCCACGGCTCGGGGTCGGCTCGAAACGGGTCCATCCCACACCCTCGAAGTACAGCTCGGGCCATGCGTGGGCATCGCGCAGGCCGACCGACACCGTGCCGTCCGACTGTGTGGCGCCCGGCTGGAAACCCACGGCGACCCGGGCCGGGATGCCCAGCGTGCGCGCCATCGCGGCCATCGAGAAGGAGAAGTGGACGCAGAAGCCCTTCTTCTGCTTCAGGAAGCGGCTGATGGCAGTGACGCCCGTACCCGACCGGACGTCGGTGTCGTAGGTGAAGCCGCCGTCGAGCGAGAACCAGTCCTCGAGCTTCTTCGCCCGCTCGTAGTCGTTGGCCGCGCCCTCGGTCACCGTGAGCGCCGTCTTCCCGACGTCCTCGGGCAGCACATCGGGGACCCTGGTGTACTCCTGGAGCAGCGCGGCGGGCGCCGCGGGCGCGGCCGCCAGCTGCTCCTGGGTGGGCTGCACGATCAGGCTGTTGACCGAGTACTGCGCGCCGGACGTGGTCTGGTCGCGGTCGCCGACCAGAGTCCGTCCCGCGGGCTCGTACCGCCAGCGGCCGTCGATGGCCACCGTCGTCGCCGGGAAGGGCATCGGCAGCCAGTTCTGCTTGTACGAACCGGCCGCGGAGATGTTGGTGCGGACCTCGGTGACCTGGACCGACGGGCTCAGTCCCACCGGCTCGGGCAGCCGCTCCGGCACATCGGTGACCTTCCGCTCCGAGGAGCGCCATGACGTGCCGTCGAACCGGTCGAGAGCCAGGATCCGCAGATACATGTCCTCGTTGCCGGGCGCGTTGCTTCGGTACCGCAGAACCTCCCGGTTCTGCGGCTGGTTCAGGTTGTCCTGCAGCGAGACCAGCGGATTGACGGCCGAGATCGTGCCGCCACCGCCACCGATCCCGCCGCCGGAGCCGTTGCCCACGCTGCCGATCAGTCCGCCGTTCAGCGCGGGCAGTGCCGCCGGCACCACGAGCGCGATGCCCAGCGCGAGAACGCCGATCCGGCGGCCGGCGCGGACCGGTGCCTGGGGCCGTCCCTCCGCCTGGGCGAGGCCGCCCGTCGAACGGCCGCGGGCGGCCGGGGCCCCACCGAACACGCGCCCCCACTGGGACAGCCGGTCCCGGCCCTCCGCGAGCAGCAGCACCAGGTAGCCGGAGGCGGCCAGCAGGAACCACAGCCAGCTGGCGCCGCCGCCGGACAGCCCGGCGGCCACCGAGTAGAGCGCCAGGAGCGGCAGACCGGCCGGGGCCGCGCTGCGGAACGTCACCGCCAGTGCGTCGACCGCGAGGCCGATCAGCAGCACGCCGCCGATCACCATCAGCCTGATGCCGTCGGTCGCCGGGGCCGGGATCGCGTACCGGCCCACGTCGTCGGCCCCGGCCCGCAGCAGCTCGCCGAAGTGGGCGAACGCCTCCGGTCCCGGCAGTACCCCCAGGAAGCTGTGGCCGCGGGCGAAGACGACGGTGAGCACCAGCAGGGTGACCAGCGCCTGCACCGCCACGGTCAGCGGCCTGGCCAGCGGCACCCGCCTGGCGAGGGCGCCGGCCCCGGTCTGGATCGCCAGCAGGAACGCCGCCTGGAGCATCCAGTTGGGAGGGTCCACCAGCGGCAGCAGGGCTCCCGCCGCCATCAGCGTGGCAGCGAAGGCGCACAGCGCGAGCCGTCCGCGACCGCTCATGACCAACCTCCCGTCGAGCCGTACGCACCGGCGCCGGGCGACTCGGTGCGCTCCCGTGCCGCCTGCTGCCACAGATCCGCGAGTCGCGCGCCGGGCGCGACGGAGAGCGCGGTCCACCCCGCCTCACGAAGCTGCTGCAGCCGCTTCTCGACCGGGCCGGTCACCGAGCCGCCGGTCAGCCACGTCCCGCCGTCGAGCACGAACGCGACCGCGGCGCCGCTGCTCCGGCGCATCCTGGCCGCCAGCGCGGTCTGTTCGTCGTCGAGGTCGCCGAGAAAGGCGATCAGCAGCCCTTCGTTCGTGCCGCGCAGCACGTCGTACGAGCGGGACAGGCCCGCGCCGTCGGAGTGCTCCACGACGGAGAGCGTGTCCATCATCTGCCCGGCGGCGTCCGCGGACTCCTGGAAAGAGCCGGCGAATCCCTCGGCGCCCTGGCCGGGCACCGAGCTTCCGGTGTCCGTCAGCAGCCGCACGGCGAAGCCGCGTTCCAGCAGGTGCATCAGGGCGGAGGCCGCGCCGGACACCGCCCACTCGAACGCCGAGTCCGGTCCGGCACCCTGGTAGGCCGCCCGCCGGGTGTCCAGCAGCACGGTGCACCTGGCCCGTTGCGGCTGCTCCTCGCGCCGGACCATCAGCTCGCCGTACCGCGCGGTGGAGCGCCAGTGCACCCGGCGAAGGTCGTCGCCGTAGCGGTACGCGCGCGGGATGATGTCGTCGTCGCCGGCCAGGGCGAGCGACCGCTGGCGGCCGTCGCCGTATCCGGACGCCTCACCGGCGAGGCGGACGGCGGGCAGCGACTCGGTGCGCGGAACGACCGTCAGGGTGTCGAACGCGCTGAACGACCGGGTGAGTTCGCACATGCCGAACGGGTCGGTCAGCCGCAGCTGGAGCGGCCCCAGCGGATAGCGGCCCCGCAGGTCCGAGCGGACCCGGTAGGAGACCTCCCGCCGGCCGCCCGCCTCGACCCGGTCGAGCACGAACCGCGGCCGCGGGCCCAGTACGTAGGGCACATGGTCCTGGAGCATCAGCAGCCCGGTCGGCATCCGGGAGATGTTGTCCATCCGCAGATGGACCCGCGCCTCGGAACCGGCGGGCACCCGGCCGGGCGACAGCCGCCGGCTCGCCGCGACCCGGTAGCGCGTGCGGTACAGCACCACCACACAGATCAGCGGCAGCCCGGCGAGCAGCAGCCCCACGCGCAGGAGATCGCTCTGGCCGAGGGCGTAGGCGCAGACGGCGGCCGCCACACCGGCCGCGAGGAAGGAACGGCCGCGGGTGGTGAGGCCGCCGAGCGCCGCGCGCACCCCGCCGGCGTTCGTGCCTTCCGGGCCCGGCGAGGCATCGGGCCCTGCGGCCGTCATCACAGCCGCCGGGCGCCGGGCTGCTGCCCGTAGAACGGTGCCCGGTCCGGGCCGCCGCCGACGTACGACCCCTCCGAGCTGCCAGTCGTGGGCACCGCGGTGCGCTGGACGATGTCGAGCACGACCTGCTCGGCTGTCCGGCGGTTCAACTGAGCCTGCGCCGTCGGCAGCAGCCGGTGCGCGAGCACCTGCACGGCGAGCGCCTGCACGTCGTCCGGCAGGGCGTACTCACGGCCGCTGAGAGCGGCGGACGCCTTCGCGGCGCGCAGCAGGTGCAGTGTGGCGCGCGGGGACGCCCCGAGTCTGAGATCGGGGTGACTGCGCGTCGCTGAGACGAGCTCCACCGCGTACCGGCGGACGGACTCGGCGACGTGCACCGCGCGCACGGCCTCGATCAGCTTCACGATGTCGTGGGCGTGCGCCACGGGCTGCAGATCGTCCAGCGGGGAGACCCCGCCGTGCACGTCGAGCATCTGCAACTCGGCGGAAGCACTGGGGTAGCCGATCGAGACGCGCGCCATGAAGCGGTCGCGCTGCGCCTCTGGCAGCGGATAGGTGCCCTCCATCTCCACCGGGTTCTGGGTGGCCACCACCATGAACGGGTTGGGCAGTTCGTAGCTGTGCCCGTCGATGGTGACCTGTCGTTCCTCCATCGACTCCAGCAGCGCCGACTGCGTCTTGGGCGACGCGCGGTTGATCTCGTCGCCGATCACGATCTGGGCGAAGATCGCGCCCGGCTTGAACTCGAACTCACGCCGCTGCTGGTCGAAGATCGACACACCGGTGACGTCGGACGGCAGCAGGTCCGGCGTGAACTGGATGCGTCGTACGGAACAGTCGATGGACCGCGCCAGCGTCTTGGCCAGCATCGTCTTGCCGACGCCGGGGACATCCTCGATGAGCAGATGTCCCTCGGCCAGCAATACGGTCAGCGAAAGCCGTACGACCTCAGGCTTGCCCTCGATCACGCTCTCGACCGACCTGCGGACACGATCCGCTGTGGTGGTCAGATCCGTGAGGCTCGCTCGATCGTCATAGGTCGTCACACGGCCCTCCTCGGCCCGTTCATAGGGCCGGTGCCTTGGACGGCACGGCCCACCCCGAAACACGGACACTGCTTCCGGAGGGTCCGGAAGCACGTCCCACAGGCATTCTTGTTTGCGTTCCCGTGTTGTGTCACTTGCCTGTGGACAAGTGGACGGGATATGCCGGGGTTGGGCCGTTTCGTCAGGTGCCCGACTGCTCACACAGCGGGGTCGATCTCCCTCAGTAGTCCCGTGGTGACGTCGAAGACGAAGCCGCGGATGTCGTCGGAGTGCAGCAGGAACGGCGAGGTGCGCACCCGCTGCATCGACTGCCGGACGTCCTGGTCGACATCGCGGAACGCCTCGACCGCCCACGCGGGACGCTGCCCGACCTCTTCCTCCAGCTCCATACGGAAATCCTCCGTGATGGTCTCAAGGCCGCAGCCGGTGTGGTGCACGAGAATCACGCTGCGGGTGCCCAGCGCGCGCTGGCTGATGGTGAGCGAGCGGATCACGTCGTCGGTGACCACACCGCCGGCGTTGCGGATCGTGTGGCAGTCGCCCAGCTCGAGCCCGAGCGCGGCGTGCAGGTCGAGCCGGGCGTCCATGCACGCGACCACCGCGACCTTGAGTACGGGGCGGGCGTCCATGCCCGGGTCCTCGAACCGGGCGGCGTACGTCCGGTTGGCTTCGACGAGACGGTCAGTGACGGTGCCACCGGTACGCACGGCGGTGTCGGTGGCAGGCTGGTGCGCAGAAGTCGACATGGAAAAGAAGGTAACGGTCACCGCCTCGGGTGGCCCGTAATGAGAGCGGACAAAAGAACGTCAACGACCCGCTCTGTGAGGTAACCCACAAGCCTGATTCGGCGGTCCGCGCGACGCGCTCGGCCGGTTGATTGACCGGCCGGACCAGTGCACTAAAGTGACGCGGAGTTCACGGACACCAACCGCACAACCGGTGGTTTCCCACACAATTCCCCGCGTGCGCGGCGTACGCACGGCCCGCCCATGACCCGCCCGCACCGGATCTGAGAGGGCGCATGAGCCAGACCCGACACGTCCCGGTGATGCTCCAGCGGTGCCTGGACATGCTGGCTCCCGCGCTCCAGGAGCCGGGCGGAGTCGTCGTCGACTGCACCCTCGGCCTCGGCGGCCACAGCCAGGCCCTGCTCGAACGCTTTCCGGAGACCCGGCTCGTCGCGCTCGACCGCGACAAGGAGGCGCTGCGTCTCTCCGGCGAGCGGCTCGCCCCGTTCGGCGTCCGGGCGACGCTGGTGCACGCCGTCTACGACGAGCTCCCCGAAGTCCTCGACCGTCTCGGCATCCCCAAGGTGCAGGGCGTGCTGTTCGACCTCGGCGTCTCCTCCATGCAGCTCGACGAGGCGGACCGGGGCTTCGCCTACGCCCAGGACGCCCCGCTCGACATGCGCATGGACCAGAGCACCGGCCTCAGCGCCGCGGAGGTCCTCAACACCTACCCGCCCGGTGAACTGGTGCGCATCCTGCGCGCGTACGGCGAGGAGAAGCAGGCCAAGCGGATCGTGTCCGCCATCGTGCGGGAGCGCGAGAAGGAGCCCTTCACCAACAGCGCCCGGCTCGTCGAGCTCATCCGCGACGCACTGCCCCAGGCCGCCAAGCGCACCGGCGGCAACCCGGCCAAGCGCACCTTCCAGGCCCTGCGCATCGAGGTGAACGGCGAGCTGGCCGTCCTCGAGCGGGCCGTCCCCGCCGCGGTCTCCGCGCTCGCCGTGGGCGGGCGGATCGCCGTCCTTTCGTACCACTCCCTCGAGGACCGGCTGGTCAAGCAGGTCTTCGCGGCCGGTGCCGCGAACACCGCGCCGCCCGGACTGCCCGTCGTCCCCGAGCGGTACCAGCCCAGGCTGAAGCTGCTGACCCGCGGAGCGGAGCTGCCCACGGAGGAAGAGGTCGAACAGAACCGCCGTGCGGCTCCAGCGCGTCTGAGGGGGGCAGAGCGCATCCGGGAGGACGTCGCGTGAGCGGGGCGGACCGGGCGACCCGCACGGCCGACGGACCAGCGAAGGGGAGGACACCTTGAGCACACCGGCCAAGCAGCTGAAGGGATCGGCCGCGCGGCTCGCGCGGCTGATGCCGTCGGGGCCGAGTACCGCGGCCCGCGCACCCTTCGTCCTGCTGGTCGTGCTCATCCTGTCCGGCGGGCTGATCACGCTTCTGCTGCTGAACTCGTCGCTCAGCCAGGGCTCGTTCGAGCTGAGCGAGCTCAAGAAGAAGACAGACGAACTCACGGACGAGCAGCAGGCGCTGCAACGGGACGTCGACCGCCACTCGGCCCCCGACGCCCTCGAGCGGCGCGCCCGCGAGCTGGGCATGGTGCCCGGCGGCGGCCCCGCCTTCCTCGGCCCGGACGGCAAGGTCCTCGGCGTACCGCAGAAGGCCGCCGCGGAGCCCCTGCCGCCCGCACCGGAGCCGTCCCCGACGGCGAGCGACGATCCCTCCGCCCCGCCGTCCGTGCAGACGCCGCCCCCGGCCGCCGAACCGTCCGACGCCGCCCGGGCGCAGTCGGACACCGGCGTGTCCCCGCAGACCCGGGGCCTGTCCGGACCGCCCGCCGACTCCGGGGACGGCGGGCCCTCCTCCTCCCGTACGTCCCCGCAGCCGAACCCGACGATCTCCGACAGGTGACGCAGTGCCCTCCAAGGAACCACCGCGGCGCCGAGTACCGGGCCCGGCACGGCGGCCCTCCGCGCAGCGCGCCGGACAGCGGCCGCGGCGGCC
>NZ_JBEZKP010000022.1:0-100165 GCF_040706335.1 Streptomyces sp. NPDC048389 | reverse complement strand
CGAGGTGCCGGCGGGCGTGGGCGCGCAGCTCGGCGCACTGCTGCTCGAGCTCGGCGGCGTGGAGCTCGCGCTGCCGCTCCACCAGGGCGGCCATGTCCGCGGAGAGGCGGGAGGCGGGCACGTCCCACTGCTCGGGCGTGCGGGGCGGGATACCGATCGTCGTCATCACCGGTCACCACCGGCATGCGCCTGGGCGAGCGTCGACACTGCCGGCGCCTCGGCCTCGGCGGGGAGGGGCTGCCCGGTCGTGGCGTGGAGCTCGGCCCACTGGCTGGCGGTGTAGAACTGGCAGGCGCCGATGCGGATGTGGACGCCGTCCCGCTCGAAGTCGGCGGAGACGTGGCGCTCGAACTCGTCGGTCCAGGAGGTGCGGCCGTCCTCGGTTGTGAGGACGACGCCGAAGTGCGCGGCCCAGACCTCGGCGTCGGTCACGGTGGCCGGCTGCAGGCGGACGTACGGCGCGTTCCAGGACGGGTGGTTCGTCTCAAGGCGTACGTCGATCAGTCCGGGCAGGGTGTCGGCCTGCGCGAGGAGCTGCGGCAGGACCTGCCGGATACGCTCCGCGCCCTTGGACATGGCGTCCAGCGCGGCGGCCTGCAAGGTGCTCGTCCGGCTAGGTTCGGTACTCTCAGTGCTCACGGTGATCCTCATTTCTGTTGGTGAGGTGTGCCGTAGGGGCTGTCGCGGACCGTGCCGGGTCCGGACGGCCCCGCTCCTTTGTCAGGCCGCGGCCGGCCTGTTCTTCGCGCGGGCCTTCGCCGACTTGAGGCCCATCTCGGCGAAGTGCTTCTTGCGCAGGTGCTCGGCGACGCGGGCGATCTGCTCGTCCGTTGCGCCGGGGTGGAGCTCGCGCGCCTGCTTCTCAAAGCGGCCGTTCGCCGCGGCTCGCGCCTTCGCCGTCCGGCTCGCCGGGTCGATCGTGTTCGCCCAGCTGGCGTGAGCGCCGAGACGGGCGCGCATCGTGCGGACCTCGGGGTCCATGGGGGTCCCTCCTTCGATCATCACCATCCCCGAACAGGGATGAGATTGGCGTGAAAAGTGCTCGCCGTCGGACGTCTACGGCCTCCGCGATGCGGTTGGCTTCGTCGCTCTCGACGGTCGGGCGCTCCTCGTTGATGAGGCGTTGGATCTTGGTGCTGGAGAGGCCGGTGGCCTCGGCGAGGCTCCGCACCGAGTGACTGACCCCGGCCGACCCGGGGTGCTTCATCAGCCGCTGGAGCAGCTGACCGTCATTGATGCGATACCTGCTGTCGCCCACGTGTGGGTTCCTCCTGTCATCCCTGTTCGGGGATGGGGATAGCTAAGCATAGCGTTGCTCATGTGTCCACACTCCGTGCAGATGCGCCCCGAAGCGTCAACGCGACGGCTTCTTTTCGGACTCTTTGAGCAGGCCAGGTACCCATACGCGTATGGGGGTGTGGACAATGGTAAGGCGGTTAGGTGGCCCTCACTAGGGTGAAGCCGACACACCCTCCATCGGCCGCGCATCTGGGGAGCATGCGATGACCACTGGACCAGAGATTCGACCCGAGACTCTCGCCAGCCTCGTGGCCTCGGTAGTCGATCACGAAGGTGTCACCTTCGCGCAGCTCTCGGAGCGCGCTGTGGACCCGAAGGAGGGGTACAGGCCGAGCCCCAATGTGCTGTGGAAGGTCGCCCGCCAGAAGGGTGTGAAGGTCAATCCGGAATTGGTCCGGGCGATCGCGGCCGGCCTTCGCCAGCCGCTGGAGCGCGTGCAGGCCGCAGCCGCCTACGAGTTCACCGGCCTAGTTGCCGCCTACGTCGACGGTGGCACGTTGCTGCGGGGGCCGGGAACTGAAGCCGCAGGTACGGCCAAGTCCCGTGCGGTGATTGCCGATTGGGACGAAGAGGAATCCGGCGGGACCCAGGGCAACCATTTGAGTGATTGAAGGGTCCAATATTGTGCGCTGCAACGGTGCACGCAGAGTTCTCGTCTGATCGCTATGTGGAACTCGCGTGAAGGCTTAGAGTGATGTGACCTCGCAGAGTTCGAACGCGTGTGCGGATCCGTAATGCCTGGAATCGTACGTCGCGGGATTGGGGGTCGCATGGCTGAGGTGTGCGTCGAGGAGCGGTCCCTCGACGACGGGGTGGTGATGGTCTACAAGGTCTTCGCCCGACGAGTCCGGATGGCGTTCGACCCCGCACGAACCACAGAGGCCGCAGCGTTGGACCTGCTGCGCCTGCAGCTCCCACGCCTCGACGGCGCGATGAACGTCGTCCACCGCGCCGCCACGTAGCACCCGCAGCCCGTGGGGGCCGGCCGTCCGTCTACAGCCGGTCCCCAGGGCTCAAGGTCTTATGGGCCAGCCGCGCCCGCTCGGCACCCGACGAGGCCGCGTACCGCGACAGCATCTGCCGTGACTTCCACCCGGTGATCCGCATCAGGTCGTCCTCGTTGCCGCCGTTCAGCTTCCACAGGTGAGCGAACGTGTGCCGGAACTGGTGCGGGTGGATGTGCGGGATGCCGGCCTCCTTGCACCGGTTTTCGATCATCGTGCCCACCCCCCAGATCGTCATCCTGCTGCCGCGCTTCACGCTCCACCACAGCGCGTCGTCCTTCTCTAGCGTCTTCTTCCGGTGCTTCCCCAGCGCGCGGAGGTAGCGGTCCACAGCGACCGACGTCGTCCGGCCGAACGGGACCGCCCGCTCCCGCCCGCCCTTGCCCAGGACGTAGAAGACCATCAGGTCCAGGTCGAGATGCCCGACGCTGCGCTCGGTCAGCTCGGACAGACGGACCCCGGTGTCGAGGAACAGCATGATGATCGCCGTGTCCCGGCGCTGCTTGAACGAGGTCCCCTTGCAGATCGCCAGAAGTTTCTTCAGTGCGTCGTCCGGAATGACCGGCACCACCACCTCGCCGACCTCCGGCGGCTTCATCGTCCGCATCGGGGAGCGGGTCAGCTCCTCCTCGTTGACGAGCCAGTTGAAGAACGTCTTCAGCGACCGGAAGTGCTGGTGCGCGTTGCCGGCACTGGTCCGCTTGATGAGGTCCGCGATGTACGCCTGGACGTGCTCGCGGTGCACCTCCTCCAGCGAGGTCGGTGCGGGATGGCCCCCCTCGGAGGCGGGCTGGTAGCCGGCCTTCTCGTCCAGGAGGTAGGCGGCGAACGAGTCGCCGGCGCGGCGGTAGATCCGCTGGGTGTTCTCGGAGAGGTTCTGGGATCGCAATGCGCGGATCCATGAGGCCACTTCGGGGTGGAGGTCGTAGCGCGGTGGCAGGTCCTCGGGCTCGAGGAAGCCGGTGGCGACGTCGGACATGATCCCTCCCTGGTTCGCGTTCGGGTACGCGAATGGCTGCTGCTCCGGGTTGCCGGGCTCGGGTTCCCGGGGGTGTTCTCGAACCGTACGCGCGAAACGGGAAGGGGTCTAGGCGCTTGGCCAAAAGCCTCTGTACCTAGCGCTGGAAAGAAAGAAGACCAGCGTTGCCGCTGGTCAACTGGGGTGTGCGCCCCCGGCAGGACTCGAACCTGCGGCCAAGCGCTTAGAAGGCGCCTGCTCTATCCACTGAGCTACGGGGGCCGGTGTGGCGGCCGGTGGCCTGGAGCCCCACTCGGGTGGTCCGTGACCTTGCCGGACACAAGGATAGGGCTCCGATCCCCTTGGCCCGGTTGCTTCACCTGCGTGGCACGATGTGGAGGTTCGGTGAAGCGAACCCGATAATCGCAGGCAGGTGCGATTCACGCATCGCTTTTGACGTCTCGCGCCACGGGTGTTGTGCACTCGTTATGCCTGCGCCCCACTCGTCCCGTGTGTCCCGTCCGCAGGATCGGCGCGCAGAGATCCCCATACGCTTCAAAAAGCCTCCAAAATTGGGCATTCTTCGCTTGTGGTGACCATGGATGCACGGCCTCAGCTCATCGACGCACTTTCCGCCCTGCGCGACCGTGTCGCCGCCGTGCGTCTGCCGCTTCCCCTCGCGGGAGCGCCGAGGGCGCGGCAGACGCGGACCGAACTGCTCGCTCAGCTCGACGACTATCTCGTGCCCCGCCTCAAAGAACCCGAAGCCCCTCTGCTCGCCGTCATCGGCGGATCCACCGGGGCCGGGAAGTCCACGCTCGTCAACTCCCTTGTGGGGCGGCGGGTCAGCGAGGCCGGGGTGCTGCGGCCCACGACCCGCACGCCGGTGCTGGTGTGCCATCCCGACGACCACCACTGGTTCGCGGGAATGCGGGTGCTGCCCCAGCTCACCCGCGTCTGGCTGCCGCCCCAGGAGGAGGCGGAGGAGGACCATCCGCCGCGCAGGACGGGCGGCGGGGCCGCCCCCGACGAGAAGAAGGCGCTGCGGATCGAGACGGCGTCCTCCCTGCCGCGCGGACTGGCGCTGCTCGACGCGCCGGACATCGACTCCCTCGTCGTGGAGAACCGGCTGCTGGCGGGGGAGTTGATCTGCGCCGCCGACGTGTGGGTGATGGTGACGACGGCCTCCCGTTACGCCGACGCCGTGCCGTGGCATCTGCTGCGTACGGCGAAGGAGTACAACGCCACGCTGGTCACCGTGCTCGACCGAGTGCCGCACCAGGTGATCGAGGAGGTGTCGCGGCAGTACGCGGCGCTGCTGACGAAGGCCGGGCTCGGTGAGGTGCCGCGGTTCACCATCCCCGAGCTGCCCGAGTCGGCCGGCGGCGTGCACGGACTGCTGCCGAACACGGCCGTCGCGGGCCTGTTCTCCTGGCTCGCGCACCGCGCGCAGGACCCGGCGGCGCGTCAGCAGGCCATGGGGCGTACGGCCGGTGGTGTGATCGATTCACTCAATGTGCGGATGCCGGAGCTCGCCGCCGCCGTCGCCGCCCAGTACGCGGCGGCCGTACGGCTCACGGGCGCGGTGGAGGAGGCGTACGAGGCGGAGCGCGAGCGGGTGGGGCGGCAGTTGCGCGCCGGCGCCGTGCTGGCCGGTGACGCGCGGACGCGCTGGCGCGGCTACCCGCGCGACAGTTCGGCCGGCGAGCTGCTGGACTCCCTCGTCGCCGGCCTGTCCGCTCTGCTGCAGTGCGCCGTCGCCGCCGCCGACGAGCAGGTCGAGAACGCCTGGCGGCGTGAGCCCGCTGCCGCCGCCGTCATGCCGAACCGCAGGCGCGACGCGGAGGTGGGGGAGCGGATCGGTATGGCCGTACGGCGCTGGCGGCGGGTCCTGGAGGAGCTCGCGGAGGAAGAGGTGCGGGGCATGGAACGCAACGCCGCTCCCGACCCGGAAACGGTGGCCGCCCTGCTCGCGGCCTCGCTCCTGGGCGGACGGCGGGCGCGCGGCGCGGGCGAGCGGCTCGCCGAGCGGATCGGTGCCCAGAGCGCGCTGCGGCTGCGCGACAAGGGCAGCGAGCTGGCGACGACGTACATCGACGACGTACTGAACAGCGAGCGGGAGCGGCGCCTCGCCCCCCTCGACGGGCTTGAGGTGAGCCCGGAACAGCAGGCCGAGCTGATCGCCGCGCTGTCCCTACTGCAGAAGGAGAGGTGACCGGGTGACCGCCATCACCGACGGCCAGAACGAGACCGGTGACCGCTGGGACGACGGTCTGATCGCCCGCCGGGCCGGCGAGCCGCCGGAGGCCGGCGGGGGAGCGGGCGCGGCGACGGAGGAGGAGGCCGGCGGGGGAGCGGGCGCGGCGGCGGAGGGGGCCGGCGGGGGGCTCGACGGGAGCCACCAGGCCGGCGACGACCACCTGCCCATCGGCGGGACCTACGGCGGCCCGCTGCGCGACCGGCTCAACGCCCTGCGCGAGCTGCTGGGCCTGTCGCAGACCCGACTCGACGGCAAGACCCTCGCGGAGGCCGGGCGCGTGCTCGACGAGGCCGCGGCGCGGCAGCGGCTCTCGTCCCGCCACACCGTCGTCGCCATCGCCGGGGCGACGGGGAGCGGCAAGTCGACGCTGTTCAACGCGCTTGCCGGGGTGCGCATCGCCGAGACCGGGCTGCGCAGGCCGACTACGTCCGCGCCGATCGCCTGCACCTGGTCGGAGGGGGCGGCGGGGCTGCTCGACCGGCTCGCCATCCCCGGCCGGCTGCGGCGCAAGCCGCTCGCTGGCGGAGACGGCGACGAACAGCTGCACGGCCTCGTGCTGGTCGACCTGCCGGACCACGATTCGGCCGTCGTACGGCACCGGGAGCAGGTGGACCGGGTATTGGAGCTGGTCGACGCGGTGATCTGGGTCGTCGACCCGGAGAAGTACGCCGACGCGGCCCTGCACGAACGCTATCTGCGACCGCTCGCCGGACACGCCGAGATCACGTTCGTCGTGCTCAACCAGATCGACCGGCTGCCCGGAGAGGCCGCCGACCAGGTCCTCGACGACCTGCGGCGGCTCCTCGACGAGGACGGCATGGCGCTGGGGGAGCACGGCGATCCGGGGGCCACGGTGCTGGCGGTGTCGGCGCTCACCGGGGAGGGGGTGGGCGAACTGCGTGAGATGGTCGGCGTTTTCGTGCGGGCGCGGAGCGCCGCGGCGCGCAGGCTGTCCGCCGACGTCGACGCTGCGGCGGCGAAGCTGCGGCCCGTGTACGTAGCCGACGGGCGGACCGGTCTGGACGAGCGGGCCCGCGAGGACTTCTCGGCCCGCCTCGCGGAGGCCATCGGCGCGACGGCGGCCGGTGAGGCGGCGGAGCGCGAATGGCGCAGGAACGCGGGCCGGGCGTGCGGCACTCCGTGGTTGCGGCTGTGGCGCTGGTACGAGCGCAAGCGCATGCCGGGGGCCGCGTCGGCGGAGCCTCCGGCGCCCACGGAGGAGGAACCGACCGCCCGCCAGCGGGTCGAGCAGGCGGTCCGCACCGTTGCAGAGGAGGCCGCTCGCGGCCTGCCCGCGCCATGGGCGCAGGCGGTACGGGAAGCGGCCGCGCGGGGGGCCGACGGGCTTGCGGAGGCGTTGGACGAACTGGCGGCGCGTGAGGCCGCCGAGACCAGGGGGCGGCCGCTGCGGCCCGCGTGGTGGCCTGCCGCGGTACTCGCGCAGGCGTCGATGACGCTGCTGCAGATCTTCGGCGGCCTGTGGCTGGTGGGCCAGATCGTCGGCGTGCTGGAGCCGGGGCTCATTCCGCCGGTGCTGGTGATGCTCGGAGGAATCGTGGGCGGGCCGCTGGTGGAGTGGGCGTGCGCGGCGGCGACGAAGGGGCCCGCACAGCGGTACGGGCAGGACGCCCAAAGGCGCCTGCACGAGGCCGCCGCCGGGTGCGGGCGGGCGAAGGTGCTCGATCCGGTCGCGGCGGAGCTGATGCGGTACCGGGAGGTGCGGGAGCAGTACGCGGCGGTCTCCGGTTCGGCGAAACCCGGCCCGGGGGCCGTACCGGGAAGGGCGCGTACCCGTATCGGGTGACGGAGTTGTCCACAGCGGCGGACTCTTCCACAGGCGTCGGCGGGATTCTTCCGTCCGGTCCAGCATGGAGACCGGTCGACAGCGATCGGGAACACGAACCCGGACGGGGAGGTGACCGTCATGAACGACACCATGGTGACGGTGGTGGGGAATGTCGCCACGAATGTGGAGTACCGGGAAACGGCCACGGGAGGTATGGCCCGATTCCGGTTCGCGGTGCCGTCGCGGCGGTGGGACCGCCGCAGCGGCCACTGGACGGACGGGCCGACGAGCTTCTACACGGTCTTCGCCTGGCGGTCGCTCGCGCAGAATCTCACCGGTTCCGTCTCGGTGGGAGAACCGCTCCTCGTGCACGGGCGGCTGAAGGTCCGCGAGGAGGAAGCGGACGGCAGGCGGAGGACGTTCGTCGACATCGACGCGCTGGCGGTGGGCCACGATCTGACCCGCGGGACCTCGGCCTTCCGCCGGGTGGCCAGAAGCCGGCCGGAACCGTCGGAGCGGAGTCCGTCGGAGGAAGGCGGTGGGACCGAGGCCCGTAAGGAGCCCGTCGGCGCTGTCCACTGAGGGAAAGTCAGGTAAACCGAGGCGATTGTGCCGCACGCCGGGACCGGGGGGTGAAAGCGGCGATTGGGGGGTGAACTGGCCTGTGGCGATAACGATTTCGAGTCGGAATGGTTATCTGATGGCACGACCGGGCAGCGGGCCGCGTGCCTTCCATAGGATCCCCTGGTACTCACGGGGCACTTGAGTCTGTTGGCGAGACACTCCCCCACGCCTCGCATGCGAAGGGTCTCGCCCGGAGGGGAATTCTGCTGTGACTGCTGTGTTTTCCGCGTCTGCCGTACGCAGGCGGCGCGCTGTTCGTCGTCTTGCCGCAGTGGCGGCCGCGTCCGGTCTGCTGGGCGCCGGCGCCATCGCCGGAGCCGGTGCGGCGGCCGCCGACGACGCCATTCAGCACCAGGGCGGCGCGGTCGCCACGCTCGACGGCCTGCAGAAGGAGGCGTCCGGCGAAGCGGTGCTGCGCATCGACGGCAAGGACAAGAAGATCGTCGCGGGGCTCTTCTCGATGACCGTCGAAGACGGGGGGCAGCTGCAGACCTACTGCATCGACATCCACAACCCCACCCAGGACCAGGCCAAGTACCTGGAGACGCCGTGGGACCAGACGTCCCTGGGCAGTAACGACCAGGCGGGCAAGATCCGCTGGATTCTGCAGCACTCCTTCCCCCAGGTGAACGACTTCGCGGCGCTGGCCAAGAGCGCCGGCATCAAGGATGCCGAGCTCAACGAGAAGAGCGCCGCAGTGGGCACCCAGGTCGCCATCTGGCGCTTCTCGGACGGCGCGGAGGTCACGGCGGTCGACCCGCAGGCGGAGCAGCTCGCCGACTGGCTGGAGGAGTCTGCGAAGGACCTGGCCGAGCCCGAGGCTTCGCTGACCCTCGAGCCGAACGCGGTCTCCGGCAAGCCGGGCGGGCGACTCGGCCCGGTGACGGTCCGTACCGACGCCGGCCAGGCCACGGTGACCCCGCCGGTCGACGCCGCAGCCAGCGGCATCAAGATCACGGACGAGGCCGGGAAGCCGGTCACCTCTGCCGTCGACGGCAGCAAGCTGTACTTCGACGTGCCCGAGGGTGCCGCCGACGGGACGGCGACCCTGGGCGTCAAGGCGAGCATGTCGGTGCCCGTCGGCCGGGCCTTCGCCAGCGCCTCCAAGAGCCAGACGCAGATCCTGGCCGGGTCCAGCGAGTCCACGGTCTCCGCGACCGCCACGGCGACCTGGGCGAAGCAGGGTGCGATCCCCGCGGTCTCGGTCGAGAAGAACTGCGTCGAGGGCGGTGTCGACGTCACGGCGAGCAACAAGGGTGACGAGCCGTTCAGCTTCTCGCTGGCAGGCATCGAGCACACGATTCCGGCCGGGGAATCCCGTACGGTGACGGTGCCGGTCGCCGAGGACCAGGCGTACGACTTCACGATCACCGGTCCGGGTGGCTTCGAGAAGCACTTCAAGGGCGTGCTCGACTGCAAGACCGCGAGCGCCCCGCCGGAGCCGGGCACCGAGACGCCGTCCTCCCCGTCCTCCGAGCCCAGCCCCGCCTCGGCGGGCGGCAGCTCCGCCGGCGTCGAGGGCGACCTCGCCGCGACGGGTGGCTCCAGCGCCACCCCGATGATCGCGGGCATCGCGATCGCTCTGGTCCTGGCCGGCGGCGGCGCGATCTTCTTCCTCCGCAAGAAGAGGGCGACCGGCGTGTGACGCAGTGCTGCGCACTGTGACAACTGGCTGAGAAGAGGGCCCGGCACGAGGAAGACACCCTGCGGCCGGGCCCTCCGCCGTGCCCGGCCCCAAGGTCGCGGCGGTCGCGCGGCCGCCGCCGGCCTGTGCCGGGGTGCGGGTTCCGGCGGGACGCGGGCGCGGTTTCCGTCCCGGGGGCGTGGTACGGCAAGATGGGTGTATCTGCCCACCCACTTCCTGCCGGACGGTTTCTCTTGGCTGAGTACATCTACACGATGCGCAAGACGCGCAAGGCGCACGGCGACAAGGTCATCCTCGATGACGTGACGCTGAGCTTCCTGCCCGGTGCGAAGATCGGTGTGGTCGGCCCCAACGGCGCCGGTAAGTCCACCGTGCTGAAGATCATGGCCGGACTGGAGCAGCCCTCCAACGGCGATGCGTTCCTTTCGCCCGGCTACAGCGTCGGCATCCTCATGCAGGAGCCGAAGCTGGACGAGTCGAAGACCGTGCTGGAGAACGTCCAGGACGGCGCCGCCGAGATCATGGGCAAGCTCAAGCGCTTCAACGAGGTCGCGGAGCTCATGGCGACCGACTACTCGGACGCGCTCTTGGAAGAGATGGGCAAGCTCCAGGAGGACCTGGACCACGCAAACGCCTGGGACCTCGACGCCCAGCTCGAGCAGGCCATGGACGCCCTGGGCTGCCCGCCCGGCGACTGGCCGGTCGTCAACCTCTCCGGTGGCGAGAAGCGCCGCGTCGCGCTCTGCAAGCTGCTGATCGAGGCCCCCGACCTGCTCCTCCTCGACGAGCCCACCAACCACCTCGACGCCGAGTCGGTGAACTGGCTGGAGCAGCACCTGTCGAAGTACGCGGGCGCCGTCGTCGCCGTCACTCACGACCGGTACTTCCTGAACAACGTCGCCGAGTGGATCCTCGAGCTGGACCGCGGCCGCGCACTCCCCTACGAGGGCAACTACTCCACGTACCTCGACAAGAAGGCCACCCGCCTCAAGGTCGAGGGCCGCAAGGACGAGAAGCGCGCCAAGCGGCTCAAGGAAGAGCTGGAGTGGGTCCGCTCCAACGCCAAGGGCCGCCAGTCCAAGTCGAAGGCGCGTCTCGCCCGGTACGAGGAGATGGCCGCCGAGGCGGACAAGATGCGGAAGCTGGACTTCGAGGAGATCCAGATCCCGCCGGGTCCGCGGCTGGGTTCGGTCGTCGTCGAGGTCGAGAACCTGAGCAAGGCGTTCGGCGACAAGGTCCTCGTCGACGACCTGTCGTTCACGTTGCCGCGCAACGGCATCGTCGGCATCATCGGCCCCAACGGCGCGGGCAAGACCACGCTGTTCAAGATGATCCAGGGCCTGGAGGAGCCGGACTCCGGCAAGATCAAGATCGGTGACACGGTCAAGATCTCCTACGTCGACCAGAGCCGCGCCAACATCGACCCCAAGAAGACGCTCTGGGCCGTCGTGTCGGACGAGCTGGACTACATCAACGTCGGCCAGGTCGAGATGCCGTCCCGGGCGTACGTCTCCGCGTTCGGCTTCAAGGGCCCGGACCAGCAGAAGCCGGCCGGTGTCCTCTCCGGTGGTGAGCGCAACCGCCTCAACCTCGCGCTGACGCTCAAGGAGGGCGGCAACCTGCTGCTCCTCGACGAGCCCACCAACGACCTCGACGTCGAGACGCTGTCCTCGCTCGAGAACGCACTGCTCGAGTTCCCCGGCGCGGCCGTGGTCATCTCCCACGACCGCTGGTTCCTCGACCGGGTCGCCACGCACATCCTGGCGTACGAGGGCGACTCCAAGTGGTACTGGTTCGAGGGCAACTTCGAGTCGTACGAGAAGAACAAGGTCGACCGTCTCGGCCCGGACGCGGCCCGCCCGCACCGCGCCACCTACAAGAAGCTCACCCGGGGCTGATGCCGCGCATGGCCCGTCACATCTACCACTGCCCGCTCCGCTGGTCGGACATGGACGCCTTCGGGCACGTCAACAACGTGGTCTTCCTGCGTTACCTGGAAGAGGCGCGGATCGACTTCATGTTCCGGCTGGCACCGGGGGACGGCTCGCCGTCGTTCTCCGGCGGCTCCGTGGTCGCGCGGCACGAGATCGACTACGTGCGGCCGCTGGTCCACCGGCACGAGCCGGTGATCATCGAGTCGTGGGTGACGAAGATCAACGCCGCGTCCCTGACCATCGCGTACGAGGTCAAGGAAGCGGACGATCCCGCGAAGACGGATCCCCCGCAGGTGTACGTGCGGGCCTCGACCGTGGTCGTGCCGTTCGACCTCGAGGCACAGCGGCCCCGGCGGATCACCGCCGAGGAGAAGTCCTTCCTCGAGATGTACCTCGACGACGCGGGCAAGGCCGCCGAGGACGCCCTCGTCGCATGAGCACGCCCATGTCCGTACCGGTGCGGAGTCTGCGGCTCGCCGACGCGAGGGAGGCGGAGGACCTTTCCGCCTTCCTCGCCCGGCTGATCCACTACGACCGCGCCGCCGCGGTCAGGCTGCAGGCCCAGGGGGCGGCGCTCGCGGTGTTCGGGCGTCCCCCGTCCTTCGAGGTCCTTGCCGTCCGCACGGCGCGGCTCGTGGAGCCGGCCCACCTGGACGTCACCGTCTCCGCGGGTGAACTGCTGGAGTCGCTGGGCGGCGAGGAGTTCGTTGTGCCGGGGGCGGTCACCGGCCCGCCGTGGGCGGGCGTTCTCCCGCCGCGCGGCGGCTGGCAAGAACTGCCCGGGCTGCCGGACGTGTCCGCGATGCGGGGCGCGGTCGCGGCGGCCGTCGCCGAGTTCCGTGAGCGGGACGAGGCGCTTCCCGCGGAGCGGCGCACCCGTGCGGAGCGGGACCAAATCGGACGTGAGATCTGGTCGCGCACGGTCGGCGCGACGGGCCTGCCGTTGCGTGCCGTGCACGCGGCGCAGTCGCTCGGATTCCTGAGGCCCGGGATGCCGGTGGAGCTGCTGACGACGGGGGCGTGGCTGAGACTGCGTACGCCTTTCGGGTCGGTCGCGGTCCGTACGGGCGGGCCGCTGGGCTCGCTTCCCGTCAGCCCCAGGCACGGCTGACGCGCCGTCGCACGTGGCCCGGTCCGGGTTACGCCTGCGGGCGCGGCCCGGTCGTGCCATGTGGCGTCCGGGTGCCGTGACTTCGGGCATGGCCCGGTCGCCGCCGGTCGCGTACGGGTGCCGCTCCGGGGGCATGTCCGGTACTGCCTTCCCGTACGCGCCTTGCCCAGGACTTACGACGCCTTACGCCCCGGGCACGCCCCTGCGCGTCCCATTGACGTCCCCGTGCCCCGGGCGGGCCCGTCGCTCCCGCCGGACGGTCCCGCCCCCCGGTGCCGCCCGGTCGGCGTCCCGCGCCCGCCCGGGGGTCGGGTGCCGGGCGGACAGGACGCGCCGACGGGTTGAGAGGGCGGGCGGGAAGGACGGGCAGTCAGTCCGGCGTGTTCACCATCGAGGCCGCCGCATACGTGAGGTAGTCCCACAGCTGTCGCTCGTGCTCCTCTGCGAGCTCCAACTCGTCCAGCGCCGTACGCATGTGCCGCAGCCAGGCGTCGTGGGCGGCACGGTCGACGGTGAAGGGAACGTGACGCATCCGGAGCCGAGGGTGCCCGCGGCGGTCGCTGTAGGTACGCGGCCCGCCCCAGTACTGCATCAGAAAGAGCGTGAGCCGCTCCTCGGCCGGCCCCAGGTCCTCCTCCGGGTACATCGGCCGCAACAGCGGATCCTCCGCGACGCCCTCGTAGAAGCGGTGGACGAGGCGCCGGAAGGTCTCCTCGCCGCCGACCTGCTCGTAGAAGGTCTGCTCCTGAAGCGTCCCGCGCGGAATCTCATTCACGCACCCCATGCTCTCAGACCCGTCGGCCGAGGACCGAGGGCCTAGGACTTCCCGCCCGTGCGGCATGGTGGTTCGCTTCCGGGGCCACCGCGCAGGAAGGTGGACATATGGGCCAGGTAGTGGACCGCTTCGCCGAGCCTGCCGCCGAGGCGAGGCGGTCGATGGTGCGCGAGATCGCGGCAGGGGGAGGGCTGACCGATCCGGCCTGGCGGGCGGCGTTCGAGGAGGTGCCCCGGCATCTGTTCGTGCCCTACTACTTCACCGCCCGGGCCGGGACCTATGAGCGCCTGTGGTGCGAGGACCCCGACCCCGGGCGCCGTGCCAGGTGGCTGCGCGGCGCGTACACGGACGAGCCGCTGGCCACGCGGCTGCGCGACGGAGATCTTGTGTCCTCCAGCAGCCAGCCGTCCCTGATGGCCCTGATGCTCGACGCGCTCGAGGTCGCCGACGGAGACCGCGTCCTCGAGATCGGCGCCGGAACCGGCTACAACGCGGCGCTGCTCGCGCACCGGCTCGGCGACGCGGCGGTCACGACCGTAGACCTGGACCCGGACATCACCGAGTCCGCCCGTGTGCACCTGGCGGCCGCCGGCCACCATCCCGCCGTGGTCACCGGCGACGGCGCGCGCGGCTGCCCCGAGCGCGCCCCCTTCGACCGCGTCATCGCGACGTGCGCCCTGGCGTCGGTGCCGTCCGCCTGGCCCGCCCAGTGCAACGACGGCGCCCGCATCGTCACGCCGCTGTCCACCGGGATCATCGTCCTGCGGGTGCGCCACGGCTCGGGCGGCCGCACTGCCGAGGGGCGTTTCCTGCCCACGTCGGCGTACTTCGTACCGCTGCGCGGCGGTACCGTGCCCGCAGAGGTGCGAACCGGTGGCCTGCCCAGGGGCGTGACCGACAACGATCTCTTCCGCTTCCTCCTGAGCCTGAGCGCGGGGGCGCTCGACCCACGCGAGGCGCTCGCCCTGTGGGAACGGGAACACCGCCCCGAGCGCGAGCGCTTCGGGGTCACGGTGAGCGGCCGGCGGCAGTGGGCGTGGCTGGACGATCCCGAGGGGCCCTACGTCTGGCCGCTCGGACCGACAGGCGCCTGAACGGGCTCCGGTCTCCGCACAGTCCGCACACGCCGCACGCGTCATTGGGGCATCCGGACGGCGTCATCGGCGCCTGAACGCGTTTCACCGCGCCTGGACACGTCTGATGGCGGCTGGACGCCGCTGACCGTTCCTGGACGCGTCTGAACGCTCACGGCGCGCGCCGCGTATCCATGGCTGTCGGCAGCAGGATCGCCGCCGCCGCGGTTGGACGTCAGCCGCGGCGGACGGTGATCGTCGTCCAGGCGCCGACGTGCACCCGATCGCCGTCGTTCAACGGGACGGGGACGTACGGCTGGATCGGCTCCTCGGCGCCGTTGAGGGTGGTGCCGTTGGTCGAGTTCTGGTCGACGACGGCCCACGATCCGTCCGGCTGCTGCACCAGCACCGCGTGCTGGTGCGAGACACCCGGGTCCTCCGGCGGCACGGACAGGTCGATGTCCGGCGACTCGCCCGTCGACTGACGGCGGCGCCCGATGGTGACCTGCCCCCCGGTCAGCTGCAGATGCTGCTCCGGGGAGTACGCGGGCAGGTTGAGCCCGCTCGCCTCGGGGCCGCTGCGCTGCATCATCGCCATGAAGTACGCGCGGTCCGGCCCGACCACGGCCGTCCAGCCCGCCGGCGCGGCGTCGGGCCGGGGGCTCTGCGGCTGACCGGGGTACGTGTCCTGCATGCCCGGGCCCTGCTGGTGCCGGCCGGGCACCGACTGCTGCGGGAACGGCGGCGGACCCTGATGACCCTGCGGCCCCTGGTACCCCTGCGGCTGCTGATGACCCTGGCCCTGCGGTCCCTGGCCCTGCGGTCCCTGGCCCTGCGGTCTCGGCGGGGGCGGGGACGAAGGCGACTGGGCACGGGAGGGCGGGGGCAGCATCCAGTCGTCGCCGCCGGTCTGCTGGGGCTGCGGCGGCGCGGGCGGCGCCGGCTGCTGGAAGGCGGGTGGTGCCGGAGTTCCGGACTGCTGCTGGAACGGTGGCGGCGGAGGCGGCGGACCGCCCTGCGGCTGGAAGGCCCCGGGCTGCTGGTGACGGTGGTCGCCGGGCTGCTCCCGGCTCAGCGGCTCCGCGGGCCGGTTCGTCTGTGAGGGCCGCGAGCCCTGGTACTCGAACGGATCACGCTGCTGAGGCTGCGGCGGTGGAGGAGGGCCCTGCTGTGCCGGTGGAGCGGGCGGCCCCGGCTGCGACTGGAACCCGGGCGGGAGGTTGAGCCCGCCCTGCGGCTGGGGCGGCGCCACGGGCGTGTACGACGTCGCCGTGTGCGTGAGGAAGTTGTACCGGCACTCCTCGCAGAACGGGGCCATGGCCTCGCGCGGGGTGCGGCACTGCGGGCAGAGCTCCGCCTGGGCCGTGGCATTCGGATCGGCCGGGCCGGGATAGCCGTAGCCGGGCGGCGGAGGCGGCGGTACGGCCCCCGAGGGAGCGCCGGCAGGAGCCATGCGGTGGCCGCAGACCTCGCACCAGTCGTCGGAACCCGACTGGTGTCCGTTCGGGCAGGTCGGCATGTCGGCGCTTCCCCCTCTCCTCATCCGGCCCGAGGGCCGCTCACTACGTGTTCGTGCGTGGTTACTTCTTGACGCGAACGGTCTTCGTGGAGCGCGTTTCGAGAGTCATCTCGTCCGCGTCCGCGACCTTCGCCTTCAGTCGCACAGTACCCGTCGCCGCATCGACGACGTCCACCACCTTCGAAAGCAGTTTCGCAGTGTCCTCGTTACCGGAACGCGCCGCCAGCTGGACCGCGCGGCCCAGTTTCGCGGTCGCCCCGCCGAAATCGCCCGACTTCCGTGCCTCGAGGCCCTGCTGGATCACCTGCGCCAGCTCCGCCTGTCCCGTGTAGTGCGCAACCTGCGGATTGATCGCGGTCGAGGCGGCCGCGTCGTCAGTCCACACCGCCCGTACGAGCCCCTGTGAAAGAACGTCCGGAGCGCCGCCGTCCGCGGCCGGTATGACCAAAGAGACCCTTGCCGCGAGCATCTCCTGACCGATTCCGGCCTGCGGCACACGTACGCATATGTGGTAGTCCCGGGACTCGTCGCCCCAGGAGCCGGTCGGATGGTCGACTGCGCGCGGGCCCGCCTCCGTGCGCCGCCCGGTGAGGTCCTCGACGGTCGGCGCGACCTGCTTGACGAAGGCGATCTCGACGCCGACCGGTGTCCACAGCCGAAGCGCGACGTCCGCGACCTCCTTGCCCATCGCGTCCTCCATCATCCGCGTGAAGTCAGCGGACAGGCCGCCGGGGTCGGCGACGATGTCCGCCGTGCCGAGAAGCGCGGAGGCGATGCCTGTGACTTCTTTCACCTCCCAGTCGGTGCCGACCCCGCGGGCGTCACAGGTGAAACGGCCCGCGCACGCGTCGAGGGCGGCGCGCAGCTCCTCGGGCGGCTCGTGCTCGTTGCGCCCGTCGGTGAGCAGGATGCCGTGCCGGATCGCCAGGTGGCCGGAGGACAGCAGCCGGCCGGCCAGGCGCAGCCAGGTGCCGATCGCCGTGCCACCGCCGGCCGTCAGCGTCCGCAGCGCTTGCTTGGCCCGGGCCCGGGTGGCCGGGTCCGCGACGGCGAGCCGTCCCCCGCCCGGATACACCTCGAGTGCTTTGTGGGTGCCGGCGACCACCGCGAAGGCGACACCGTCCCGCAGGGTGTCGACCGCCGCGGCCGTCGCCTTCCGCGCGTTGCGGAGCTTCTCCGGCGGGTAGTCCATCGAGCCCGAGCAGTCGACCATGATCACCACACCGGCCGTCGGCTCCCCGTCCGCCACGGTGGCGGCGGGCGCCGACCCCTCCCGCAGTGGCACCCCGCCGGCGGTGCCGCCGCCGGTCGAGGTGACCGTGACGATCGCGTTGACCTCGCGGCCGCCCTCCGGGAGGTATTCGTTCTGGTACACCTCGACCGAGAACCGCGGCACCTGGGACTTGGAGAAAACGGCCATCCGATGGGCTCCTTGTGACTCCGCCCGGGCAACGGGAAACGCCTGCGCCGGCAGGGTGGGCAGGGCCGGCGTGCGGCGGTCGACGGTGACGGGCAGCGGTGGGCGGTGACTGATGGCGTGCGGTGACGGGCGGCGGTGGGCGGTGGTCGACGGTGACGGGCGGTGGCGGGCGGAGCGGTCGCGGCGGTGAGCCGGCCGGGTGGCCGGCTCTGACCGGGCGACCCGGCCGGACCCGAGGCCGGGTCAAGCCGTGCCGTAGGCCGATCCTGCCCCTTGCCGCGGTACGGCGAACGGCAGTACCGCCACTGTTACGTTGTCGTGGCCGCCGCCGTCGAGGGCATGGCCCACCAGCATCTGCGCGCTGTGCAGCGGCCGTTGTGACGCGTCCGCGGGGATGGCCCGGGCCATCTCCTCCGCCGCCTCCGCGTAGTTCCACAGCCCGTCCGTGCAGACCACGACCACGCCGGAGCGGTCCGGCTTGAACGCGGCCGTGTGCGGCTCGAGTTCGTACGCGTCGGCGCCGAGCCAGCCCGTGATCGCGTGGGCCCGCTCGTCCGCGTACGCCTCCGCTTCGTTCATCAGGCCGGCCGCGACCATCTGCGCCGCCCACGAGTCGTCCTCGGTCAGCCGCGCCGGCGGCCCGGAACGGTCGTCGGGGACCCAGTAGGCGCGGCTGTCGCCGACCCAGCCGACGATCAGCAGTTCGCCGGCCGCCACCGCGCCGACGATGGTGCAGGCGGGCGCGTTCTGATGCCGGTGGGGGTCGTCGCCGGGGCCGTGCTCCGGCTCCTCCGCCAGCGCGTTGACCGCTTCCGCGGCGGCCACGATCGCCTCGTGCATGGCCTGCTGCGGGTGTGTGCCCCGGGGCAGCGCCGCCAGCAGCCGTTCGTTGGCTGCGCTCGCCGCGGCGGCCGACGCCTCGTCGGGGCGGGTGGCCGACGACACTCCGTCGCAGACCACGGCGACGACGGCCGGGGAGCCGTCGGGAAGGTCGGTCGACGAGACGGCGAACGAGTCCTCGTTGCGGTGGTGTCGCAGGCCCCGGTCGCTGACCGCGGCGACGGGGCCGATCTCCTGCTCCATGTGGTCGCGTTCGCGGGGCTGGGCGTGGCCGCAGTGCTCGCAGTAGCCGTCGGTGTCGACACGGCCGGAGCGGCAGGCCACGCAGAGCTTGGCCACGGGCGGTGCGGCGGCGAACCCCGGCGCGCCCGCCGCTCGCGGATCGGCGGTGGGCGAGGGGGCGGGAGCGGGATCGACGGTGGGTGCGGTATCGGGAGCGGGAGAGGAAGCCGGGGACGGAGCGGCGAGCTCGAAGTCACCGGAGGGCGGGTTGTCGAACCGCACGACCGGGGTGGGCGGGCGGCCCCCGCCGGGGCCGTCGGGGGCGGCGGATCCGTCGTCCGCGGCCGCGCCCTCACCGGCACGCTCGTGCTCGCCGTGGCCCGCAGGGCCCGCGGCAGCCGCGATGTGCCCCGGGCCCGGCCCGGCGCTCCCGTCGGGGCGGGCGCGCTCGTGACCCGAGTGACCGGCGTGATCCGAGTGACCGGCGTCAGCGGCATGAATCGCGTGACCGTGCGCGGAGGGATCGGCCGGGCCGACGGCGGCAGGCCCGGTCGACGGAGGCAGTTCGCCGCCGTCGGAGTCGGTGCCGGGAACGTCGGCGGCACGTTGCGTCGGGGTCGGCGTGCCCGTCGTGTCGGTGCCGGTGGCCGCGGGCCAGTCGACCGGGGTACCGATGGCCACGGTCGGGCGGTCCTGCGCCACGGCGGGCACGGCCGACAGGTCGTACCCGCACGCCCCGCAGAACCGGTCGCCGGGCTCCAGAGGTTCGTCGCAGCCGGGACAGGTCGACCCGCCGGCCGGCTGGTGCTGTTGCGCCATCAATCACACCCACGTCCGAGGGCGGTAGCGGTTGGCCCGCTCCACCAGCTCTATCCGCTCCTCGCCGCGCTGGGCGAGCCGGGCGAGCGCCCGGAAGGAGCGTTCCAGCCCGAAGCGCAGACCGCGTTCGTCCAGTGCGCTCCCGAGCAGTGCGCTCGGTGCGTGCGGAACGGACGGCCCGCTTCCGGGACTTCCGGAGAGTACCCAGTCCAGCGCGATGCCGAGTACCTCTGTGGACAACTGCTCGCGCCGCACCGGGTCGAGCCCGAGCTCGTCGAGGGCGGCGACCTGCGCGGCAGCCGCCGACAGGTCCTCCAACAGCGGTTCGTGGGCGGGGCGTCGCCGCAGCCTCGCCCGTACGGCCGCCACTCGCGCCGCCGTGTAGTGGATCGACGCCTCCGGCACCGACTCCAGTGTCCGTACGGCTCCGGTGCGGTCGCCCGCCGCGAGCTGGACCCGGGCGAGTCCGAACGCCGCGCTCACATGGCTCGGGTCGGTCGTCCACACCAGGCGGTAGTAGTCCGCCGCGTTGTCCAGCTGGCCGAGCACCTCCGCGCACAGGCCCAGGGCCAGCTTGGGCGCCGGCTCGCCGGGGAACGCGTCGTAGACCGCGTCGAAGGACACGGCCGCCGCCGCGTGGTCGCCGGTCACCAAAGAAATGACGCCCCGGTACCAGACGACCCGCCAGTCGTCCGGCTGCCGGGTCTCCAGGGTGGCCAGCGCCGTCGTCGCCGCCAGTAGGTCGCCCGTCTCCAGGCGGGCACGCAGTTCGCGCAGCCGGATCTCGGGGGAGCTCGCGGCCGCCGTGTGCAGCGCGGCGATCAACTCGGCGGGTGCCGCGGACGTCAGCCCGGCGAGGAGGCCCGCGTTCGGGTCGCTCGGGTCGACGCGGGGCAGAGGCAGCGCCAGCGCGTGCGCCCGCACGTCGAGCCGGGCAAGGTACGGGTCGGGGGCCGGGCCCTCCGGCGGTGCGTCCGGTGCGAGGGCCTCGGCCGCACGGGGCGCGGGAACCGCCGCGTACGTTCCGGCGGCCGGCGGCTGCGCGGCTGCCTGCGGGGCGGCAGCGGCCGCGCCGGGAGCGGGGCGCCCGCCGCGCGCCGTGGCGGACCGCGTACCGAGCCGCGAGACGTCCTCCGCGTGGTCGGCGAACAGCTCCGTGTCCGTCACCCGCAGCTCCGGGCCGAACAGCGTCGACACGGCCGGGCGCGGGCGGCCCGTCTGCAGGGCGACGACCTCCCTCAGCACCCCCGTCAGCTGCTCGGCCATCTCCTGCGCGGAGGCGAACCGCCGTCCCGGGTCCGGGTCGGTGGCCCGTACCAGAAACCGGTAGAACGACTCGTACGTCCGCAGGACCTCGATGTTCTCGGGGTCCGGCAGACAGTCGACGAACACGTTCGTGTAGCCCTGGAAGTCGAACGTCAGCACGGCGAGGGTCCGCGCCACCGTGTAGAGATCGGAGGCCACGGAAGGGCCGGCGTCCGCGACCTCCGGGGCCTGGTAGCCCACCGTGCCGTAGATGGCGGATTCGTCGTCGTCCATCCTGCGGACCGCGCCCATGTCGATCAGCTTGAGCCGGTCCTGCTGCTGGATGGCGTTGTCGACCTTGAAGTCGCAGTACAGGAGGTTTCTGCTGTGCAGATGCCCGAGGGCCTCCAGCGCCTCGATGCCGTACGCGCACGCCTGCTCGACCGGAAGCGGGTCACGGCGCCCGTCCGGGCCACGCCGCTCGTTGGCGAGGTCCTTGAGCGACTTGCCGCCCACGTACTCCATGACGATGTAGCCGTCGAGAGAGCCGGTGCGCTGGTCGAGATGCTCGACGAAGTTGTAGATGCGGACGATGTTGGAGTGCTCGATCTCCGCGAGGAAGCGCCGCTCGGAGATCGCGGCCTCCATCGCGTCCTGATCGCCCGTGTCCAGCAGGCCCTTCAGCACCACCCACCGGTCGGAGACCGCCCGGTCCACGGCCAGATACACCCAGCCCAGACCGCCGTGGGCCAGGCAGCCGACCACCTCGTACTGGCCGTGCACGACGTCGCCGCCGCTCAGCTTGGGCACGAACGAGTAGGGGTGGCCGCACTTGGTGCAGAAACCCTCCGTGCGTCCGGGCCGGTCGCCGCGCGCCCGGCCCACGGGAGCTCCGCAGTCCGAACGTGAACAGAACCGTTTGCGCTCGGGCACCTCGGGGCTGGCCATGACGGCGGAACGAGGGTCGGGCCGCGGCACGTCCGGCACGGTCACCAGCCCGGCACCCAGCCGGTTGCGCGTCGAGGAGGCCGTCGACGAGCCGGAGCTGCGGACCGAGACCGAAGGGGCCGAGGTGCTGCTCCCGGTCAGCGAACGCGACAGCCGGCCCGAAACCGACCGGCGCGACGACGACGAACGTGCGGACGTGCGGGAAGAGCGCGAACCGCTGCGCGCGGAGGAGGGATCGCGGCCGCCGCCGGCGATGCCGGTCGGTGGTGAGGTGACCATGCCGGTGGGCGACGAGACCGCGGGGGCGAGGCCGCAGATGCCGCAGTACAGCTCGCCGCCGCCCATGTCCTCGTACGAGCCTTCACAGCCGGGGCGCCGGCACTCTCTGATCTCGCTCATGAACCCTCTCTGCGGTCGGTGGGCCCCGACTCCTGTGCGGCCTGCCGCGGCACCAGGACTTCCGCCGTGGCGTGCTGATAGCGCAGGACGGCCTGCTCCGCGGCGCGCAGATCGCACGGCGCGCTCCACAGCATCCGGCGCGCCGCGTCGTACCGCTCGATGAGGAAGGGGTCCTCCGCCATGCCGTGGCGTGCGACCTTGGCCTTGTAGGCGTCCAGACGGCCGCGCAGCTCGGCGCGGACCGCCAGGGGTGCGGTGACGGCCGTCAACGACTCCCGGGCGCGCCGCAGTTCGTCCTCCGCCTCCTGCTCCAGTGACTCGAGCAGCGGTGAGAGCCGGTGCCACTGCGCGTGCCTGCGGTACTCGGCGGCCATGGCGAGACGCTCCTGCAGCGCGGTCGGCGGGCCGCTGACCGCGGGCACCTCCGACGCGGCGATCTTGGCGAGGACCTCCCCGCGTGCCGCGCGAGCCTCCGTCAGGGTCCGGTCGGCGCGGGAGAGCAGGTCGCGCAGCCGCATCAGCCGCTCCTCCGAGTCCTGCCGGACCTGGAGCACCGCCTCGATCTCGCGGCGCACGTCCTCCAGGGCGCGTGCCGCCCGGTCGTAGCGGACCGTGTCCGGCCGCCCGCCCCCGGGCGCGGCACTCCCGGGGCCCGGCCGCCAGAAGGCAAGCGGATCCGACACCACCTGTGCCCGCAGTGTGGTCAGCTCGTGGGTGATGGACTCCAGTTCGTCGCCGGAGGGGTGTTCCCCGGGCCGCACGCCCACGGAGTGCGCGAGCGAAAGGGTGCGCCGCAGTTCGGCGGAGAGCAGGTCGATACGGGCGGGAAGCGCCGACCACACGGCGTCGGCGGCCACCACCATGTCCAGGGACGACGCGTAGAGATCGTTCATCCGGCTGACGAGTTCCTCGAGGGTGAACTCCTCCGCCAGTCTGGCCGGTCCGTCGATCTGCTGCCCGGTGCCGGCGGCCGGGCCGGCCACGGTGACACTGCGGCCGCGCAGCCGCTCGGTCAGCTCGGCCAGATCCTCCCGGCTGGACCAGCGCCTGCGGGCACGGAGCTCACGGATGTCGTTCAACGCGGCGCTGTAGGCGTCGAAGTAGAACCAGAGCAGGGAGATCTGCTGGTCGGCGGCGGCCCAGCGGTCCTTGGTCACACCGGTCAGCTCGGCGCCCTCGAGCAGCCTGCGGCCCGCGTGGTCCTGGAGCGCCAGCAGCGAAGTCTCCACCGCCTCGTGCTCCGCGCCGAGGCGTGCCAGCGCACGGTCCACCTCGTCCCGGTCCATCACCGGTCCGTGCGGTCTCCCCGCCGAGCCGGGGAAGGGTCCCGCGACGCCCATTGATCACCTCTCCGTTCTTCTCGTCGCCTGCGTCGTGCCCATGGATGTCTGCCCGCCTAGTCCGCCCGGTACTTGGGCTGCGGTGGGCCCGTTATGCCCGGCAGGTCGGCCGCGAGCCAATCGTCGTACGCCTTCTTCCAGGCGCTCTTGCGGTAGTCGACCAGGACCTGGTTGATCCGGCGCACCAGGTCGTCGTTGCCCAGCTTGGTGGCCACGCCGTAGTACTCGGTGGTGAAGGGCTTGTCGCCCTTGAGCTCCACCGCCGGGTCCTGGGCGGCCTGGCCGGCCGCCAGGGCGTTGTCGGTGACGATGGCGTCCACCAGGCCCTGCTGGAGCCTGACCAGGCAGTCCAGCTGGTTGGGCACCGTGTACAGGTCCTCGTCCTCCGGCAGGCCGTCGTGCTCGTCCTTGAACGTCGCGCCGAAGCTGTTCCTCTCCAGCGCCTCGTACGCGGTCGAGCCCTCCGCCGAGCAGATCCGCTTGCCCGTGAGCGACTCGTCGTACCCGGTGATCGTCGAGCTCTTCGGGGCCAGCACCTGCTGGCCCGCCTGGAAGTACGCCGTGGAGAAGGCGACCTGCTCGACACGGCCGCAGCTGATCGTCATCGTGCGCACCACGATGTCCACCGTGCCGTTCTCGAGGGCCGGGATGCGCTGGTTCGTGGGTATGGCGCGGAAGATGACGGCGTCCGGGCTGCCGACGACGTCCTTGGCGATGGCGCGGGCGAGATCGATGTCGAAGCCCTCGAGGCCCCTGGTGACCGGGTTGCGGTAGCCCCAGCGGTAGCTGTTCTGGTCGACGCCGACGATCAGCTTGCCCCGCTCCTTGATCGCCTCGATGGTGGGCCCGTCGGCGCTGGAGGGAGTGAGGGACGCCTCAGGGGCCTCGCAGCTTTCCGCCTTGGCGGAGACGGCGGAGGCGGCGGCCCGGCCGGGGCCCTCCGTCAGAAGCTCCGCGCCGCCGCGGGACAGCGGCAGCAGGGTCGCGGCGGCGATCAGCGCACAGGCGGCGGCCATTGAGGCGACGCCGCCCCAGCCGCGCAGCCGGCGCGGAGTGCGCAGGCCGCGCCGGGCGCGCCGGTCGCTCGGACGTGCCTTCGTGTCCGACATCGCTCCCCCTCTCACCGGTACTCCGAAAGCCTGCGGTTGATCCCCAGCACGGCGCCCGCCGCGCCGAGCACACCCAGGGCGAGGGCCCCGGCCGGCAGCCCCGACAATGCCCCGCGACCGTCCTTCGCCGCCTCGGTGAACTCGCGCTGTTCGTGCGCCAGCGCCTTCTTCAGTGCGGCATCGACCTTGTCGAAGGAGGCGCCGGTGGAACCCTCGGCGCCGATGACCTTGCGGACCACACTGTCGTAGTCGCCGGCCCGGTCGGTCCGTGCGACGTCCTTGTGACGCTCCCGCCACTCGGCCACGGCCGAGATCGCGGCCTTCACAGGCGCGCGGCCCGCGCTGTCGTCGGCGAGAAGCTCCGCCCGGTGCAGCTGCTCGCCGAGCTGCTTCATGCCGGTGGCGTAGTCCGTCTCGTACTTGTCGCTCTTGCCGTCGTTGGTGAGCACCGCACCGCGCGCCACCACGGTCAGGTTCTCGTTGGCCCGGGCCTTGAGCGAGTTGATCCGGGCGTCGCCCAAGACCTTGAGGGACTGCTGGCCGTGCAGATCGGCGTCGTTCAGGTGGGCGCGGGCGACCGTGTGGCCCACGCCGAGCCAGAGCAGCAGGACCGTGGACGCCGCCGTCGCCGCGACCAGGCCGGGGCTGAACACCCGGTTGGTGCTCCGGTAGTTGCGCCGCTGCACCCACACCAGGGCTCCGATCGCCACGACGCCGGCCCCCAAGGACAGGACGGGCCGGAACCGGGCGTCCTCGTCGTCCTGTTCGAGCCTCGCCGTCTCCGCGTCGTACAGCTTCTGGGCGGCGGGCAGCAGCTCCCTGGACATCCGGTCGTTGGCGAAGCGGAGATAGGCGCCGCCCAGCGGCCGGCCGAGCCGGTTGTTGGCCCGGGCGGTCTCGATCAGCCCCGTGTAGCGCGGCAGGGCCTCGTTCAGCAGGGCTATCTGCTGTCCCGACTCACTCGAACCGTCGGTGTTCGCCGCAGCCTTGACGAGCAGCCTGGACGCCAGGGCGATGTCGTCGTCATACCTCTTCGCCACCTCGCGCGGCTCCTCGATTCCTGCCAGGAAGCCGCTGGAGGCGGCCGTGTCCGCGTCGGCGAGCGAGCGGTAGATCGAGGCGGCGTCGGCGCTCAGCGGCTGACTGCGGCTCACCACGTCGTCCGCGGCGTCCGCCCGGGCGGAGATCTCGAACGCCGTCACCGCGCCGAACGCCACCACCAGCACCGCCAGAACGGCACCGATGATCTGCAGCCGCCCCGGCTCCGTCGTCGCCGCGGCGCGCAGCCTCCGGCGACCCTCGGCCCACGCGCCACGCACCAGGGGCGGCTGGGCCGACGGCTGCGCGGGCGGCGCCTGGTGCGGAGCCGGCTGAGGCGCTGTGCGCACATGCGGCGGGTGTGTCACGTGACCTCCCCCTTGGTCGCTGACGTCGGCCCGCTCCCGGCGGGTCCTGGGACTGCTCCCGGCCAGAAGTATGGCCGCAGGGGACTCTCTCACACCACAATCGACCCGATCTTGCTACCGGCGCGGACGCCGACCGTCGCCCTCCTCGCACATTCCCCACCGTGCCCCCACCATGAATACGAGTCCCGGCCTTGATCGGTTCCCGGGGCCGGACGCGGAACATCGTTGTCACGGCAGACCGGTGACGCCACGCCGGCCGCCGCCACCACCTCACGACCGCCTGGCTCCACGACATCCTGACGGTAAGGCAGCCCGATCTCACGTCGGTCCGGCCTCACGTCGGTCCGGCCTCACGACGGCCTGACGGCAGGGCACGCAGGGGCACGACAGGGGCACGGCGCCGCCGCGCCCCGGAAGGCGCGGGCGGCGTCGTCCCGCGGCGGGACGACTCACGCGTAGTGCAACCGCAGCGCCTCCCGCGCCTCGGGCGGGGCCCCGATGCGGTCCAGCCCCAGCAGCGCCGCCCCCAGCACCGGCGCTGCCGTCACGACCTCGGCGACCGCCTTCGGTGCCCGGACCGCGAGCAGTTCGCGGATGTGCCCCTCCAGTTCGGGGTGGCGGGCGGCCAGCACGCTGCCGCCGAGCAGCACCGGTGCCTCCTCGCCGAGGAGCCCGAGCCGCCCCAGGGCGACGGTCGCCATCGCCACGACCTCCTCCGCCTGCCGGTGCACCAGTGACCGGGCCACCGGATCGCCGTCCGCGCTCGTGGCGAAGAGCACGGGAGCCATCTCGTGCCTGCGCGCGGCCGCGACACGGCCCAGATGCAGTGCCTCGATCAGCGCGTACACCGAGTCCAGACCGAAGTGCGCGGGCAGGGCGGCGGCCAGTGCCGTCGGCTCTCCGCGCCCGTCCTCCGCCCGCGCCGCGTGCCACAGGGCCTCGTCCGCGAGACCCCCGCCGCCGCCCCAGTCCCCGGAGATCCTCCCGAGTGCGGGAAAGCGGGCGGTGCGGCCGTCGGGCAGCATGCCGACGCAGTTGATGCCCGCGCCGCACACGACGGCCACCCCCCGGGGCTCGTCCACCCCGGCTCGCAGAATCGCGAACGTGTCGTTGTACACCTGGGTGGTGCGACCCCAGCCCCGGTCGTGCAGGACGGTGGTCAACTGCCGCTCCTCCACCGGCAGGTCGGCGTTGGCGAGGCACGCGGAGACATGCCCGACCGCACCGGTGATCCCACCCCTTGCCGCGGCCTCCGCGACCGTGGCCGCGAGGGCGTCGATCGCCGCCGTGACACCGGCCTTCTGCGGCTGGAAGCCAGGCCCCCGGTTCGAGGCGAGCACGGAGCCGTCGGCGCCGACGAAGGCCACGTCGGTCTTGCTGTTCCCCGCGTCGACGGCGAGGACCGTCGCGGAATGTCTCGCCCGGTTCCCCCCGGAGGAATCGGTCATGCCCACGCGAGGTGCTCCCGGTTGTGCGCGAGCAGCCGGTCGGTGAGCTTCTCGGCGTACTCGTACTGCCCGACCAGGGGATGCGCCAGCAGTGCCTTGAAGACCCGCTCGTGCCCGCCGCGCAGCGCCGCATCCAGGGCCAGGTCCTCGTAGGCGGTCACGTTCGCGATCAGCCCGGCGTACAGCGGGTCGGGTCCGCGCACCGGGAGCGGGGCCGCCCCCTCGGTGCCCACGGCGGCCTGCACCTCGATGACGGCGTCGTCCGGCAGGAAGCCGAGCGTGCCGTTGTTGTACGTGTTCACCACCTGGTGCGGGGATCCCGCACCGCTCAGCAGCGAGGCGGCGAGGTCCACGGCCGCCTCGGAGTAGAAGGCGCCACCGCGCTTGGCGAGCAGCTCCGGCTTCTCGTCGAGCTGCGGGTCGCCGTACATCTCCAGGAGCCGCTTCTCCATCTGCGCGACCTCCGCGGCCCGGGACGGCTTGGTTCGCAGCTCCCGTACGACCTCGTCGTGGCCGTAGAAGTAGCGCAGGTAGTACGAGGGGACGGCCCCGAGGCGCTCGATCAGCTCCCGCGGCATACGAAGGTCACCGGCGACGGCGTCACCGTGTTCGGCGAGCAGCCGCGGCAGGACGTCCTCGCCCTCCGGGCCGCCGAGCCGGACGGCGGTCTCCCAGGTGAGATGGTTGAGGCCGACGTGGTCCAGATGGATCTCGGAGGGCACCGCGTCCAGCAGCGCGGCGAACTTCCGCTGGAAGCCGATGGCGACGTTGCACAGCCCGACGGCCTTGTGTCCCGCCCGCAGCAGTGCACGGGTGACGATGCCCACCGGGTTGGTGAAGTCGATGATCCAGGCGTCGGGGCTGGCCCGGCGCACCCGTTCCGCGATGTTCAGGACGACCGGGACGGTCCGCAGCGCCTTGGCGAGGCCGCCCGCGCCGGTGGTCTCCTGGCCGACGCAGCCGCACTCCAGCGGCCAGGTCTCGTCCTGTTCGCGGGCGGCCTGTCCGCCCACGCGCAGTTGCAGCAGGACGGCGTGGGCGCCCGCGACGCCCGTGTCGACGTCCGAAGTGGTGATGATCCTCCCTGGATGGCCCTGTCTGGCGAAGATGCGGCGAGCGAGGCCGCCGACCAGTTCGAGCCGGTCGGCCGCGGGGTCGACGAGTACGAGTTCCTCGATCGGGAGGGTGTCGCGCATCCGCGCGAAACCGTCGATGAGTTCGGGGGTGTAGGTGGAACCGCCCCCCACGACAGCGAGCTTCATGAACTGGCCTTTCTAGCCCTTCACTCCGGTCAGGGTGATGCCTTCGATGAAGGCTTTCTGCGCGAAGAAGAAGACCACGATCACCGGTGCCATGATCATCAGCGTGGCGGCCATGGTCAGGTTCCAGTCGGTCTGATGGGCGCCCTTGAAGGACTCCAGGCCGTAGCTCAGGGTCCAGGCGGCCGGGTTCTCCGAGGCGTAGATCTGCGGACCGAAGTAGTCGTTCCAGCAGTAGAAGAAGTGGAAGAGGGCCACGGCGGCGATGGCCGGTCTGGCCATCGGCAGCACGATCCGCACCATCGTGCGGAACTCGCCGCAGCCGTCGATCCTGGCGGCCTCCGTGTACTCCTTGGGGATGGTCAGCAGGAACTGGCGCAGCAGGAAGATCGTGAACGCGTTGCCGAAGGCGAACGGGATGATCAGCGGCCAGAGCGTCCCCGCGAGGTCCAGCTGCTTCGCCCAGAAGAGGTACATCGGCACGATGACCACCTGCGGCGGCAGCATCATCATCGCGATGACGAGCATCATCACCGCATTCCGGCCCCGGAAGCGGAACGTGGCCAGCGCGTACGCCACCGGAATGCTGGAGCCGACGGCGAGTAGGGTGCCGAGTCCCGCGTAGAGCAGGGTGTTGCGCCACCAGGTGAGGAACCCGGGGGTGTTCCACACGGTGGCGAAGTTCCCCCATTCCCAGGTGCGCGGCCACAGGTCCCGGGTCAGAGCCTGGTCGTCGCTCATCACCGCGGTCAGGAACACGAAGACGAACGGCAGCAGGAAGAACAGTGCGGCGGCGATCGCCAGCGAGTGGACAGCGATCCACTCCAGTGCCGCATGCCGCCGTGCCGCCCGCCGGGCGCCGGTGCTCCCGCCGCCGTGAGCGCCCGGCTTGTGGACGCGGGCGCGGGCAGGGGTCGGTGTCATGGTGGTCATCGCTCAGTCCTTGGCCGACATGAAGCCGGAGCGCCGGCGCATCAGGAACGCCGTGAACGCCATGGCCAGGACGAACAGCACCAGGGCGACCACACAGGCGGCGCCGGTGTCGAAGCGCTGGAAGCCGAGGTTGTAGACCGTCTGTGGGACGGTCAGCGTCGTCTTGTCCGGGTAACCGGGTTCGAACTGCTGCCCGGAGCCGCCGATGACCCCGCTCGCCACCTTCGCCGCCACCAGCGGCTCCGTGTAGTACTGCATCGTCGCGATCACGCCGGTGACGACGGCGAAGAGCACGATCGGCGAGATGTTCGGCAGTGTGACGTAGCGGAACCGGTGCCATGCCCCGGCGCCGTCCAGCTCCGCCGCCTCGTACTGCTCCTTCGGCACGTCCAGCAGCGCCGCCATGAAGATCACCATCAGGTCGCCGATGCCCCACAGGGCCAGGATCGTCAGGGACGGCTTCGACCAGGCCGGGTCGTTGAACCAGCCGGGTGCGGGGAGCCCGATCCCTTCCAGGATGGTGTTCGCCGGTCCGGTGCCCGGATTGAGCAGGAAGACGAAGGCCATGGTGGCGGCGACCGGCGGGGCCAGGTACGGCAGGTAGAACAAGGTCCTGAAGACTCCGGGCCCCGTCTTGATCTTCGTGATCAGCAGCCCGATGCCGATGCCGAACAGGACCCGCAGCGACACCATGACGGCGACCAGCCACAGGGTGTTGCGCAGCGCCGGCCAGAAGAAGGGGTAGTCGTTGAAGACGTACGACCAGTTCTTCAGGCCCACCCACGTCGGTGGAGTGAACCCGTCGTACCGCATGAAGGAGAAGTAGACCGTCGAGACCAGCGGGTAGACGAAGAAGACCGCGAAGCCGATCAGCCAGGGCGAGAGGAAACCCAGCGTCCGCAGGGTGGATCCGCGGCGCTTGGACCGCAGTGTGCGGGCGGCGGGGTGGAGGGCGGTGGCGGCCATCAGCGGGCCTGCTCGTTGTCCTTGTCGACCTGGGCGTCGGCCTTGCGCAGGCCGGCGTCGAGGTCCTTCTCACGGCCGGCCTCGTAGCGAACCCCCAGATCCTGCGCGGTCAGCAGGAACGCGCCGCCGTTGACGGAGGACGGGGCGTGGGCGCTCTTCGGGTGCTGGGCGATGTCCACGAACGTGCGGTACAGCGGGTCGTCGTTCAGCTTCGGCGACTCCAGCGCCGCCGTGGTGGAAGGGACGTTGTGGATGGCGTTGGCGAACGAGACGACCGCCTCGGTGTCGGTGGAGAGGTACTTCACCAGCTCCCAGGCCGCGTTCTGCTTCGTGCTGACGTCTGCGATCCCGAGGATCGTGCCGGACAGACAGCCCTTGCCGTAGTCCGCGGCCCGGTCGTCCGGGACGGGGAAGGGCGCAGCGCCGATCTCGAAGTCCAGGCCGGCGTCCTCGGCCATCTTGCCGCGCCACTCGCCGTCGAGCTGCATGGCGACCTGGCCGGTGTGGAAGGGGTGCTTGGGGCCCCACTCGTCGCCGAGGCCGGTGCGGAACCTCTCCAGCTTCCGGTAGCCGCCGAGTTTGTCGGCAAGGTTCTTCTGCCAGGTGAACAGGGCCTTCGCGGCGGGGTCCTTCGCCAGGTTGGACTTGCCCCGGTCGTCGAAGTACTGGACGCCGAACTGCGAGGCGTAATGCTCGAAGGTCGTCTCGTAGCCCTGGAAGTTGGGCATGAAGCCGAGCTGTTCGTAACTGTCGCCCTTGGTCCTGGTGAGTTTCCGGGCGACCTCGTCGAACTCGGAGAGCGTCTTCGGCGGCGCGGTGACGCCGGCCTCCTCGAACGCCTCCTTGTTGTAGTAGAGGCCGTACGCGTCACCCAGCAGCGGCACCGCGCACCGGTCGCCCTCGTGCTCGGTGTACGCGGCCATCTGCGGCAGGAAGGTCTTTGCCGGGTCGATCCCCGACTTCGCCAGGAACGGCTCCAGGTCGGCCAGCGCGCCCGTGGTGCAGAACCGGCCCACGTTGTCGGTGGTGAAGGAGGAGACGACGTCCGGCGCGTTCGAACCACCCGCCCGCAGCGCCTGGTTGAGCTTGTCGTCCGTGATGCCCTTGACGGCCTTGACCTTGATGTTCGGGTGCTTCTTCTCGAACGACGTGATGTTCGCCTCGATCGCCTCGACCTCACCGGGCGCGGACCAGCCGTGCCAGAAGGTGAGCGTGGTCCGCGCGTTCGGATCGTCCGTGGCGCCGCTGCCGGTGGATCCCGTGCAGGCCGTGGCGAGAAGCGATATCGCGGCGGTCGCGGCCAGCGCGACACCCGTGGTCCGGCTGTTCTTGGGCATGACGATGTCTCCCTGTGACAAGGACGGGTCGGGGGAAGGGGAGAAACAGGATCCGGGGAGGAACAGATGCGGGGCAGAGGAACCGGTGTGCCGGTGGGTCGTCGGTTCAGCGGGAGGTGTCGAAGACCTCGTCGCGGGTGGTGGCCAGCGCGCTTTCCAGCGCGCCGCGCAGAACGGGCCGCCGGCGTACGGACCCGAGAACGAGACGCGGGCGGGACGCGGCCAGCTCGGTCAGCTCCGCCTGGACACGCGCCCGCAGTGGCTCGCCGCCCGCGGCGACGGCCTCGCCGGACAGCACCACCAGCTCCGGGTCGAGTACGGCCACCATGGAGGCCAGGCCGGTCGCGAGTCCTGTCGCGTACGCGTCGAGCAGCTGCCCGTACGCCCCGGAGTCGATCTCCGCGGCCCTGGCCACCAGCGCCGTCGCGACCTCGGCGTGTGTACCGCCGCCGATCTCCTCGGGGGCGAGGCCCAGGTCGCGGGCCAGCCGGGGGAGTGCCTGGGCACCCGCCAGTTCCTGGAAGCCGCCGCTGTTCGCCTTGGTCACCCGGCGCACCAGCGGGGTACCGGGTACGGGCAGGAAACCGACCTCGCCTGCGCCGCCGGTGAAGCCCCGGTGCAGCCTGCCGTTGATGACGACGGCGGCGCCGAGACCTTCCTCGTTCCACAGCAGGACGAAGTTCTCATGGCCGCGGGCGGCGCCGAGGCACTGCTCGGCGACGGCGGCGAGGTTGACGTCGTTCTCGTACTCGACGGGCATCGGCAGAGCGGCCGCCAGCTCGCCCAGGAGGGTGGGGGAGTGCCAGCCGGGCAGGTGGGAGGCGTACCGCAGCCGTCCGGTGGACGGGTCGAAGGCGCCGGGAGTGCCGATGACGAGGCGGTGGACGTCCGCGCGGGTCAGGCCGGCGGCCTTGACCGCCCCGTCGAGCGCGTCGGTCACCTGCCGAACGACGCTGTCGGCGCGCCGGCCCGGGGTGGGCAGCTCGAACTCCCCGACGGCCGCGCCCGCCACGTCGGCGACGGCGGCCCGGATGCGCTCCGGGGTGACGTCCAGACCGGCGGCGTGCGCCACGTGCCCGTTGATCGCGTACAGCTGGGCGCTGGGGCCGGGCCGCCCCTCCGTGGTGCCGGTGACGACGACGAGGCCGGCTGCCTCCAGCCGGGCCAGCAGCTGGGAGGCGGTCGGCTTGGACAGACCCGTCAGCCTGCCGATCCTGGTCCGGGAGAGAGGGCCGTGTTCCAGCAGCAGATCGAGCGCGGCACGGTCGTTCATGGCGCGCAGTACACGCGGGGTACCGGGCGTGGTTCCGGCCACGACGGCTGCACCTGCCTCTCGGATCGGCTTCTCGGAGCTGGGACTGTTAGGAAAGTTTCCTATCGCCCTGGGACGAAAGTAGGCCGCACGTCGGGCGCCCGTCAATGGCAAACGCCTCCCGGGCAACGGAAGCGTTGCCCGGGAGGCGTGGTGCGTCAGTCTTTCCGGCCGGGCGGCCGCGCCGCAGGGGCCCGCCCGGCGGGCCGGTGTCGGCCCGCGTTCACTTCGAGAGGTTGGCGGGTGGGGTGATCGGCGAGGCGGCGATCGACTGCGGCGACCGCTCCGACGCGAAGACCGACGGGGCCGCCATACCGGCGGTCGGGTCGGCGGGGGACTCCTCGGCCTGCTGCGGCAGCCCGCCGACGATACGGATGCCCGCCTCGTCGAACGCCCGCTTGATCCGCCACCGGATCTCCCGCTCCACGCCCAGCGCCTTGCCCGGCATCGTCTTCGCGGAGACACGGAACGTCATGGAGTCCAGCAGTACCTCGGTCAGGCCGAGAGTCTCGAGCGGGCCCCACATCTGCTCGTTCCACGGCTCGTCCTTCGCCAGGCCGTCCGCGACCTCGGCGATGACCGTCTTGACGTGGTCCAGATCCTCCGAGGGGTGGACCGTGATGTCGACGGTCGCCGTCGCCCAGCCCTGGCTCAGGTTGCCGATCCGCTTGATCTCGCCGTTGCGCACGTACCAGATCGCGCCGTTCTCGCCCCGCAGCTTGGTGACCCGCAGACCCACCTCGATCACCTCTCCCGAGGCGACACCGGCGTCGATCGAGTCACCGACCCCGTACTGGTCCTCCATGATCATGAACACGCCGGAGAGAAAGTCGGTCACGAGATTGCGCGCGCCGAAACCGATCGCGACGCCCGCCACGCCCGCGGAGGCCAGCAGTGGCGCCAGATCGATCTCGAAAGCGCCGAGAATCATCAGGCCCGCGGTGCCGAGGATCAGGAACGAAGCGGTCGAGCGCAGCACGGATCCGATGGCCTCCGAACGCTGACGCCGCCGCTCCGCGTTGACCAGCAGACCCCCGAGCGTCGTGCCCTCCACGGCCTGCGCGGAGCGGTTCATCCGTGCTATCAGCTTCGTCAGCGCCCGGCGCACCAGCATCCGCAGCACCAGGGCCACCACGAGGATCAGCGCGATACGCAGCCCGGTGTTCAGCCAGATGGACCAGTTCTCCTCCACCCAGCCCGCCGCGCTCTCCGCGTGCTTCGCGGCCTCGTCGAGGGTGACGGGGCTCGGCGAGGGGTCGGTTTCCAGCACGGCGGACGACCAGGAGGACCAGAAGGCGGTCAAGGGAGGAACCTCCAGCTTGCGATGACAGATCAATAACATTAGCCGGGCATCAGGGCTTCTCCGGCGCCTTCCGGACCCGAGAGACGCGACTCACCACCGCCTGCCGGGAAGAGCGCGTCACCCCTGTGGCGGAAAACACCTCGAGCCCGTTACGCATACGTGGTGGCGCAGAAAGCGGCGATGAGTGGAAACTGATGGCAGATCGTCCCGGCGCGAGCCACGCGCCGCCGGCGTACAAGGAGGCATCCACCGTGCCGCACGTCCTGGTCCTCAACGCGTCGTACGAGCCCCTCGGCGTCGTACCGCTCCGCCGCGCGCTCGTCCTCGTACTGGAGAACAAGGCTCTCTGCCTCGAGGAGTCCGGCGCCTTCATGCACAGCGCGACCCGCGTCATCGCCGCGCCCAGCGTCGTGCGACTCAAACGTTTCGTGCGGGTCCCCTACCGGGGGCCCGTTCCTCTTACCCGCAAAGCGCTCTTCGCCCGCGACGGCGGGCGCTGCATGTACTGCGGTGGCATCGCAACCAGCGTCGACCACGTAGTCCCACGCAGCCGCGGGGGCCGGCACGCGTGGGACAACGTGGTGGCCGCGTGCCGCCGCTGCAACCACGTCAAGGCCGACCGGCACCTGCGCGAACTCGGCTGGCGGCTGCGCCACCAGCCGGCCCCGCCGAGCGGACTCGCGTGGCGCATCATCGGGACGGGCCACCGGGACCCGCGGTGGCTCCCGTACCTCCAGCCGTACGGGGCGGACGACGCGATCACCCGCATCGACGGCATATCGGCCTGATACGGCGCCCTCCCCCTACCCGCATGTCGGTACAGCGGGATGGGGCGGGTGGGAAAGGGTCAGGCCGGCGGTGCCACCCCGTACGCCTCCACCGAGAACAGCGAGTACCCGAACTCCGTCGCCCGCTCGTCCCCCTGCACCCGGATGAACCGCGTGTCCTTCGCGTCCATGCCGACCGACTCGCGCCCGCCCCTGCCGTCCGCGACCGTCGCCGCGGTGCGCCAGACCCTGCCGTCGGCGGAGACCTGGACGCGGTACCGCGTCGCGTACGCCTCCTGCCAGTGCAGCCTGACCTGGCCCACCCGGGCCGGGCGGGGCAGTTCCACCTGCCACCAGGCGCTTGCGCCGGCCGGCGACGACCAGCGGCTGCCGGCGTCGCCGTCGATCGCCGCGGCGGCCGGGAAGTCGGGCGTCTCGTCGCCGGACGAGGACGCCTTCGCGCCCGCCTGCCGCGCCAGGTCACCGCCCGCGGTCGGGGGAACGGCGCGCACGGTCAGCGTGCGCTCCTGGCCGGCGAACGAGAACGGCACCCGGTACTCGCCCGCGGGGGTGTCCTTGGGCACGGTGACCTCGACGGGCACCGTGGTGCGCTGCCCGCGCGGCACCGTCGTCCGCTCGGGGACGGTCACCTTGATGCCGGCCGGTGCCTTCGCGGTGAGCTCGCCGCGGACCTCGGCCGGGCGCTGCGCGGTCAGCCGGACGCCTGCGCGCTGCGGCTTGCCGCCGATCTCCGCGTCGGTCGTCTCACGGACGAGGTCCAGCCCGGCCGCCGGTTCGTCCGCGAACCACGGCACCAGGGAGCGCACGGCCGGCCGGTCGCCCCCGGACGTGACGCGCACGGCGTCCACCCGCAGCCCGCCGGCGTCGGCCTGGGTCCAGCCGCCCGCCGACAGCGGCCCGAGCGAACGCCACCCCTCGCCCGGGACGTGCACCTCCAGCCGTCCGGCCGCTTCGGCGGACCGGGAGGAGCCGCTGACGGGCGCGGTCATCGCGATGACGGCGGTGAGCGGGCGCGGCCGTTCCAGGCGTACGACGTCCTCGCCGGGCTTGCCGGCCGTCGCCTGGCCGGCACCCGTCCATGCCCGCGACTCCTTCACCGCCCGATCCAGGAACGGCGCCAGCACGCCCTTGCCGACCGTGGCACGGCCGGCCGCGGCTTCCGCGCGCAGCGGTTCCAGCGCCAGCGACGCGCGCCACGCGGCCTCGCCGTCGCCACGGCTCTGCGCCTGGAGCATGTCGACCGCCAGCTCGCCGGAGTGTCCGTAACGTGCCAACTGGGCGAGCCAGGGCCGTACTTCCGCCGCAAGTCGCCCGTCCGCGGTGTCCGCCAGCCGGTCCGGCGCGCGGCGCATCACCGTGAACGCCGCACGCAGGGCGGTCGCGGCACGGTCCCTCGCCTTGGTGTCGGCCGTGGCGCGGGCACGCCAGAACTCGTCCAGCAACGGCCGCAGGTACGCCGACTCGCCGTCGGGGCTCAGGATCGACGACGTGTCGTTGCCCGCGAGCGCGTGCAGCGCCTCCCTGGCCTCGGCGTCGCCGCCGGACAGGTCGTCCAGTGCGGCCTGCCAGGACTGCTCGGGCCGGTAACCCTTCGGGTTCCAGGCGTAGTCGGCGGCGGTGAACAGCGGGATGCGGGAGGCCGCGGCCTGTTCCATCGCGTTGGCGAGCAGCGCGGCGGAACCGGTGGCCACGGCGGGCTCCCGGCCGGTGTAAGGGCCGAGGAATATCCGGTCCTGCGCGTAGTCGTTGACGGGGTAGTTGTCCATGGTGACCAGCGGGTGCTCGAAGGCGTCCCGCGCGCCCGCCAGTTCGCGGCCGGTGATGGTGCGCGGCACTACACCGACCCCGGTCCAGGCCACGCTGACGGTGCCGTCCAACTGCTCCGCCAGCGCCCGCCGGTAGTCGGTGGCGCCCTCCTGGTAGAACTCCGTCGGCATCACCGACAGCGGTTCCGCCTCCGGGTGCCGCTCCGCCAGGTGACGCGCCACCAGGCCCGCGACCCGCGCGTGCGCCCGTGCCGCCGCCTCCGGGCCGGAGCCGAAGGTCCCCGCGTCCTTCGAGCAGTGCCACTCGCTGTAGCTGACGTCCTGGAACTGCAGCTGGAAGGCGCGGAAACCGAGCGCCCACATGGCGTCGATCTTCCGGGTGAGCGCCTTCACGTCCGCGTCGTCGGCCAGGCACATCGACTGCGCGGGCGCGACGGCCCAGGCCAGGGTGACGTGGTTGCGGCGCGCCCGTTCGGCCAGTTCGCGGAACTCGGTCCGCTGGGCCGCGGGATACGGGTCGCGCCAGCGGGCCTGCCGGAACGGGTCGTCGCCGGGGGCGTAGAGATAGCGGTTCTGCTTGGTGCGCCCCATGAAGTCGAGCTGCGCCAGCCGCTGCTCGCGGTCCCAGGGCTGCCCGTAGAACCCTTCGGTGGTGCCGCGCACGGCGGCCCCCGGCCAGTCGCGCACGACGACGCCCGCGACGGTCCCCCGGTCGATGAGCTGCCGCAGGGTCTGCACCGCGTGGAAGAGGCCGTCGTCGCCGACGCCGTCGAGGGCGACGGTCGGGCGGCCCGCGACGCGGCCGACGGCGAGCCGGTAGCCGCCGGAGGGAAGGTCGGCGCGCTCCGGCGCGCGCAGGGCGCGCAGGGCCGACGCGGCCTCGCCGCCGCCGAGGTGCACCACGGGGCCGCGTCCCGGCAGCGCGGTGTGCACGGTCCGTACGCCGGCGGAGTGCAGCAGCTCCTTCAGCAGTCCGGTCGCGTACGGGTCGGCGGAAGGGCCGGCGGCGACGGTCGCTTCGTCGCCGAGCCGCACCGCCTCTCCCTGGGCGCGCAGCGACTGCGGGCGCGGCCACACGGCCGGGGGTGCGGCGGGCTCCTGAGGGTCCTGCGCGCTGCCGGCGGGGGAGCCGGGCTCCTGCGGCTGGAGGGTCGCGCCGTGTGCCGCTCCCGCCCCGCCGAGAAGGCCGCCGATGACCGCTACGGCGACGGCTGCCGCTGTACGTCTCCTGGCCCCGAGCCGCACGGCTTTCTCCCCTCGTCGTCCCCCTGCCATTCCGGTCGGTTTCGAGCCCACCATCACCACCGTCGGAGTGTCAATGCGCGTGGCCGTTGTGCGTCTTTTGCCGGACGTGGTGAATGATCGGAGGCAACTGCCGGACGGGGGGCAGAATGTGACACGGAACACGTCGACCGATCGTGTACGTCTGCGGTTCCGCCTGCTGGGTAGGGCTGCTGTGACCCCTCATCTCTGCTTGGAGTGATTACCGTGGCCGCATCCGCCCACCTGCTGCTCTCCGCCCTGTCCAAACAGGTTCCGGGACAGCTCCCCGGCCCGTCGAAACCGGCACCGAGCGCCTGCCCGCTCGACCACGAGGTGCCGCTCTCCAGCGAGCCGTGGCTCGCCTATGACGCTCCTCTCACGAGCGAGCCGCCGCTCGCTCACGCCGCCCCTCTCACCAGCGAGCCCCCGCTCGCCGACATCGCGCCCCTCACGAGCGAGCCGACCGCCCACGGCACGGCAGGCGGTGCGGAGTCGCCAGGGGTCTGAAGGAGTCCGCATGGGCCTTGCCCGGCTTGCCGAGCTGCACGGAGTCGCCACCGCGTTCTCGCCCGCCAGGGGCGTCACCGCCGCAGTCCCGGATGCCACCGTCGTGGCTGTTCTCGCCGCGCTGGACGTCGACGCGTCCACACCCGAGGCGGTACGCGCCGCGCTGGAGCGCGCCGAGCGGGCCGCCGCGGAGCGGCTGCTGCCGCCGACGGTGGTCGTGTGGCGGGGCGCCGACGGCGGACGGCCGGGGATCCCGTCGGCACTGACCGGCCTCCCGGCCGCCACGAGGCTCCGCCTGACCACGGAGTCGGGCCGGGAACTCGACTGGACGGCCCCCGCGCCCCGGGGCGCGGGCCCTGCCGGTCCCCCCGTGGAGCACGAGCGGACGGCCCCCGAACCCCGCGCCCCGGGCCCGGCCCGTCCTTCCGCGGAGCAAGACCCAACGGCCGCGCCGCCCCCGGCTCCACCCGGGGCCGGAGCCCCGGCGGCCGCGGCTTCCACGCGAGGACCCGGGCCGGGGGCCGGCGCGGACGTCGCGCCGTGGCCGCAACTGCCGCTCGGTGTGCACCGGTTGCACGCCCAGGCGCCGGACGGCCGCTCCGCCCGTGTCACTCTCGTCGTCGCCCCGGACCGCGCGCCGGTCCCGGGCGGGCGTTCGCACGGATTCCTGGTACAGCTCTACTCGCTCCTGACCGCCCGCTCCTGGGGCATGGGTGATCTCGGTGATCTCGCCGAGCTGGCCGCCTGGTCGGGCCGCTCCCTCGGCGCGTCCTTCGTCCAGGTGAATCCGTTGCACGCGGGTGTGCCGGGCGCCCCCACCGACCCGTCCCCGTACCGCCCGTCCTCCCGGCGCTTCCCCGACCCCGTCCATCTGCGCATCGAGGACGTCCCCGAGTACGCGTACGCGGACCCGGCGTCCCGGCGGCGCCTGGAGGAGCTGCGCGACGAGGCGGCGGAACTGCGGGAGTCGGTACTGGCCAAAGGGGCGTTGATCGACCGGGACGCCGTCTGGGAGCTCAAGCGCGAGGCGCTGGAGATCCTGTACCGCGTCCCCCTCGGCCCCGGGCGCCACGCCGCCTACTGCGCCTTCCTCGCCGAACAGGGCCGGGCGCTGGAGGACCACGCCACCTGGTGCGCCCTCGCCGAGGTGTACGGCCCGCAGTGGCACGACTGGCCGCCCGCGCTGCGCGACCCCCGCTCCCCGCTCACCGCGGCGGCCAGGACCGAGCTGACCGACCGCGTCGACTTCCACAGCCGGCTGGTCTGGCTGACCGACGAGCAGTTGGCGGCCGCCGGCCGCGCGGCGCGAGAGGCCGGCATGGAGGTCGGGATCGTCCACGACCTCGCGATCGGTGTGCACCCCGGCGGTGCCGACGCCTGGGCACAGCAGGACGCGTTCGCCGCGGGGATGTCGGTCGGTGCCCCGCCCGACGCGTTCAACGCCCACGGCCAGGACTGGGGGCTGCCGCCCTGGCGGCCGGACGCCCTGGCCGCGTCGGGTTTCGCCCCGTACCGGGGCCTGCTGCGCGGCATTCTGCGCAACGCGGGGGCGCTCCGCATCGACCATGTGATGGGCCTGTTCCGGCTCTGGTGGGTGCCGGCCGGCAGCCCGCCCACCGAGGGGGCCTACGTCCGGTACGACGCGGAGGCGATGCTCGCGGTCCTGGTCCTCGAGGCGCACCGAGCGGGCGCCGTCGTCGTGGGCGAGGACCTCGGCACCGTCGAGCCCGGCGTGCGGGAGGCCCTCTCCCGGCGGGGCGTGCTCGGCACCTCCGTGCTCTGGTTCGAACGGGACTGGGACCGCGACGGGCGCCCGCTGCCGCCCGGGGAGTGGCGCGAGGGCTGCGTCGCCACCGCCACCACCCACGATCTGCCCTCCACGGCGGCCCGGCTCACCGGCGGCCATGTGGAGCTGCGTCACCGGCTCGGACTGCTGGCCCGCCCCCTGGAGGAGGAGCGCACACGGGACGCGGCCGACGTGACCGAATGGCTCGGCCTGCTCTCCGGTCTCGGTCTGCTGCCGGAGGGCCCGGAGGACGAAGAGGGCGCGATCCGGGCCGTGTACCGGTACCTGCTGCGCACACCGGCCCGGATGGTCGGCATCTGGCTGCCGGACGCCGTGGGCGACCGCCGCCCGCAGAATTTGCCGGGCACCTGGGACCAGTATCCGAACTGGCGGCTGCCCGTGTCCGACGCCGAGGGGCGGCCGACGAGTCTGGAGGAACTGGCCGCCTCGCCCCGTCTGCACCGCCTGCTGGAGGTCTTCACGGCCCGTACGGCACCCCCGGACGCGCGGCCGTCGTAGCCGTTCGCTACGTTGGGGACCGTGGACAAGAAGAACGCCTTGCGCACCGGCGCTGTCGCGGCCGGTACGACGCTGATGATGCTGCTCATGTCGTCCCCGGCACTTGCGCTCACCCGGGACGACGGCGACGACCCCGGTCCCGGCCTGAGCGTGGCCGAGACGCTCGGCCTGTACGTGGTGGCGCCGCTCGTCCTCTTCGCGGTGATCGCCGGCCTGGTGATGGTGCTCGACAAGTCCAGGAAGCAGAGCTGACACAGGACTGACGCGTCCTGAGGGCGCCCGGGGTACGTATCGCGCCCGGGGCGCCTTTGTCGTGCCCGGCCGCCCCGCCTCCTGGCGCCATCGTTCAGTTTTCCTTCAAACAAGTGTCGAAACGTTCGATGGACCTGATGATTCCTCCCGTGTGACGGTTGATCCGACTGCCGGCGAGGCCCACTGAGGGCGGAGGAGACACAGGACGGCCGTGACGACGAAGGCGCGAGACGCGGATCCCACCGAAGGGAGAGAGGTGGTCCGCCGCGCGCGGCGCCGTCCGGAGTGGTGATGCGCGCCCTGGGGGCCGGCCGGCCCCGCCGTCCTGTGGTGACGGCGCTCCGGCGCGGCTCGGAGCCGGCGCCGGAGTCTCCAGGGTGCTGACGCCCTGCGGGAGGCGGCAGCGGAGCGGGCGGCGTGATGCCGCTGCGAGGTCAGGAGTCCCGAGGGAGCACCGTCATGGGCATCCGGTCCGGATGGGCCACCGCGGAGGCGACCTCCTTCGGCGTGTGGCCGGGCACGGGACGAAGCTGCCAGCGGGCCAGGACCGTTGCGAGCGCGATGGTCGCCTCGGTCCACACGAATGCGTCACCGATGCACTTGCGGTTGCCCGCGCCGAACGGGATGTACGCCTGACGCGTGATGTCGCCACGGCGTTCCGGCAGCCAGCGATCGGGATCGAAGCGGTCCGGGTCGTCGTACAGCGCAGGGTCCCGGTGCATCGCGTAGAGGCTGAAGCCGACTTCGGTGCCCGTGGGCAGGAGATGCCCGCCGAGTTCGACGGGCGCCGTGGTCCGGCGCATCAGCATGGTGACACCGTGCAGTCGGATCACCTCGTCGAGGACGCGGCGCACCGCCTCCAGCTTCGGGACGTCCTCGACGGTGACCGGCCGGTCTCCGACGACCTCCTTGATCTCGGCCACCAGCTCCGCCTCGACGCGGGGGTGGGCGGCCAGCTGGTGGAACGTCCAGGACAGCGTGGATGCCGTGGTCTCCGCGCCGGCGAAGAGGATGGTGCTGAGTTCGTCCCGCACCTCCGTGTCGGAGAGGGACTCGCCCGTCTGCGAGTCGCGGGCGGCGAGCAGGACGGACAGCAGGTCGTTGTGCTCGCTCGGCCCGGAACTGCGGGTGGTGGCGACGACGTCGTCGATCACCGAGCGCAGCCGCGCCGCCGCCGCGTCGAACTCCCGGTTGGGGCGGATCGGGAAGCGGTCGAGGAACTTGGGGGACGCCGCCCGTATCAGCAGGTTCTGCAGGACCACCGGCAGGTTCTCGCGGATCGCGATCACCGCCAGCTGTCCGATGTCCGTGGAGAACAGCGTCGTCGCCAGCGTCTCGATGGCGAACTGCGCCATCGCCTGCTCCATCTCGATCTCCTGGCCGGCCGTCCAGGAGTCCGCGAGGGAGCGGGCGTTGGAGCTCATCGCCTCCGCGTAGAGGGCGATCCGCTGCGGATGGAACATCGGCTGGATGAGCCGGCGGTGCTTGCGGTGGATCTCGCCGTCGGCCGTGGCGAGGCCGTCACCCGCGAGGGGCCGCAGCCGGTCGAAGAAGCGCCCCTTCTCGAAGCTGCGGGCCTGGCGCACGGTGACCTCGTGAATCAGCTCCGCCGACGTGGCCACGTACATCGGCATGGTGCCCAGGTCGACCCGCACCAGGTCACCGTTCTCCCGCAGGGACTTGAGGAAGCCGAGCGGGTCACGCCACAACTTCCAGGCGTGGCCGAGGAGCGGTACCGCGCCGGGGGCGACGGGCACAGACTGCGGCGCGGCTGGCCGCGTTCCGACTGACACCGGACGATCCTTTGCTGTAGGCGTGTCTATACGGTCTGCTCGACCGGACGGCGACCGGCGAACCGCTCGCAGGGAGCGGGCACGAGCTCCCACCACCAGGCGACGGCGGGGATGCCGAGCGGTTCATGGCGGTCGTCCGTCGGCGTCTCCCGGAAGGCCGGGGGCAGGCCCGCCGGGTCGTCCGGTGTGGTGTAGCGGACGGAGCTGATGCCCCAGTCCTGCGCGCCGCGGATGAAGCTGGAGAGACTGCTCAGATACTGCCGCAGCTGCGGGCTGCCCTCGGCGGACAGCTGCTCGGTCAGGCGCATGTACAGGCACATCACCCTGTCCCGTTGGGTTATCGCCGCGTTCAGGGCCTCCTTCGTGGACAGCCCGTCCTGCTCCAGCACCCGCAGGACGTTGAGGTAGTAGCCAGCGGACCTGCGCTCCTTGTGGTGGGAGAAGATGTCGTTGTCCCAGGTGATGATGAACGACGCCATCTCGGCCGCGGCGCGCACCGCCGTACGGTCGCGCTCGTGCGGCTGGAGTTCGTAGCCGTACGCCATCTCCAGCATCGGCAGGACCACGGACGTGGCTCCGTCGTAGAGGCGCATCAGGGTGTAGTCGTTGAGGTCGGGGACCGTGCCCGCGCGCCGGTGCGCGGCCTCCCACACGACGGAGAAGAAGTACTCGCGCAGGGCGTCCACCCAGCGGGCCGCCTGCCCGGCGGTGCCGTAGCGGTCGACCCTCGTCCGCAGGTCGCGCAGGCCGGCGGCCAACGGGTCGCCTCGCATCATCGGGGCCTCGGGGTTCTGCGCGACGCGGATCAGGCGGTGCAGGAGACCGGCCAGGTCCCCTGGTCTGTGTCCGAGTTCGCCCTCCTCGCAGTGGCCGTCGTCGACGCCGAACAGCCACAGGACGAAGTCCGCGAGGAGGGAGACGACTTCCTCCCGTCCCTCGGGCAGGATGCGCGCGGAGAAGATGCCGATCTCCTGGGTGACGAGCTTGCCGCGCAGTTCTTCCGAGCCGATGCGAAACGTTTCTGCCCAGGCCGCCGTCTGGACATCGATGTCGGCGTGACGCGGATGGATGGCCGGCCGGAGGGGCGAGAAGATCGGGGGTACGGTCAGCTCGGTCTCCACTGCGGCCTGCCTTTCGATGCCGGGTGCAGGGCGCCGGGTGCCAACGCCCGTACCGCACACGTGACTTGCGCCCCAACGTTGATCAACTGTCACGCATCGTACTCAGCCAACTTGGCTGATCCAATAGGATGATCTCCCTGCAATTGGGCCACATCGGGTCGTGTGCGACGGGCGTCTCAAGAGCGGAACAGTGACTTCCACCACGGTGTCCGCTCGGGGGCGCCGTCCGACCCGGCATCCGGTGCGGGCCGCGGCGCGACGGCCACGGTGGCCGGCAGCGCGCCCGGCACCGTCGACGCGATCTCGTCGGACCGCTCTGCGGCCGCCCGCACCTTCTTGAACGGCGGGGTGAACCGCACCGGCAGGGACTCCAGACGGTGTGACAGCCACGAGGCACTGGTACGCAGCTCCGCCTCGGACACGCCGAGCCGAAGGTCGGGCAGCCGGGCGAGCAGCGTGTCGATCCCCGTGTCCGCGATGGCCCGGCCGATGTCCTGGCCCGGGCATTCGTGCGGACCGCTGCTGAAGGCGAGATGGGCGCGATTCCCCAGTAGCGGTTTGTCCAGATCGGGCCGGATGGCCGGGTCCGTATTGCCCGCCGCCAGCCCCAGCAGCAGCATGTCCCCCTGCGCGATCTGCTGGCCGCCGAGCACGGTGTCGCCGGTCGCCCAGCGGCCGGTGATCGCGGAGAGCGGCGGCTCGTCCCACAGCACCTGTTCCAGGGCGTCCGGCAGCGTCATGTGCCCACCGGCCAGGTTGGCGCGGAAACGCCGGTCGGTCAGCACCAGGCGCAGGGTGTTGGCGATCAGGTTGACCGTGGTCTCGTTCGCCGCGACGAGAACGAGGCGCAGGTGCTCCATCACCTCGTCGTCGTCGAGGTCGGCCTGATGGCCGATCAGCCAACTCGTGAAGTCGTGACCGGGCTTGGCCTTCTTCCGCTCGGCAAGCGTCCGCAGGGTGTCCACGACGAGTTCGTTGCTTTCGAGCGCCGTCTCGCTGCCCTTCATCAGGTCCAGCGCGGCATCCACCAGCCGTGGCCCGTACTCCTCCGGCATGCCGAGCAGCTGGGTCATCACCAGCATCGGCAGCTTCTCGGCGAAGTCCCCGATCAGATCCGCCTGCCCGGACGTGGCGAACGAGTCCACCAGCTGGTTCGTGTACCGGATCACATAGCGCCGGATGCCCCGCCGGTCGAACTGCTCGAGCCCGTCCCGCACCGCCGATCGCAGTCGCTCGTGGTCGGCGCCGTCGGCGAAGACACAGATGGGCTGCCAGCCCACCATGGGCAGCAGCGGGGAGTTACGGGCGACCCTGCCCTGCTGGAACATCGACCACAGCCGGGAGTTGTTGGAGAACCGCGACGGCGCACGCATCACCTCGAGATTCTCCCGATGCCCCAGCACCAGCCACGCCGGCAGATCTCCGTGCAGCAGCACCGGCGCCACCGGGCCGTGCTCCTTGCGCAGCAGTTCGTACATCGCCCGGGGATCCGCCTCCGCCTCCGCGCCGTACAGGCGGCGCAGCGCGGCCGGCGCCACGCCGTGGGCGGGGCAGCCCGGCGGCGGGGCCGGGGTGCCGGGGGTGTCGTCCGGTCCGTGCGGGGCGGGGGTGGTGGTCATGACGCCTCCTGCGTCGTGGCGAGAGTCCGGAGGTAGCGCATCAGCGTCATCAGCACCTCCCGGCTGGAGCCGCGCAGCCGCGCGTCACACAGCACGATCGGGACCGCCGCCGGCAGGTCCAGCGCGGCGCGCAGCTCCTCCAGAGGATGCTCGGGCGCGTCGGGGAAGGTGTTGACGGCGACCACGAACGGCACGCCGCGCTCCTCCAGCCGGCCGATCACGTCGAAGCTGACTTCGAGCCGGCGGGTGTCGACGAGGACCACGGCGCCCAGCGCGCCCTCGAACAGGCCGCGCCACAGGAACCAGAAGCGCTCCTGGCCCGGGGTGCCGAACAGGTACAGCACCAGCTCCTCGTTGATGCTGATGCGGCCGAAGTCCATCGCGACGGTCGTGGAGGTCTTGCGCTCCACGCCCTGGGTGTCGTCGACGCCGGCCCCGGCCCGGGTCATCGTCTCCTCCGTCGTCAGCGGCCGGATCTCGCTCACCGAGCCGACCAGTGTCGTCTTGCCGACGCCGAAACCACCCACGACGACCACCTTGACGGCGGCCGTGGCCGTCCCGGGCAGCACGTCCTCGCTCCGCGGCCCGAGGGCCTGCTCAGAGCTTCTGAAGTCCATCGATCACTGCCTCAATCAAAGCGCGGTCGGGGAGATGGGCGGCCTGGACGGGTGCGCGTGCCAGCACCTTGTCCTCGGCCAGGAGGTCGCTGAGCAACACGGTCACGACGCTCACCGGGAGGCCCAGATAGGCGGAGATCTCGGCCACCGACAGCGGGGCCTGGCAGATGCGGATGATCGCCGCGTGCTCCGGCTGCATGCCGGGCGCGGGACCCGACCTGGCCACGATCAGAGTGACCAGGTCGAGCGTGGCGGGCGCGGATGAACCGCTGCGGCCGCCAGTGATGACGTAGAGCCGCTCGGGACTGCTCTGCTCCCAGTCCCCGCCCGCGTCGCTCACGCGGTCTGCCCCTCGTGCCGCGGCGGCGTGCTCAGATGCTCGCCGATCCGCAGCACGAGGTCCCGCATCCGCTGGCCCATCAGCCCGGCGTCGACTCCCTCGTCGGCCAGCACCGCGAGGTACGCGCCCTCGCCCGCCGCCATCAGATAGAAGAAGCCGCCGTCCATCTCGATGACGACCAGGCGCATCCGCCCGTCGCCCCGCGGGAGTTCGGAGGCCACCGCGGCCGCCAGGCTCTGCAGCCCCGCGCAGGCGGCGGCCAGCCGGTCGGCGGTGTCGGTGTTGGCACCGTACTGGGCCATGCGCAGACCGTCGGCGGACAGGACGACGACGTTACGGGTCTGCGGAACGCCCTCCGCCAGGTCCTTGAGCATCCAGTCCATGTTGGTCTGGTTGGACTGCCGCTGAATCATGGCTGCTTGTTCCCCTTGCTTGACTGGGTGGTGTCACCGGACAGGCCGTTCTGGAACGCGGTCAGCCACATCCCGGGCTGCACCGCCGGTGCGGACCCCGTCCCGGAGGCGGTCGCGGAGCTCGCCTCGCCGGCGCCGGGGGCGGCCTGCGTGACGGGAATGGCGGTCGGGGCGGTCGCCGCCGGCTCGGCGGTCGCGGTCGCGCGGGTCTTGCGGCGCCGCTGGGGCAGACCGGTCGGGGTCCGCTCGGTCACCTCCGGCGCGTCGTCGCCGGCCGGGCCCGTCGGACCCGTGACCGGCCTCGGCAGCCGCTCGTGGGTCTCGGAACCGGCCGCGCGGGGACCGGAAGACGTACCGATGCCGTGCGCGAGGCCGGTGGCGGAGGAGACGGTGGTGATCAGGTCCTGCGGCACGACCAGCACGGCCCGCACACCGCCGTACGCCGACGAGCGCAGCGCTACCCGGAAGCCGTACGCCTGCGACAGCCGGCCGACCACCGCGAGGCCCAGCCGAGGGGTCTCGCCGAGGTCGTTCACATCGATGCCCTGCTGTGCCTGCCGGAGCATGCGCTCGGCCCGCAGCCGGGCCTCCTCGCTCATGCTGACGCCGCCGTCCTCGATCTCGATCGCGATCCCGGACTGCACGTCCACCGCGGTCAGATGGACCTTGGTCTGCGGCGGCGAGTAGCGGGTGGCGTTGTCGAGCAGCTCCGCCAGCGCGTGGATCAGCGGCTCGACGGCCGTGCCGACGACGGCGACCTCGGAGACCGAGTGCAGCTCCACCCGCTGGTAGTCGAGGATCCGCGACATCGCGCCGCGCATCACGCTGTACAGCGGTACCGCCCTGCTCCACTGGCGGCCCGGGCGGGCGCCGCCGAGCACGGCGATGGAGTCCGCGAGACGGCCGATCAGGGCCGTGCCGTGGTCGATCCGCAGCAGGTCGCCGAAGACGCCGGGGGTCTGGCCGTGCCGGTCCTCCATCTCGCGCAGCTCTTGCGCCTGCTGGTGGACGATGGCCTGAACGCGGCGGGCGATGTTCACGAAGGCCCGCTGGGCGGACTCGCGCAGATCCTCCTCCGCACTGACCGCCTCGACGACCGAGCGGAGCACCGCCCGGTGCTCGGCCGGGGCGTCGATCGAGGCGAGCACGTCCTCGGGGAACTCGCCCTTGCGGAGCCGCTCCACCACCTGGGGCAGCAGCTCACCGGCGAGGCGGCCGGTCTCGGCGGCCCGGCGCGCGAGAGCCGCGTCCTGGTCCGCGACGGTGCGGTGCAGCCGGGCCACTGCTCTGCCGCGCCGCACGACCTCGGCGCAGGCGGCGGCGACCACGGCGACCGCGACCACGCCGACCAGGGCCACCGGGGTCCGGGCCGGAGCGGGGACCAGGAACACGGCCGCGACGGCGGCCGCGAGGGTCGCGGCCACGGGCAGCTGCCAGAGGCGGCCGGCCGGGGGCCGCGGACTTCCGGTCGACGTTCCCTGTCGAACCATCGGCATCCTCAGAATCGAACGTGGAAGATCATCAGACGACCGGGAGCATATCCCGCTCGTCGAGGGCGCTTTGATGGCGGGTCATGAGACTGTCGCGATGTATGCGGCTGAAGTGGCAAACCGGCGCGCCGAGTTCACGAGAAGAACATCGACATCCTGATGGACGCGCACGAGGCCCGGCCGCACCGACGCGGGCAGTGCCGATGCCGGCCGCACCGACGCCCGGCCGTGCCGTCGGTGGCCGCACCGACGCCGCGACGCGAACACGGGGAAGCCCCGGAACCGGCCTAAGGGGCGGTTCCGGGGCTTCCCCGCGTTCGAGGCCGGGGCGCGGTCGCCCCTTGTGGGCGCGGTCAGCCCGCTGCCGCGTCCGCGGCCTGGGCGCGCAGGGCGCGTTCGATGCCGGCGCGGGACTCGGAGACGAGCCGTCGCAGCGCCGCGCTCGGCCGGGCAGAGGCGAGCCAGGCGTCCGTCGCGTCCAGCGTCTCCCGGGAGACGAGCAGCGACGGGTAGAGACCGACCGCCACCTGCTGCGCCATCTCGTGGCTGCGCGAGTCCCAGACGTCCTTGACGGCCGCGAAGTACTTCTCCGCGTACGGCGCGAGCAGCTCGCGCTGGTCGGTCTGGACGAAGCCCGCGATCACCGACTCCTGCACGGCGTTCGGAAGCTTGTCGCTCTCGACGACGGAGGTCCACGCCTCCGCCTTCGCCTCCGCCGTCGGGCGCGCGGCCCGCGCGGTCGCCGCGTGGCGCTCGCCGGCCGCCGTCTTGTCCCGCTCGTACTCGCCCGCGATGTCGTCCTCGTCCAAGACGCCGGTCGCGGCGAGCCGCTCGACGAAGGCCCAGCGCAGCTCGGTGTCGACGGCCAGGCCCTCGATCGTCTCCGTGCCGTCCAGCAGCGCCTGCAGCAGGTCCAGCTGCTGCGGGGTGCGTGCCGTCGCGGCGAACGCCCGTGCCCAGGCCAGTTGGTGGTCACTGCCCGGCGCCGCGGCCCGCAGGTGCGCGAGCGTGGCGTCCGTCCACTGGGTGAGGCCGGCCTCACGCCATCCCGGCGCCGCGTACAGGTCGAGGGCCAGCTTGACCTGGCGGTGCAGGGACTGGACGACGCCGATGTCGGACTCCTTGCCGATCCCGGACAGGACCAGCGCCAGGTAGTCGCGGGCGGCGAGTTCGCCGTCGCGGGTCATGTCCCACGCGGAGGCCCAGCACAGTGCGCGCGGCAGGGACTCGGCGAAGTCGCCCAGGTGCCCGGTGACGTTGCGCAGGGACTCCTCGTCGAGGCGGACCTTCGCGTACGTCAGGTCGTCGTCGTTGAGCAGCACGACCGCCGGACGCGCCTTGCCCACCAGCTCCGGTACGTCCGTCAGCTCGCCGTCGACGTCCAGCTCGATCCGCTCGCGGCGCACCAGCTTGCCGGAGTCGTCCAGGTCGTACAGGCCGATGGCGATCCGGTGCGGGCGGAGCACCGCCTGCGGCGGAGCCGCGTCATCGGACACGGTGCCCTTGGCGCCCGCGGGGAGCGCCGGGGCCTCCTGCCGCACCGCGAAGGCGGTGATGCCACCGGAGCCGTCCGTGGTGATCTCGGGACGCAGGATGTTGATACCGGCTGTTTCCAGCCACGCCTTCGACCAGGTCTTCAGGTCCCGTCCGCTGGTCTCCTCCAGGGCGCCGAGGAGGTCGGAGAGACGGGTGTTGCCGTACGCGTGCGCCTTGAAGTACGCCTGCACGCCGCGGAAGAACTCGTCCATGCCGACGTACGCGACGAGCTGCTTCAGGACCGACGCGCCCTTGGCGTACGTGATGCCGTCGAAGTTCACGAGAACGTCGTCGAGGTCGCGGATCTCGGCCATGATCGGGTGCGTCGACGGCAGCTGGTCCTGCCGGTACGCCCAGGTCTTCATCGAGTTCGCGAACGTGGTCCACGAGTGCGGCCACTTCGAGCCCGGCGCGTACGCCTGGCACGCGATCGAGGTGTAGGTGGCGAACGACTCGTTCAGCCACAGGTCGTTCCACCACTCCATGGTGACGAGGTCGCCGAACCACATGTGCGCGAGCTCGTGCAGGATCGTCTCCGCCCGCACCTCGTACGCCGCGTCCGTCACCTTCGAACGGAAGACGTACTGGTCGCGGATGGTGACGGCGCCCGCGTTCTCCATCGCGCCGGCGTTGAACTCCGGCACGAAGAGCTGGTCGTACTTGGCGAACGGGTACGCGTAGTCGAACTTCTCCTGGAACCACTCGAAGCCCTGCCGGGTGACGTCGAAGATCGCGTCCGCGTCCAGGAACTCCGCCAGCGACGGGCGGCAGTAGATGCCGAGCGGGACGGACTGCCCGTCCTTCTCGTACGAGCTGTGGACGCTGTGGTAGGGGCCGACGATCAGTGCCGTGATGTACGTGGAGATCCGCGGCGTCGGCTCGAAGCGCCATACGGTGCCCTGCGGGCCCTCGGGCTCCGGCGTCGGAGAGTTCGAGACGACCGTCCAGCCCTCGGGGGCCTTCACGGTGAAGGCGAACGTCGCCTTCAGGTCGGGCTGCTCGAAGCTGGCGAAGACCCGCCGCGCGTCCGGCACCTCGAACTGCGTGTACAGATACGCCTGCTCGTCCACCGGGTCGACGAAGCGGTGCAGCCCCTCGCCGGTGTTGGTGTACGAGCAGTCGGCGACGACCTTCAGCTCGTTGTCGCCCTCGCGCAGATGCTGCAGCGCGATCCGCGAGTCCCGGAAGACCGCGGCGACGTCCAGCGGTTTCCCGTTCAGTACCACGTCGTGCACGGCCGGTGCGACCAGGTCGATGAACGTCTCCGCGTTCGCCTCCGCGGACGCGAAACGCACGGTGGTCTCGGACCGGTAGGTCCCGCCCTCCTGCGCCCCGGAGAGATCGAGGTCGATCTCGTACGAGTCAACGGTGAGCAGGCGCGCACGCTGCTGCGCCTCTTCACGGGTCAGGTTTGTGCCAGGCACCCGGTCATCTCCTCGGTATGTGATGTTTGCGGCACATCCTTCCACGCGGGGTGTGCGCCCCGCCCGGGAGAATCCGCAGCCCGGCACCGCCCTGTGCGGACGTGCCGGCGTGGTGAACGCCGAAGGGGCGGACGCCGCACCGGCGCCCGCCCCCAGGAGGCCCTGCTCAGCCGCGCAGCTCCTCCGCGACGAGCTCCGCGATCTGCACCGCGTTCAGCGCCGCGCCCTTGCGCAGGTTGTCGTTGGACACGAACAGCGCAAGACCGTTGTCCACGGTCTCGTCCACGCGGATGCGGCCCACGTAGGACGCGTCCTTGCCGGCCGCCTGCAGCGGCGTCGGGATCTCCGAGATCTCCACGCCCGGGGCGTCCTTCAGCAGCTCGTAGGCGCGCTCCACGGCCAGCGGGTTCGCGAAGCGGGCGTTGACCTGGAGCGAGTGGCCGGAGAAGACCGGGACGCGGACGCAGGTGCCGGAGACCTTGAGCTCCGGGATCTCGAGGATCTTGCGGGACTCGTTGCGGAGCTTCTGCTCCTCGTCGGTCTCGTGGGAGCCGTCGTCGACGATCGAGCCGGCCAGCGGCAGGACGTTGAAGGCGATGGGGCGCTTGTAGACGCCCGGCTCGGGGAAGGCGACGGCCTCGCCGTCGTACGCGAGCTGGTCGGCCCGGTCCGCCACCGCCTTGACCTGGTCGTCCAGCTCGGCGACGCCCGCGAGGCCCGAACCGGAAACGGCCTGGTACGTGGTGGCGACCAGCGCGAGCAGGCCGGCTTCCCGGTGCAGCGGCTTGAGGACCGGCATGGCGGCCATCGTGGTGCAGTTCGGGTTGGCGATGATCCCCTTGGGGCGGTCCTTGACCGCGTGCGGGTTGACCTCGGAGACCACGAGCGGCACCTTCGGGTCACGGCGCCAGGCGGAGGAGTTGTCGATCACGACGACGCCCTGGGAGGCGACCTTCTCGGCAAGCGCCCGGGAGGTCGCGCCGCCGGCGGAGAAGAGGGCGATGTCCAGGCCGGTGTAGTCGGCGGTGGAGGCGTCCTCGACCGTGATCTCCCGGCCCTCCCACTCGATGGTGGAACCCGCGGACCGGGCCGAGGCGAACAGCCGCAGCTCGTCCACCGGGAACTTCCGCTCGGCAAGGATCTTGCGCATGACCGTGCCGACCTGCCCGGTGGCTCCGACGATTCCGACCTTCACGAGGACTCCTCCGTACGTACTTGCGGCCATGTGCCGCTCCATGATGCGTATGTCCACACTCGGCTTGTCCAATCGGTTGTCCGAGTGGCGGGACGTGTGAGACACCTCATGCCACTTGACCTGCAAGAACGCAAGAAGGGGCGGGGACCCGCATCGGATCCCCGCCCCTCACTGTCGCGCCCGTGGTGCTACTCGGTGACCTTGGCGATCACCACGCTGCCCGCGCCCGCGGCCGTGCCGCGGCTGTTCAGCAGCTGCACCTCACCGAAGAACCGACGTCCCTCGGGTGCCGCGCCACTCACCACGACCTCGGCGCTGACCTGAGCCGACGCACCGGCCTCGAGCGTGAACGGCTTGTCCTCGTCGACCTTCAGCGTGCCGAGCGACGAGGAGAAGAACACGTCGCGGTAGTCGTACTCGGTGGTCCCGGCCGGGACCGAGTAACCGTCGACCACGATCGTGTAGGTGCCGGCGGCCGGCTTGATCAGGCTCACCGCCTCCTCCGAGTCGCCGTCCGCGGACTGGCCGACCACCGCGCCGTCCTTGAGGACCACCAGGTCCAGGTCGGCGCCGTTGTCGGAGGTCGAGCCGATCGCCACGTCGAGGCGCTCCACGCCCTCGCCGACGGTGACCGTGGACTCCTGCGACTCACCGTCCGCGATCGACGGTCGGGCGACCTTCGCCGAACCGAGCGAGCCGCCGGCCAGCTTGCCGTCGATGGCGGCGAACTGGTTGGTGACGTCCCACTCGACCGCCGTCGGCGTGCCGATCTTCGCCTCGGGGAGCGTCTTGACGGCCGGGTCGAAGGCGGCGCCCAGCACCGTCACGTCCAGCTTGAACGGGTTGTCCAGCAGCGGGGACGTACGCCGCGACTCGACCTCGATCTCCCACACACCCGGTGTCGGGTCCTTGTAGGACCGGACGTCCGGACGGCACGTGTTCGCCGGGTTGTCGTAGTTCGGGTAGCAGTTGATCGTCGAGGTCGGGTCGACCGGCAGACCGTACGGGTGGATGCCGATGAACCGGGTCTGGCTGCCCTCGTCGAGCCCGCCGATCGCGACCTCGAGGTTCTTGGCGCCCTCGGGGACCGTGACGAAGTACGACTTGTGGCTGTTGCGCTGCACCGAGTCCGACTTCGAGACGGTGTACCCGGGCTTCGCGAGCTCGTCGGAGACGACCACGGTGGCCAGGATCTGCTTGTCCGTGCCGATGGTGCGGCGGTCGTCCGCCTCGAGGATCGCGCTGTGCACACCGGCCGTCTTGGGCCGGGCCTGGACGGTGACGGTGACCGGCTGATTCAGCGGGAGCCTGACCTTGGAGCCGCCGAGCAGACGGAAGGTGCCGTCGTTGTTCTTCCAGCGCAGCTTGTGCTCGACCGCCTTCTTCGGGCCGGTCGTGCGGGTGACGGTGATGTCGTACGTCCGGCTCTTGCCCGCCTTCAGCCCGCCTTCGCGGTCGTAGAGGCCGGTGCCGAAGCCGGGGGTCTTCAGCGCGAAGTCGATCGCGGTGTCGACCGGCGCCTTGACCGTGTACTCGTGGGCGGCGACGCCGCGCCGGATCTGCTTCCAGGCGTCCACGACGTCGATCAGGCCCGCGCCCTGCTCGTGTGCCGACACACCCTTGATGCGGTCGGCGGTGCTGGTCAGGGCGGTGCGCAGCTGCGCCGGGGTGAGCTCGATGTCGCGCTGCTTGGCCGCGGAGAGCAGCAGCGCGGCCGCGCCGGCGGCCTGCGGTGAGGACATCGAGGTGCCCTGCATCATCGAGTAGCCGGGCGGCAGCTCGTAACCGGCCTCCTTGACCGGGCCGCCGGCCGCCCAGGTCTGGGTGGTGTTGACCGCCGCACCCGGGGCGGTCAGCGTCGGCGTGAAGCCGCCGTCCTCACGCGGGCCGCGGGAGGAGAAGGGCAGCATCGCGTACTTCTTCTTGACACCGGAGCCGTAGTTGGCGGCCCAGGTCTGCTTGGAGATGGACGCGCCGACGGAGATCACCTTCTCCGCGACGGCCGGGTCGCCGAGGGTGTTGGTGCCGGGGCCGGAGTTGCCGGCGGAGATCACCAGCTGGACGCCGTAGGCGTCGATGAGCCGGTTGTAGAGCTCGGCGCGCGCGTTGTTGCCGTCGTTGAGCGCGGGCAGACCGCCGATGGACATGTTGACGATGTCCACGCCGCGGTTGATGACCAGGTCGGCCATGCCCTCGGTGAGCGCGATGTTGGTGCAGCCGCCGCTCCAGGTGCACGCGCGCGAGGAGACTATCTTCGCGCCGGGGGCGGCACCGTTCATCCGGCCGCCGAAGAGGCTGTTGGCGGCGGTGATACCGGCGACGTGCGTGCCGTGCGAGCCCTCGATGACACCGATGTTGACGTAGTCGGCCGTCGCGCCCGCGCTGTTGTAGACGACGTCGGTACGGACCTCGATGACGAACGGGATGCGCTCGGCGATCGCGGTCTTCGGGTCGTCCTTGCCGAAGTAGCCCACCTGGAAGCCGTTCTTGTACGGCTTCATCAGGGTGTCGTCGGTGAAATCGGCGTTGTTGTTCAGGTCGACGCGCGCCGTGCGGGTGCCCTCGTCGTAGAGGACCGCCCAGACGTCGGTGGTGTCGCCGTCCCGGTTCAGGTCGCCCGCCATGTCGCCGCCCTTGGTGGCGGCCTCGGCGAACAGGTTGAAGCGGTAGTCGCCGGCCGGGGCGCTGTAGGTGCGCCCGTTCACGGCGAACGTCGGGCCGGAGACGGCCGTGTTCATCCGCAGCCAGGTGCGGTCGCCGTCGGCCACCGGGTCCGTCGCCGTGACCCAGTCGACGATCTTGCGCTCGCCGGTGGTGGTCTTCTGCAGCGCCGGGTGGGCGACGTCGACACCGGAGTCGAGGATTCCGATGGTCACGCCGCGGCCGTCGGCCTTCGGGTGCTTCTTGACGAAGTCCACCGCTCCGGTCTCGAACGACGGGTTGTACGGGTTCTTGGCCGGCGTCCCCTCCCCGGGCGCCGGGTACTGCTTGACCTGGGCCTCGGCAGTCCCTGCGGACGCGACGGTGTCCGCTGCCGGGGTCGGGTCGTCAAGCTGGATCTCGTGCTTGAGATCGATGCCGTGCACGCTGGACAGCTTGGCGGCGGACTTGAGAGCCGCCTCCGCCTTGTCCGTGGGCAGCGTGGCACTGACGTAGCCGAGCTCGTCGAAGGTCCGGCCGACGACTGCGCCCTTCACGGCGTCCAGTCGGTCCGCGACCTGCTCGGTCTGGCCGGGGGCGGTGGCCACCATGACGGTGACGCTCTTCTCGCCCTTGGCCTCGGCCTCCGCCAGCAGCTCCTCGTCGGCCTTGCCGATCTTGTCGGAGGACTTGGCGGCCTTGATCTCCTTGGTGCCGGCCGGGTCGTCGGCGGGCGTGGAGGCGACAGCAGGGGCGACGCCGGCGGCGACGAGCGCGGCCACCATGGAGGCGGCGGCCGCGACGCGCGCCACGCGTCTGTTCCCTGGCGTCGAGCGTCCTGTTGCGGAGCTCTCGGGTTGGGGGGTCATCAGTATCCCTGTTCGTGAAAGAGAGGGTCCGGAATACGGTGCCGGATGACCGCTCAGCCTTTCGTAAATGACAGGGGTTTGTGGAGGGTTGATCGAGACGGATGTGTGCATGGCGCACATCCGCCACCGCGTACGGTGCGCCACCGGGAACGAACCGGTGCGTACCGCCCTGGCCGGCCGGGCGCGCCGGTAATCTCACCGGATGAACAAGGAGTTGAGGGTCGCGGCCTACGCCGTGTGCGTCCGGGACGGACAGGTCCTCCTGGCCCGCTGGGTCGCCCGCGACGGAACCAAGAGGTGGACGCTCCCCGGCGGCGGCATGGACCACGGCGAGGACCCCCTCGACACCGTCGTACGGGAGGTGGAGGAAGAGACCGGGTACGGCTCCGAGATGACGGCGCTGCTCGGACTCGACTCGGTACGCCGACGCTACCCGCGCACGTTGGGCGCGTTCGCCGACTTCCAGGGCCTGCGGATCGTGTACGAGGGCCGGATCACCGGCGGCGGGCTGCGCAACGAGGTCAACGGGTCCACGGACCTTGCCGCCTGGCACCCCTTGGCGGCGGTTCCCCGCCTCGACCGGGTGGAACTCGTCGACGTCGGCCTGGAACTGTGGCGCTCCAGACCCGCGCTGGGCCGGGCCCCTCAGCGGGGCAGCACGACCACATAGGCAGCGGGCTCCCGGTCCGCCGCGGCCATCAGCGCCGTACGCACCACGGTCGCCTGCTGCTCCGGAGCCTCGCGCAGCTTGCGTGGCGTGAGATGCACGACGGTGATGCCCAGGCGCTCCAAGTGGTCCCGCTTGCGGGCGTACCGCGCCCACTCGGCCTCCGCGTCCTGGCGCGGTGTCCGGGTGTCCAGCTCCACGGCGACGGCCTGCTCGGGCCAGTACGCGTCGACCCCGCCGAGACGCGGCCCGCCGGGAAGGCGGAGGTCCACGTTCCACAACGGGTCGGGCAGGCCGCCGTCGCGCACCAGCCGGTACAGCCGGCCTTCCGCCAGGGCGCGGCGCTCCGCGAGCAGGTCGTCGACGGCACTGACGACGTGCGGCCGGTCCAGCAGCCGGGCGTTGTTCAACTCCCGTACCAGCGCGGCCGGTTCGCTGTAGCCGCCGCGCACGGCCTCCGTCAGCAGCCGGCCGACGAGCTGCGCGTCGTCGAGCTGTGCCACGGCGTCGGCGACCGCGCGAGCCGCCGGGGCGACGGGAAGGCCGGTGATCTCCTGCGCCTGCGGGAGGGAGCGCCCCCGCAGCAGCCGGGCGCAGCCCGTCGACCGCAGCCGCCGGGTCCCCGGCACCAGCACGTCGATCACGCCGAGCGCCGTCAGCGACGGCACCGCCGAGAACCCGTGCAGGGCGAGCGCGGCGAGTCCGGTGACCATGGCGTCGCCGTACGGTGCCGAGTCCTGCCGTTCGTGCCCCTGCGCAGGCAGGACGGGCCGGCCGGCGTACATCAGCACGGCGTGCAGCCGCTCCGCGCCGGTGGGCAGCCCGGGATGCAGCAGATACACCCCCGGCAGCAGCATCTGCCACGCCCCACCGGGCCGGCACTGCTCCGCGACCCGCGAGGGCGGGACGCCGTGCATCCGCAACTGCGCGCCGGACACGACGCGGTGGGACGCGGAGGCGAGGGGGAGGGGGAGAGGGGAGAGGGAAGCGTCGGGGTGGCTCATGCCGATGAGATGCCCGCGTCGCCGGACCGGGCTAACCGCTGTTACAAGCTCGTCGACAATTCGGGACGACCCTGCCCTAAAGTACGCCCGTTCGACTGCCGACACCCCGCGCGCCTTCCCCCGGGGGCTCTCCGCCCCCTACTCCCGGCGCCTCAATCGCCGGCGGCGGGGAGCTTGCCGGTCTCGTCGGGGCTCCGCCCCGCGTTCCCGGCGCCTCAATCGCCGGCGGCGGGGCTGGACGGGCCCGGCACACCGGCCCGGCCGGCGCTTGAGGCCACCGCGCGCAGCGCGGTACCGGGTCCGGGCGGAGCCCGGTCCGGCCGTCGGGCGGGCACGGGTGTGGGGGCACAGCCCTCAAGTGGCGGCCGGAGGGCGTGGTGGGGTTGGAGGCTTGCCCGGGGAGACCGCGCGCAGCGCGGTACCGGGTCCGGGCGGAGCCCGGTTTCGGGAAGGGGCGGGTAGGGGACCGGCTCCGCGCAGCGGGCCACCGCCCCCTCTCCCCGCGGCGCCCTCGGCGGCCCGTCAGTCCCCGTCCCGCCCCTGCGCGTTCAGCGCCCGCGCCAAGTCGTCCCGCGCCTCGGCCACCAGCCGCCGCAGCGCCGGCGCCGCCGACGGGCGCGCGGCGAGCCACTCGTCCGTCGCGGCGAGCGTCGCGGCGGAGTCCTGCAGGGCCGGGTACAGGCCCCGCACCACGTCCATCCCGATCTGGATCGACCGCTCGGCCCACACTCGCTCGATCGCCTCGAAGTACTTCTCCGTGTACGGCGCGACCAGCGCACGCTGCGACGGCTGGACGAAGCCCGAGATCGTCGCCTCGACGAGCGCGTTGGAGAGCGTGTCCGACTCGACGACCGCCGCCCACGCCTGGTCCTTGACCGCCGCCGACGGCCGGGACGCCAGGCAGCGCACCTCGTGCCGCTTGCCCGACGCCGTGTCGTCGCGCGCCAGTTCCGCGGCGATCGCGGACTCGTCGGCGGCGCCGTGCGCGGCCAGTGGCTCCAGGAACGACCAGCGCAGCTCCTGGTCGACGTCCAGTCCGTCGATCTTCGCGGTGCCGTCCAGCAGCCCGCTCAGCAGCCGGAAGTCCTCGTCCGACGCGGCGACCGACGCGAAGAACCGCGCCCAGGTCAGCTGGTGCTGGCTCCCCGGCTCCGCGTCCCGCAGCTCCCGCAGCGCGCCCTCGGCGGCCAGCCGGCCACCCTCCTCGCGCCAGTCGGGCGCCACGTAGTGGACGAGGGCCGCGCGGGTCCACGCGTGCAGCATCTGCAGCACGCCGATGTCGGACTCGCGGCCGGCGAACCTCAGCACCAGGCCGACGAAGTCCCGCGCCGGCATCAGCGCGTCCCGCGTCAGGTTCCACAGCGCCGACCAGCACAGCGCACGCGCCAGCGGGTCGGTGATGTCGCCGAGGGACGCCCGCAGTGTCTCCAGCGACCCTTCGTCGAAGCGGAGCTTGCAGTAGGTCAGGTCCTCGTCGTTGACCAGGACCAGCCCCGGCCGCTCCTCGCCCGCGAGCCCGGGGACGACCGTCCGCGCACCGGTGACGTCCACCCCGGTCTGCGCGTACCGCACCAGTGCGCCGTCCTCGACCCGGTACAGGCCGACCGCCACCCGGTGCGGCCGCAGCGTCCCGCCGTCCTGGGCGATCGCCAGCTCCGTGATCCGGCCGTCCTCCCCGACGACGACCTCCGGGGTCAGCGAGTTGACGCCGGACGTCTCCAGCCAGGAGCGCGACCACGTCTTCATGTCGCGTCCGGAGGTCTCCTCCAGCACGGACAGCAGATCGCCGAGCCGGGTGTTCCCGTACGCGTGACGCTTGAAGTAGCGCCGCGCCCCTTCGAGGAACGCGTCCCGACCGGCGTACGCGACGAGCTGCTTCAGCACGGAGGCGCCCTTGGCGTACGTGATGCCGTCGAAGTTGAGCTTGGCGTCCTCGAGGTCATGGATGTCGGCCGTGATCGGATGCGTGGACGGCAGCTGGTCGGCGCGGTACGCCCACGACTTGCGGTTGTTGGCGAAGGTGACCCAGCCGTTGGTGAAGCGGGTGGCCTCGACCATCGAGAAGGACCCCATGAAGTCCGCGAAGGACTCCTTGAGCCACAGGTCGTCCCACCACTGCATGGTGACCAGGTCGCCGAACCACATGTGCGCCATCTCGTGCAGGATGACGTTGGCGCGGCGTTCGTACGACGCCTGCGTCACCTTGCCGCGGAAGACGAACTCCTCCCGGAAGGTGACACAGCCCGGGTTCTCCATCGCGCCGATGTTGTACTCGGGCACGAACGCCTGGTCGTACTTCCCGAAGGGGTACGGGTAGTCGAAGTGCTCATGGAAGAAGTCCAGGCCCTGCTTGGTGACGAGGAAGATGTCGTCGGCGTCGAAGTGCCTGGCCAGCCCCTTGCGGCACATCGCGCCCAGCGGGATCCGCAGCAGCGTGCCGTCGGGCAGCTCGCGCTCGTACAGATCGGTCTCGTAGTGGTACGGCCCGGCGACGATCGTGGTGATGTACGTCGAGATCGGCGCGGTCTCGGCGAACCGCCACGTCCCGTCCTCGGAGCGCGCACCCTCGCGGTTGCTCCACACCGTCCAGCCCTCGGGGGCCGTGACCTCGAAGCGGAACGGTGCCTTGAGGTCGGGCTGCTCGAAGTTGGCGAAGACTCGTCGGGCATCGGCCGGTTCGTACTGGGTGTAGAGGTACACCTCCCCGTCCTCGGGGTCGACGAAGCGGTGCAGACCCTCGCCGGTGCGGCTGTAGGCGCACTGGGCGTCGACGACGAGTACGTTCTCCGCGGTCAGGGCGTCGAGCGTGATGCGCGAGCCGTCGAAGACGGCGGCGGGGTCCAGCTTCTCGCCGTTGAGGGTGACGGCCGTCACGGCCGGGGCCACCAGGTCCACGAACGTCGAGGCGCCCGGCTCCTCGGCGCGGAAGCGAATGGTGGTCACGGACCGGTACGTCCTTGGCCCGGAGGAGTTCTCGGGCTCCCCGACCGCGGAACGCACGTCGAGGGCCACCTCGTACCCGTCGACGGACAGCAGTCCGGCCCGGGACCGGGCCTCGTCGCGGGACAGATTCTCACCGGGCACAAGCACTCCTTCGTGTCTCGTTCGAACAGGAGCGATCCTCCCATGGGAATCCACCGGGCCCTCGGCGGCGTTGCCCGGGCAGGCGCGCAGGGCGCCGGCCCTTTCCGAGGAGTGATATGTCGCACAACGGCAAGACGCCCGTGGACTTCTGGTTCGACCCGCTGTGTCCCTGGGCCTGGATGACCTCGCGCTGGATGCTCGAGGTGGAGAAGGTTCGCGACGTAGAGGTGCGTTGGCATGTGATGAGCCTTGCCGTGCTCAACGAGGACAAGCTCGACGAGCTGCCGGCGGAGTACCGGGACATGCTGGAGAACCAGGCGTGGGGCCCGGTGCGGGTCGTGGTGGCCGCCCGGCAGGAGTACGGCGACGAGGTGGTCGGCAAGCTCTACACCGCCCTCGGCACCCGCTTCCACAACGAGGGCCGGGGACCCGTGCGGGAGGCCGTGGTCGCGGCGCTCAAGGAGGTCGGTCTGCCGACTTCCCTCGCCGACTTCGCGGACAAGGGCACGTACGACGCCCAGCTGCGCGCCTCCCACAAGGAGGGCATCGAGAAGGTCGGCCAGGATGTCGGCACGCCGGTCATCGCCGTTCCGGGGGCCGACGGCGAGCAGATCGCCTTCTTCGGCCCGGTCGTCACCCCCGCCCCCAAGGGGGAGGAGGCGGCCAAGCTCTGGGACGGCACGCTGATGGTCGCCTCGATCCCGGGCTTCTACGAGATCAAGCGCACGCGGACGGCGGGCCCGATCTTCGACTGAGCGGTCGCACCGACCTCAATCAGTCCCAGGTCGTCGAGCGTCCCCAAGCCCAGCGTCCCCACGCCGAACGGCCCCCGCGAGTCACGTCCTCGCGGGGGCCGTCCGTCTTGCCGCCTGCCCGGTGAAGGTTGAGAAGACGATCACGAGCAGGACATCCGGTGGCGCCGGTTCAGGGGGCGATCAGCGGCGTGCGGTCCTTGGCCTGCGCGTAGCGCTTCGCCACGTCCTGCCAGTTCACGACCCGCCACATGGCCTCGATGAAGTCGACCTTCTGGTTCTTGTACTGCAGGTAGAAGGCGTGCTCCCAGGCGTCGAAGACCAGGATCGGCACGGTGCCCTGGCCGACGTTGCCCTGGTGGTCGTAGACCTGCTCGACGATCAGCCGGCCGCTCACCGGCTCGTACGCCAGCACGCCCCAGCCAGACCCCTGCGTGGTCGCGGACGCCTTGGACAGCTGGGCCTTGAACTTGGCAAAGGAGCCGAACGATTCGGCGATCGCGTCCGCCAGTTCGCCGACGCCGTCCTTCTCCAGCGGTTCGCCGCCGCCGTCACCCGTCATGTTGTGCCAGTAGATGCTGTGCAGGATGTGCCCGGAAAGATGGAACGCGAGGTTCTTCTCCAGGCCGTTGATCGCTGCCCACGCGTCCTTGTCGCGCGCCTCCGCGAGCTGCTCGAGGGTGTCGTTGGCGCCCTTCACGTACGCGGCGTGGTGCTTGTCGTGGTGGAGCTCGATGATCTCCGGGTTGATGACCGGCTCGAGCGCCGCGTAGTCGTACGGAAGTTCAGGAAGCGTGTAGATGGCCATGGTCCGGTGGTCCCTCCGACTGCCAACAACTTGTTGCGAATCCTATGCAACTGCACGCTACCAGCAAGAGGCGTCCGTGTTGATCAGGTTCCTGAAGCGGCGGCGATGGTGGCCGGGCACGACGGAGGGACCCCCGGGCCGTCACGGCCCGGGGGTCCCTCCGTCGTGGTGCGGTGCCGGTCAGTCGACCGGGGCGCGGCTGCCGCGGCCCCGCTGGATCAGATGGCCGACCGCCGCCAGCACCAGCGTCAGTCCGCCCGTCCACAGCAATTGGACGCGGGTGCCCTCCTCGCGCGCCATCAGCACGAACACGGCAGCCATGCCCGCCAGCGCCACCCACGTCAGCGCCGGGAACAGCCACATCTTCACGACCAGCTTCTCGGGCGCCTCGCGCTCGGTGCGGCGGCGCAGGATCAGCTGGGACACGGCGATGAAGAACCAGACGACCAGGATGATCGCGCCGATCGTGTTGAGCAGCCACATGAAGACGTCGTCCGGCCGCCAGTAGGACAGCAGCACGCACAGGAAGCCGAAGACGGAGGACACGACGACGGCGACGCGCGGCACACCGCCGAAGACCCGGCCCAGTGCCTTGGGCCCCTGGTCACGGGCTACCAGCGAGCAGGCCATGCGGGAGGCGCCGTAGATGTTGGCGTTCATCGCGGACAGCAGAGCGATCAGCACCACGACGTTCATGATCCCGCCCGCAGCGGGGATGCCCAGGTGGTCCAGGGTCGCGACGTACGGGCCCTTCTTCTCGACCGCCTCGTCGTGCCAGGGCACCAGCGTGACGATGACCGCCATCGAACCGATGTAGAACACGGCGATCCGCCACATCGCGGTGCGCACGGCCTTCGCCACACCCTTCACCGGGTGCTCGGACTCGGCGGCCGCGATGGTGACCGTCTCCAGGCCGCCGTAGGCGAAGACGGAGGCGAGCAGACCCACGATCAGACCCTCGGTGCCGTTGGGCATGAAGCCGCCGTCGCCGGTCAGGTTGGTCGTACCGGGGGCGTCGACGTCCGGCAGGACGCCGACGACGGCGAGCACGCCGATGCCGAGGAAGAGCACGATCGCGCCGACCTTGAGCGCGGCGAACCAGAACTCGAACTCGCCGAAGTTCTTCACCGCCGCCAGGTTGGTGCCGCAGAACACCAGCATGAACAGCGCCACCCAGGCCCACTCGGGAGTGCCCGGGAACCAACCGGTCATGATCCCGGCGGCGCCGATCGCCTCCAGGCCGACGGCCACGCAGAGCAGGAACCAGAACGCCCAGCCGGCGGTGAATCCCGCCCACGGTCCGATCGCACGCTCGGCGTGCACGGAGAAGGAGCCGGAGGCCGGGTTCGCGGCCGACATCTCGCCCAGCATCCGCATCACCAGCATGACGAGCAGACCGGACAGCGCGTAGGCGACGACGATCGACGGGCCGGCCGCGGCGATGCCGGCTCCCGAACCGACGAAAAGCCCGGCTCCGATGACACCGCCGAGGGCGATCATCGACAGATGACGTTGTTTGAGGCCGTGCGTGAGCGTGGCGTCCGCCGTGGCGCCGGCCTGCTGGTCGGTCTGCGCGGGCGCGGTGGTCCGAGACATGGGCGTGCCCTGTTCATGAGCTGAGACGGGGGAGCGGACCAGTGTGGTCATGAGCACCGCTCACAAGGCATCGGTGTCCGCTATACGGTCACGATGCTCACACATGGTCAAGGGTCGTGCACAAGAGCTCCACGCCTCGGTGGCGCCGGTCACGTACGTCCGTCGCCGCCCGGGTGAGCCGCCGGAGCGCCCCGCGTTCGCGGGACGGGTCGCCCCGCCGCCTGTGCTCGGCGTCCCGGCGCAGCCGCCGGGACGGCTGGGAGGACACTCGACTCACTCGGCACGAGTTATGGAGTCCCTACAGTCTTCACGAGTCGGGGGCGACTGCGCAAAACGCCTCTCGTGACCAGGGCCTCAGTGATGCGTGTCACGTCGTCGGTCGCAGGGTCATGGCTCTTTGTGTGAACCCCACCAAGCCGTCAACCGCCGCTTTGTGGGCGGCTGATGGTGATCCGGCGACGGGCCGTGGGCTACGGTCGCCCTGTTCCGAACTGCCCACACCCCCGCGGAGTCCCGATGAGCACTGCTGCCGCCCCCGCCCGACCGGGGCTCGTCCTCGCCGATCTGCTGCCTTCCCCCAAGCTCTTCGGGCAGGGGGACTCCGCCACCCGCGTACGGGACATCACCCTGGTCGTCGGCGGCGCGGCCCTCACCGGCATCGCGGCACAGATAGCCCTCCCCGTCCCCGGCTCCCCGGTCCCCGTCTCCGGCCAGACCTTCGCCGCCCTCCTCGTGGGCACCGCGCTCGGCGCCCGCAGGGGTCTGCTGTCCCTCGCCCTCTACGCGGTGGCCGGCATGGCGGGCATGCCGTGGTTGGCCCAGGGCGCTTCCGGCTATGCGATGCCGTCCTTCGGCTACATCCTCGGGATGCTGCTCGCCGCGACCGCCGTCGGTCACCTCGCCCGACGCGGTGGCGACCGTTCGATGCTGCGCATGGCCGGCACGATGGCGGCCGGCTCCGCGATCATCTACGCGGTAGGCGTGCCCTATCTGGCGCTGGCCACCGGCATGTCCCTCGGTGAGGCGGTCGCCGCGGGCCTGGTGCCGTTCCTGATCGGCGACGCGCTGAAGGCCGCCCTGGCGATGGGCACGCTGCCCACCGCCTGGAAGCTCCTCGGCCGCCGCGACTGACGCTCGGTCCGGCCCTCGGGCGGTCCGGCCCTCGGGTGGTCCGGCCCTCGGGTGGTCCGGCGGGCCAGGGCCGGTCAGCTGCGGCGCCTCGCGCACCGGCAGCCCCGAGCCGGACCGCGCCGGTCCCGCATGCCACACTCGGACCATGCGCGTGTACCTCGGCTCCGACCATGCCGGCTTCGAACTCAAGAACCACCTCGTCGAGTGGCTCAAGGCCCACGGCCACGAGCCCGTGGACTGCGGTCCCCACATCTACGACGCACAGGACGACTACCCGCCGTTCTGCCTCCGCGCCGCCGAACGGACCGCCGCGGACGAGGGCAGCCTCGGCATCGTGATCGGCGGCTCCGGGAACGGCGAGCAGATCGCCGCCAACAAGGTCAAGGGCGTGCGTGCCGCGCTCGCCTGGAGCGAGCAGACCGCGGCCCTCGGCCGCGAGCACAACAACGCCAACGTCGTGGCGATCGGCGGCCGGATGCACTCCCTGGAGGAGTCCACCAAGTTCGTCGAGATCTTCCTGAGCACTCCGTACTCCGGCGAAGAGCGTCACACCCGCCGCATCGACATGCTCTCCGCGTACGAGACCACCGGCGAGCTGCCCCCGATTCCGGCCCACCACCCGCAGCAGGGCTGATGCCCGAGGGGCACACGATCCACCGACTGGCCGCCGACCACAGCGAGAGGTTCGGCGGCCGGTCCGTGCGTGCGACGAGCCCGCAGAGGAAGTTCTCCGACAGTGCCGCGCTGATCGACGGCCAGGTGCTCGAGTGCGCCGACGCCCACGGCAAGCACCTGTTCCTCGGGTTCGGGCCGCTCGGCTGGGTCCACATCCACCTCGGCCTGTTCGGCAAGGTCCACTTCGGTGACGCGCCCGCACCGCCGCCCACCGACACGGTGCGGCTGCGCCTGGCCGACGCCTCGTCCTACGTCGACCTGCGCGGCCCCACGGCCTGCGCGCTGCTCACCGACGGCGAGAAGCAGGCGATACACGACCGCCTGGGCCCCGACCCGCTCAGACCGTCCGACACCCCGGACCGGGCCTGGGCACGGATCTCCCGCTCCCGCACGACGATCGCCGCGCTCCTGATGGACCAGAAGATCATCGCGGGCGTCGGCAACGTCTACCGCGCCGAGGTGCTCTTCCGCCACGGCATCGACCCCTACCGGGCCGGCAGGGACCTCACGCGCCGTCAATGGGACGCGATCTGGGACGACCTGGTGGCTCTGATGCGCGAGGGCGTACGCAACAACCGCATCGACACGGTCCGCCCGGAACACACACCCGAGGCGATGGGGCGCCCGCCGCGTGTCGACGACCACGGCGGCGAGGTCTACGTCTACCGCCGGGCGAACCTGCCCTGCCACGTCTGCGACACCGAGATCCGCGCGGCGGCGCTGTCGGCCCGCAACCTCTTCTGGTGCCCGACCTGCCAGCCCTCGCACTGACCGTCGCGGGAGTGCCGCCCGAATGCAGCCCGCCGGTGTTCGAGGCGCGGGGGCGTTCCCGGTTCGGCGGCCTGTGGCGTGCCGGGGCGTATGCAGCCGGGCGGCCTCCGGGGCGGTGGCGCAAGCAGCCCGCCGGCGTGTGAGGCACGGGGTCCGGGGGCGGAGCCCCCGAACGGGTCCGGGCCGGAGCGCGGCTTCGGGAAGGGCCGGGTAGGGGTACAAGCCCGCCGCAGGCGCCCCCCGCCCCGGGCGCCCGTATCCGCCGCACGCCCCCTAGAACCCGTGCGGCAACCAGGGCGCCACGTCCGACGCGAACGCGACCGACGCCTCCCGCAGCGCCCCCTCCCGCAGCTCCCGTACCCGCCCCGCCCCCGCCATCGACGCCAGCGACACGCCCCCCAGATACGCCGCCCCCAACTCCCGTACCGACAGCTCCAGTTCGGCCGCATCCCGCGTCCGTGCGCACGTCGAGCCCTTCGCGTCCCCGGTAAGCCGCCAGCGGCCCGTGTTCCACGGGCAGAACGCGTCGTCGACGTCGAACACCACGTCGACCGGCGCCGCGTAACGCCGGGCCTCCAGCGCGGCCCCGACGTCGACCAATCGAACGTGCAGCGAGTCCCGTACCCGCACGTCGCAGCGGCGGATGTCGCTGACGAGGTGCAGCAGCGGGTCGTCGACCGGGCGGTTGCGGGACCGGACGGCCACCGTCAGGTCGATGTCGCACAGGAACCGCCACAGCACCGCGTACGCCACCGGGTCGAGTGCGTCGATGTGCCGTACCGAGATCGAGCCGTCGGGGCCGGCCGCGGTCCAGTCCGGCTTGTTGTGGAAACGGGTGTACCCCACGACCTGCCCGTCCCGCTCGGCGAGCACACACTGCATCGGAGACGCGCCCTGCCGCTCGCTCGGAGGGTCGAGCAGGGGCAGCCGCTCCCACCCCGGCCGGCGCGCGAGCATCCCCGGCCGCGCGCCGATCGTGCGCCGGTACACCTCCTCGCACGCCTCTGCGCCCTCTGTGACGGAAACGAACCGCAGCCGGACGTCCTCCCCGCCCGGCGGCATGGCCACGCGCACCCGCGAGGAGTCGATATCGACGGACAGCTGGTGCGTGGCGACGCCGTAGCCGAACCGGCCGTAGATCTCCGGCTCGGAGGCCGTGAGCACGGCGAGAGGCTCACCCCACGAGCGGACGTCGTCGAGCTGACGGCGCATCATCGACGACAGGATCCCGCGCCGCCGATGCGTGGCAGCGACGCTGACCATGGTCACTCCGGCCGCGGGTACGAACGTGCCGCCCGGCGCTGACACGGAGAAGGTGAACGCCCCCGCCGTGCCGACGCAGTCCTCGCCGTCCCAGACGCCGATCGAGCGCTCTGTCTCCGTCAGCGCCTCCCACAGCTCGCGCTCCGGCGGGCTCTCCGCGACACCTCCGAAGGCGAGTTCCAGATTCGCATACCACCGGTCCCACTCGGACTGCCGCAGCACTCTCAGATCCGTCGTCATATGCCATGCCTACCAGCCGCCCACGACGCGTCGCGACCCGATTTCGAACACGATGTCGTGGGGTCCCCCTGCACGGCGGGGCGGCGGGTGGATAGGGTCCCGGCAATGGCCCACGGCTCTGCAGCAGACTCGTTCACGGCCCGGATGCGCAAAGCCGTGCACCGGGCCCGTACGACGCTGCGCCGATCCGCCGTCGACTACTTCCGCGGCGACGGCTCCGACTGGCTCGCGCTGGTGGGGCTGTTGCTGACCGTCCCCGCGATCACCTGGGGAACGATCGCCGCGCCCGTGTGGTGCTCACCGGTGGCGCTCGTCCTGCCGATCGTGGCGGGCGGGCTGCTGCTGAGGCCGGCGAGCCTGCTCGGCCTCTACGCGGCCGCCGCGGGCGCCCTGATCGTGGAGTCCGTGGTGCTCGGCCCGTATCTGGAGGGCCCGGCCAGGGTCACCCCCGGCACGGTCCTCGTCGTCGCGGCGTGCGGTCTTTTCGGCCTGCTCATCGCCCAGTTCAGGGCGAGGGTCGGCGTGCCGTGGCGGCGCGGCGGCACCATGCTCTTCGACCTGCGCGAACGCATCCGGGTGCAGAGCGCCCTGCCACGGCTGCCGAAGGGCTGGCACCAGGAGATGGCGCTCCGCCCGGCCGGCGGTCAGTCCTTCTCCGGCGACTTCACGGTCGCCGCCCGTACCAACGGCGGCCGCACCCTGGAGGTCGTCCTCACGGACGTCTCCGGCAAGGGGATGGACGCGGCGTCGCGCGCACTGCTGCTGTCCGGGGCGTTCGGCGGGCTGCTGGGCTCGCTGCCCCCGCACGGGTTCCTGCCCGCGGCCAACGGCTATCTGCTGCGGCAGGACTGGGACGAGGGCTTCGCCACGTCCATCCATCTCGTACTCGACCTCGACTCGGGCGACTACGAACTGTTCTCCGCGGGCCATCTGCCCGCGCTCCAGCTCCACGCGGGCAGCGGGCGCTGGGAGGAGAAGACCGCGGAGGGCCCGCTCCTCGGCGTCTACGACGCGGCGCAGTTCGACCCGGTCAAGGGCTGTCTGCGCGCCGGCGACGTGCTGATGCTCTTCACCGACGGCCTGGTCGAGGCGTCCGGCCGTGACATCGCCGAGGGCATCGACCGGCTCACCGGTGAGGCCGACCGCTATGTGGCCTCGGGGTTCGAGGGCGCGGCCTGGCACCTGATCGAGGCGGTCGCCAAGGACGTCAACGACGACCGGGCGCTGCTGCTGCTGTGCCGCCAGGTGTGAGGCCGGCCCGACGCCGCCCGCGCCACCGTCGTCATCGCGCCGCCCCGGTCCTTCGCACGCGTACAGTCGTCCCATGTCGGAGCAGACGCTGACCCTGGCCGAGATCGAGGCGATCGCCCGCGCGGCGCACGCCGGACAGCAGGACAAGGCGGGCCGCCCGTACGCGGAACACATCGCGGCCGTCGCCGAGGGCGTGCGTACCCGGGGCGGCGGCGAGGACCAGGTTGCCGCGGGCTGGCTCCACGACACGGTCGAGGACGGCGTGCTCAGTCGGGCATGGCTCGAAGGTGCGGCGCTGCCGAAGTCCGTGAAGGACATGGTCCTCGCCCTCACCAAAGGCGAGGACGAGGACCTCGAGGTCTATACGCGGCGCATCCTGGAGACCCCCGGGGCGCTGCTCGTCAAACAGGCCGACCTGGCCCACAACGCCGACCCCGCGCGCCTCGCCGTGCTCGAGGAGGCCACACGGAACAGGCTGGCCGCCAAGTACGCCAGGACCCGAGAACTGCTGGGCCTGAGCGCCGACTAGAGCGGGTCCGGGCAGTCAGTCCCGCGACGACGCCCGCTGCTCACCGGCGCGGCCCCGGCTCGGCGGCGTCGTGGCGGAAGGCCCACTTCATCTCGGGCTCCGTGACGAACCGCAGAGCGCGGCGTACCGGTGGTGAGCACATCAAGGTCACGAGGACGCCCATACCCAGCGTCAGCACCACCAGGCCGACCGGGTCGCCGAGCCACGGCCGGCTCTCGAACAGCCCCCAGTAGTCACCGGCCTTGACCGCGAAGCCGTGCAGCAGATAGCCGCAGACGGTTCCGGCGCCCAGCGCCGTGAACCAGGCCCGGCGGCTCGGCACCAGCGCGAGGAACGCGGCGCTCAGCACCAGCGCGCACCCGAAGAGCGCGACGACCACCACCAGGCCCGACCACCACGGCCAGCCGCGCTCCTGCACGCTGCCGGAGCGGTAGAACCAGCTCAGGTTCATGCGCGGGGCCACCCAGTACGCGAAGAGCAGCGCCCCCGCGAGGACGGGCACGGCCAGCAGCCGTGCTTCGGGCCGCCGCAGCATCTGGAAGTGCTCCGGCTTCATGCACAGGCCGAGCACGAAGAACGGCAGGAACTGCAGCACCCGAGCGAGGTTGAGGTCCGCCCCGATGCCCGGGGTGAGCGCCGCCAGCACACCGATGGCGAGCGCGACGGACATCGGCCACCGCACCAGCTGCCACAGCGGGGTGGTCAGCCGCCAGATGAACAACGCGGCCAGGAACCAGGTCAGATAGAACGGGTCGAGCAGGCTGACGGGCCGCGACGGATCGTCGTCCGCGTACCGGGCGAACAGCGAATAGGCGACCTCGAAGACGACGTACGGCAGCGCGATGCCGGTCAGCAGTCGTCTGATCTGATGCGGCTCGCCCCGGTAACTCCGTGAGAAGTAGCCGGAGATGATGATGAAGGCCGGCATGTGGAAGGTGTAGATCACCATGTACAGGGCACGCGTGGCTCTGCTGCCCTCCATGACCGGCTCCCAGGCGTGCGCCACGGCCACCAGCACGATGGCCAGATACTTCGCGTTGTCGAAGTAGGCGTCCCGCCCGGTGGCCTTCGACGCCGCCTGAGGGGCGGATTTCAGGCCACTCGCGACCGGGGCGACAGCGGTCGCCGCCCGGGCCCCCGGGGTGGTCTCGGACTCCGTGACCTCAGGTCCGGATGTCCTCTCGTATCCATGCGCAGCGTGGAACATTCAAGGCACCCTAGCCGTAGCTATTCGATGCGTAAAACATGCCGCAATCCGGCCCATTCGAATGTGATGCCCGCCCCAAGAGGGCGGTATGTACTGGTTGCACCGCCTTGAACAGGGCATATCGCCCACTCTCCGCGGTCGCGTGAATTGCCTCACGGAGCTGCTTCGAATTTCTCGTGGCAGAAGTGTGGGGAGGGTGAAACGATCAAGGGCAATTCCTGCTCGTATTTCACCCGGCCGGCCTCGGCGGTACGGCGGCACCCGCCGTGCCTCCGCAACGGCGGTGGCCTGATCCTGTCGGGGACGATTCGCCACTCGGCCCCAGGGGCAAGGGGGTTGATGGCACGATGGTGCGGGCGGGAGCGTGCTGGACCGTGCGCTCCGGGCCGGTAAGGCGGACCGACCGAGGGTGTGATCAGTTGTGGCCATTTCGCTGTCAGTGGTGCTTCTGTTGGCGATCGTCCTCGTGGTGCTGATCCGCGGCGGCTCCATCAAGGCGGGGCCCGCCATCGTGGCGGCCCTGTTCGGCTTCTTCCTCGCGTCGACAGGCATGGCGCCGTCGATCGAGAGATTCATGAACTCGATAGCCGAGACGATCAACCAGATCAGCTTCTGAGATCCCCGCCCGCGCCCCGGGCACCCCTCCCCGCCGAACGCACTCGGGCCCGGTCCGGTGACTGATCACCGGACCGGGCCCGAGGTGTGCGCAGAGCGGGCGACGGGAATCGAACCCGCGTAGCTAGTTTGGAAGACTAGGGCTCTACCATTGAGCTACGCCCGCAAGCTCGCACCGCAGGTCACGTGGCCCGCGGCACGAGAAGCATCGTAGCGGGTCCGGGGCGCTGGACGCACACTCCCTTCGCCGAGCGGTAAAAGGCGCGGTGCCCGCCCGCCGGGCATGTACCCTACGGTTCGCACCGACGGGGTGTGGCGCAGCTTGGTAGCGCGTCCGCTTTGGGAGCGGAAGGTCGTCGGTTCGAATCCGGCCACCCCGACCACCAGCAAGATCGCGTTGTGAGGCGCCGTCTGCTTGCCGTTACTATGCAAGCTGCGTGCCCGTGTGTCTGATGTGCCGGGCCCGATCCGCTGAATCGCCGATGTATCGGCGCAGCAGAACCCAAAGATGTCAGCCACCAAGGAGACCGAACCGTGAAGAGCGCCGTGGAGAACCTGAACCCGACCCGGGTTCGGCTCACTGTCGAGGTGCCCTTCGAGGAGCTCAAGGCCAGCCTCGACGCGGCGTACAAGAAGATCAACCAGCAGGTCACGGTCAAGGGCTTCCGTAAGGGCAAGATCCCTGCCCGAGTGATCGACCAGCGGTTCGGCCGTGGTGCGGTGCTGGAGGAGGCGGTCAACGACGCGCTTCCCAAGCTCTACACCGAGGCGGTCAACGAGGCCGAGCTGAACCCGCTGGGCCAGCCCGAGGTGGACATCACCGAGCTGAAGGACGGCGAGACGCTGGCCTTCACGGCCGAGGTCGACGTCCGCCCCGAGATCGAGATCCCGGACTACTCCGGCATCGAGGTCACCGTCGACGCCGTCGAGGTCACCGACGAGGACGTCGAGAAGTCGGTGGAGCAGCTGCGTGAGCGCTTCGCGTCCACCAACCCGGTCGAGCGCGCCGCCGCCGAGGGTGACGTCGTCACGCTCGACCTGGAGGCCAAGGTCGACGGCGAGGTCCTGCCCGACGGTGTCGCGGAGGGTGTCTCGTACACCATCGGTTCCGGCGAGCTTCTCGAAGGCATCGACGAGGCGGTCACCGGCCTGGAGGCCGGCGGCGAGGCGACCTTCACCTCGCAGCTGAAGGGCGGCTCCGCCGAGGGCAAGGACGCCGAGGTCAGCGTCAAGGTCACCGCCGTAACCGCCAAGGAACTCCCCGAGCTCGACGACGACTTCGCCCAGATGGCGAGCGAGTTCGACACCCTCGAGGAGCTGAAGGCCGACAGCCGCAAGCGCCTTGCGAACATGAAGCAGTACGACCAGGCCACGCAGGCCCAGGAGCGTGTTCTCGAGAAGCTGCTCGAGCTCGTCGAGGTCCCCGTCCCCGAGAAGCTGCTCGAGGACGAGATCAACACCCGCAAGCACAACCTGGTCAACCACCAGCTCGGCCAGATGGGCCTCGACCTCGCCAAGTACCTGGAGATCCAGGGCAAGACCGAGGAAGAGTTCGATGCCGAGACCAAGGAGCAGGCGGTCAAGGGCATCAAGACCCAGTTCGTGCTGGACGAGCTGGTCAACAAGGAGAAGCTGAACGTCAACCAGGAGGAGCTCACCGAGCACCTCATGCGGCGTGCGCAGTCCTCCGGCATGAGCCCCGACCAGTTCGCCCAGGCCGTCGTCGAGGGCGGCCAGGTGCCGATGCTCGTCGGCGAGGTCGCCCGAGGCAAGGCGCTGGCCGTGGTCGTCGAGGCCGCGAAGGTCCTCGACACCAACGGTGAGGTCGTCGACCTCGAGGACGAAGAGGAAGAGCCCTCCGACGGCGCCGCCGCCGAGACGGCCGAGGCCGTCGTCGAGGGTGACGGCGAGGAGAAGGCCGGGGCCTGAGCCTCGCGCTGACCCTGCTACGGGCTCCGGACGCCACTGCGGCGCCCGGAGCCCGTACGCGTACAGCGGTCCTCCCACGGTCCGTTCCGGGGCCGCTGCGGACCCGCTGAGGGAGTTCGGACCGGCGGCGTGGACCTTGCGCTCCGAGCGAACAGTTCGGGAAGCGGGATGGCTCTGTCCGACCTGCGCGTTAGGGTCCATGAATACGAGGGCGGGGGAGTCCCCGCCCCCGGTACGAAGACGCTGAGACGGCCGAAGCCGTCAGAGACGAGCAGGTGGATACGTGACGAATCTGATGCCTACAGCCGCCGGCGAGCCCTCCATCGGTGGTGGCCTCGGCGACCAGGTCTACAGCCGGCTGCTCGGCGAACGCATCATCTTCCTGGGCCAGCAGGTCGACGACGACATCGCCAACAAGATCACCGCGCAGATGCTGCTCCTTGCCGCCGACCCGGACAAGGACATCTACCTCTACATCAACAGCCCGGGCGGTTCGGTGACGGCCGGCATGGCGGTCTACGACACCATGCAGTACATCCCGAACGACGTGGTGACGATCGGCATGGGCATGGCCGCCTCCATGGGCCAGTTCCTGCTGACCGGTGGTGCCCCCGGCAAGCGGTTCGCCCTGCCGAACACCGACATCCTCATGCACCAGGGCTCGGCCGGCCTCGGCGGTACCGCCTCGGACATCAAGATCCAGGCCGAGTACCTGCTCCGTACGAAGAAGCGCATGGCCGAGATCACCGCCCAGCACTCCGGCCAGACCATCGAGACGATCATCCGCGACGGCGACCGCGACCGCTGGTTCACCTCCGAAGAGGCCAAGGAGTACGGCCTCATCGACGAGATCATCTCCGCCGCCTCGGGCGTTCCGGGCGGTGGCGGCACCGGCGCCTGAGCCGCACCGCACCAGCCCCCTCCCGAGCCCGCAGAACGCCACCAGGATGGTGAACACCCACATGAGCAACTTCTCCGCCAGCGGTCTCTACACCGGCCCCCGGCCGGACAGCCGCTATGTCGTCCCGCGCTTCGTCGAGCGCACCTCTCAGGGCGTGCGTGAGTACGACCCGTACGCGAAGCTCTTCGAGGAGCGCGTGATCTTCCTCGGCGTGCAGATCGACGACGCCTCCGCGAACGACGTGATGGCGCAGCTGCTGTGCCTGGAGTCGATGGACCCGGACCGGGACATCTCGATCTACATCAACAGCCCCGGTGGCTCCTTCACCGCGCTGACGGCGATCTACGACACGATGCAGTTCGTGAAGCCGGACATCCAGACGGTCTGCATGGGCCAGGCGGCCTCCGCCGCGGCCGTGCTGCTCGCCGCCGGCACGCCCGGCAAGCGGATGGCCCTGCCGCACGCCCGTGTCCTGATCCACCAGCCGTCCTCGCAGACCGGCCGCGAGCAGCTCTCCGACCTGGAGATCGCGGCCAACGAGATCCTGCGGATGCGTGAGCAGCTGGAGGAGATGCTGGCCAAGCACTCCACCACGCCGCTGGACAAGATCCGGGACGACATCGAGCGCGACAAGATCCTCACGGCCGACGGCGCGCTGGCGTACGGCCTCGTCGACCAGATCGTCTCCACCCGTAAGAGCACGGCCGGAGCGGCCGCCTGACCGGTATGACGGCCCTTGGCGCGGTACACGACAATGGGTGAACCGCGCCAAGGGGGGCCCGAACCAAGGGCCAGGCAAGGTACCGTCGAATATGAGGCACCAGGAGCCGGCTGAACCAAGCCGCTCCCAGGCGATTGGGGAAGCACCTCGTGGCACGCATCGGTGATGGCGGCGACCTGCTCAAGTGCTCGTTCTGCGGAAAGAGCCAGAAGCAGGTGAAGAAGCTCATCGCAGGCCCCGGGGTGTACATCTGCGACGAGTGCATCGACCTCTGCAACGAGATCATCGAAGAGGAGCTCGCCGAGACCTCCGAGGTGCGGTGGGAGGAGCTGCCCAAGCCGCGCGAGATCTACGAGTTCCTCGAGGGGTACGTCGTCGGGCAGGAGCCCGCGAAGAAGGCCCTCTCGGTCGCGGTGTACAACCACTACAAGCGGGTCCAGGCCGGCGAGAACGGCGGAGCGCAGGGCCGGGACGACGCGATCGAGCTCGCCAAGTCCAACATCCTTCTGCTGGGCCCCACGGGCTCCGGCAAGACGCTCCTCGCCCAGACCCTCGCCCGCATGCTGAACGTCCCGTTCGCCATCGCCGACGCGACGGCGCTCACGGAGGCCGGCTATGTCGGCGAGGACGTGGAGAACATCCTGCTCAAGCTGATCCAGGCGGCCGACTACGACGTCAAGAAGGCCGAGACCGGGATCATCTACATCGACGAGATCGACAAGGTCGCCCGTAAGAGCGAGAATCCGTCGATCACCCGGGACGTCTCCGGCGAGGGCGTGCAGCAGGCCCTCCTCAAGATCCTTGAGGGAACCACCGCCTCGGTCCCCCCGCAGGGCGGCCGCAAGCACCCGCACCAGGAGTTCATCCAGATCGACACGACGAACGTGCTCTTCATCGTGGGCGGCGCCTTCGCCGGCCTCGAGAAGATCATCGAGTCGCGCGCGGGAGCGAAGGGCATCGGCTTCGGCGCGACGATCCGCTCCAAGCGCGAGATCGAGGCGAGCGACCAGTTCCAGGAGGTCATGCCGGAGGACCTGGTCAAGTTCGGCATGATCCCCGAGTTCATCGGCCGTCTTCCCGTCATCACGTCGGTCCACAACCTGGACCGCGAAGCCCTTCTCAAGATCCTCGTCGAGCCGCGGAACGCGCTGGTCAAGCAGTACCAGCGGCTGTTCGAACTCGACGGTGTCGAGCTGGACTTCGACCTCCCGGCCCTGGAGGCCATCGCCGACCAGGCCATTCTCCGCGGCACCGGCGCGCGCGGCCTGCGCGCGATCATGGAGGAGGTCCTGATGTCGGTGATGTACGAGGTCCCGTCCCGCAAGGACGTGGCCCGTGTGGTCATCACCGAGGACGTCGTCCACAACAACGTCAACCCGACGCTGGTCCCGAGGATCGTCAAGGACGAGGGGAACGGCCGTCACGAGAAGTCGGCGTAGCCGCAACCCAACGCCGAAGGGGCGCCCGGTCACTTGACCGGGCGCCCCTTCGGCGTGACGCGTGACGCGTGACGCGTGACGTATGGCGCGTGACGTACGAAGCGCGCCGTCAGACCTTGACGCGGACCTCGTTGCGAACCTGCGCCGCGATCGACGCCGTCTCGTCGATCCCCTTCCCGGCGCCCTTGTCCTGCGCCAGTACCACCGCGATGGTGCTGTAGTCCGCCCAGACGCACATCGCCTGCGAGACCTGCTGCTTCGTTTCGGTGCTGGTGCCTTCGATCATCTGGCACTTCATCAGCGCCCCGTCGAGTCCGTCGGGCTCGACGGACTCGGGCGAACCGACGAAGGCGGGCGCCTTACCGGACGACGCACCGTCCTTCTCGGCCTCGGCCTTCATGGCCGCGAAGAACGTGTCCAGAGCCCTCTCCGGATCGGAGATCTTGCCGAATAGGCCGTTGTAGGAGAGCGTCTTGGACTGCTGGATCTTGGCGAAGGAGTCCGGGTCGGCCGGATCCAGCTTGGTGGGATCGATGACCGTGTAGCCGGTTCCGACCGACATCGCGTCGGTCACCCCCGCGACCGTGAGCTGCTTGGCCAGGTCGTCGTCCGCCTTCGCGGGCTTCTGGTCCTGGCCCATGCGGTTGTAGTCCTTGAGCAGCTTCGCCGGCGTCGTCAGCTTGTGCGGACCGTCGTCCTCGAGGCCGCCACCGCTGCCCAGCAGGAAGTATCCGCCGCCGGCGAGGACCGCCACGGCCGCGACCGCGGCGCCGACGATCAGACCCGTCTTCTTCTTCGGCGCGGGCGGCGGGGGCGGGTAGCCGCCCGGCTGCTGTGCACCGTACTGGGGCTGCCGGCCGTAAGGAGCGGGCTGGCCGGGCTGTTGCGGGTAGCCGTACGGCTGCTGCGGCGGGACGCCCTGCGGCGCCTGCTGCGGGTACCCGTAACCGGGCTGCGGGGCCTGCGGCTGCTGGCCGTAAGGGCCCGGCTGGCCCTGCGGCTGGCCGTAGGGCCCCGGCTGGCCGTACGGTCCGGGCTGCTGCGGCTGCTGCCCGCCGTACGGGCCCGGCTGGTTGTAGCTCATTACGGGTGATCCCCTCGTGATGTTTATGTGTTGCCGACATCCTGGCCCAATCCGCGCCCACGTGGGTGGCGGGGGCTACACCGTTACCGAAGAATCGGGTTTCAGTACGGCACTGTGACACCTCTAAACTGGCCCGGTGACCGAGAAGACTCAGCAGCAGACAGCGCCCCCTTCCGAACTGCCGACCCAGTACGCGCCGGCCGAGGTGGAGAGGCCGCTGTACGAGCGCTGGGTGGAACGGGGTTACTTCGAGGCGGACGCGAAGAGCGACAAGCCTCCCTTCACGGTCGTCATCCCGCCGCCGAACGTCACGGGCAGCCTCCACCTCGGCCACGCCTTCGAGCACACGCTGATCGACGCCCTCACCCGCCGCAAGCGGATGCAGGGTCACGAGACGCTGTGGCAGCCGGGCATGGACCACGCCGGTATCGCCACCCAGAACGTCGTCGAGCGCGAGCTCGGCAAGGAGGGCAAGTCCCGCCACGACCTGGGCCGTGAGGCGTTCATCGAGCGGGTCTGGCAGTGGAAGGGCGAGTCCGGCGGCCAGATCTCCGGCCAGATGCGCCGCCTCGGCGACGGCGTCGCCTGGTCGCGTGAGCGCTTCACCATGGACGAGGGGCTCTCCCAGGCCGTCCAGACCATCTTCAAGAAGCTCTACGACGACGAGCTGATCTACCGCGCCGAGCGCATCATCAACTGGTGCCCCCGCTGTCTGACGGCCATCTCGGACATCGAGGTCGAGTACCAGGACGACGACGGCGAGCTCGTCTCCATGACCTACGGCGAGGGTGACGAGACCATCGTCGTCGCCACCACGCGCGCGGAGACGATGCTCGGTGACACCGCCGTCGCCGTCCACCCCGACGACGAGCGCTACAAGCACCTGGTCGGCAAGCGGATCAAGCTGCCGCTGACGGACCGTACGATCCCGGTCGTGGCTGACACGCACGTCGATCCGGAGTTCGGCACCGGCGCCGTCAAGGTGACGCCCGCGCACGACCCCAACGACTTCGAGATCGGGCAGCGGCACGACCTGCCGTCGATCGCCGTCATGGACGAGCGCGCGGTCATCACCGCTCACGGCCCGTTCGAGGGCCTGGACCGGCTGGAGGCGCGCAGCGCCATCGTCGGCGCACTGCGCGCCGAGGGCCGGATCGTCGCCGAGAAGCGCCCCTACGTCCACTCCGTCGGCCACTGCTCGCGCTGCAAGACCACCATCGAGCCGCGTCTGTCCATGCAGTGGTGGGTCAGGGTCGGTCCGCTGGCGAAGGCCGCCGGCGACGCCGTCCGCGACGGCCGGGTCAAGATCCACCCGCAGGAGATGGAGAAGCGGTACTTCGACTGGGTCGACAACCTCCACGACTGGTGCATCTCGCGCCAGCTGTGGTGGGGCCACCGCATCCCGGTCTGGTACGGCCCGGACGGCGAGATCGTCTGCGTCGGTCCCGATGAGCAGCCGCCCGCGGGCGAGGGCTGGCACCAGGAGACCGACGTCCTCGACACCTGGTTCTCCTCCGGTCTGTGGCCGTTCTCCACGCTCGGCTGGCCCGAGCAGACCGAGAGCCTCGCGAAGTTCTATCCGAACTCCGTCCTGGTCACCGGCTACGACATCCTGTTCTTCTGGGTCGCCCGGATGATGATGTTCGGCCTGTACGCGATGGACGGCACCCCGCCGTTCCACACCATCGCCCTGCACGGCATGGTCCGCGACCAGTTCGGCAAGAAGATGTCCAAGTCCTTCGGCAACGCGGTCAACCCGCTGGACTGGATGGACAAGTACGGTTCCGACGCCCTGCGCTTCACGCTCGCGCGCGGCGCCAACCCGGGCGTCGACGTCCCGATCGGCGAGGACTGGGTCCAGGGCTCGCGCAACTTCGCGAACAAGATCTGGAACGCCACCCGCTTCGCCCTGATGAACGGCGCCACGGTCGAGGGCCCGCTGCCCGCGCCCGAGGCGATGTCGTCCACCGACCGCTGGATCCTGTCGCGGCTGAACACGACGGTCGCGGAGGTCGACGCCCACTACGAGGACTTCCAGTTCGCGAAGCTTTCAGAGGCGCTGTTCCACTTCGCCTGGGACGAGGTCTTCGACTGGTACGTCGAGCTGTCCAAGACGACCTTCTTCGCGGGCGGCGAGCAGGCGAAGGTGTCCGGCCGGGTCCTCGGCGAGGTCCTGGACGTGATGCTGCGACTGCTGCACCCGGTCGTCCCGTTCGTCACCGACACGCTGTGGACGACGCTGACCGGCGGCGAGTCGCTGGTCGTCGCCGACTGGCCCGCCGACAGCGGCTTCCGCGACGAGGCCGCCGAGCGGGAGATCGAGCTGGTCCAGCAGGTCGTCACCGAGGTCCGCCGGTTCCGCAGCGACCAGGGTCTGCAGCCCGGCCAGAAGGTCCCGGCCAGGCTCACCCTGGACGGCACGGCGCTCGCGCCGCACGAGGCCGCGATCCGTCAGCTGCTGCGCCTGCAGCCGGAGGGCGAGGGGTTCCACGCCACCGCGTCGCTCCCGGTCGCAGGCACCACCGTGGCGCTCGACCTGTCGGGCACGATCGACGTCGAGGCGGAGCGCAAGCGTCTGACGAAGGACCTGGGTGCGGCGCAGAAGGAGGTCGCGCAGGCGACCGCCAAGCTCGGCAACGAGGCGTTCCTCGCCAAGGCACCGGATCATGTGGTCGACAAGATCCGGGTCCGGCTCGCCAAGGCCGAGGAGGACATCGCGCGGATCGAGAGCCAGCTCGGCGCTCTGCCCGCGAGCTGACGGCCGGCGGCGGCCGAGGCCCCGGGGACTCCCCGGGGCCTCGGCCGTCCCTGTCGGTACCCGTCCGTAGACTGGACCCGTGAGCGAGCACCCCGATCCCTTCGACGAGTCCGATCCCTTCGACGAGCCGGCAGAGTCCGACGCGTCAGACACCTTCGACAAGATCGTCGACGCAGAGACCGACCGCGACCCCGACCTGGCGGTGATCGAGGCGGGCAGCCGCACGCTGCGTGCCCGGGCCGGGACGCCGCAGGCCGACCATGTGCCCGCCCGGCCCGCGGACCCGGAGGTGGACAAGGCGCTGCGGGAGGTCGAGGCCGATCTGGCGACGCGCTGGGGCGAGACCAAGCTGGAGCCCTCCGTCGCCCGCATCGAGGCGCTGATGGACGTGCTGGGTGAGCCCCAGCGCGCCTACCCGTCGATCCACATCACCGGTACGAACGGCAAGACCTCCACGGCCCGGATGATCGAGGCCCTGCTCTCCGCGTTCGACCTGCGCACCGGCCGGTACACCTCGCCGCATGTGCAGTCGGTCACCGAGCGGATCAGCCTGGACGGCGCGCCCGTCCCCGCGGAGCGGTTCATCGAGACGTACCACGACATCAAGCCGTACGTGGAGATGGTCGACGCGAGCCAGGGCTACCGGCTCTCCTTCTTCGAGGTGCTCACCGGCATGGCGTACGCCGCCTTCGCCGACGCGCCGGTGGACGTGGCCGTCGTCGAGGTCGGGATGGGCGGCAGCTGGGACGCGACGAACGTGATCGACGGCTCGGTGGCCGTGGTCACCCCCATCGACCTCGACCACACCGACCGGCTGGGCTCCACGCCCGCCGAGATCGCCGTGGAGAAGGCCGGGATCATCAAGCAGGGCGCGACGGTCGTGCTGGCGCAGCAGCCGGTGGACGCGGCGCAGGTGATGCTGAAGAAGGCCGTCGAAGTCGACGCGACGGTGGCCCGCGAGGGCATGGAGTTCGGTGTGGCCTCGCGCGAGATCGCGGTCGGCGGGCAGTTGCTGACGCTGCGCGGTCTGGGCGGCGAGTACGACCAGATCTTCCTCCCTCTCTACGGCGCCCACCAGGCGCACAACGCCGCGGTGGCGCTCGCCGCGGTGGAGGCGTTCTTCGGCGTGGGTGCGGGTGAGTCCCGCACGCTGGACGTGGACACGGTCCGCACGGCGTTCGCCGCCGTGTCCACGCCCGGCCGCCTCGAGGTCGTGCGCCGCAGCCCCACCGTCGTGCTGGACGCCGCGCACAACCCGGCGGGCGCGCGGGCCACGGCGGCGGGCATCACGGAGTCGTTCGGCTTCTCGCGCCTCGTCGGCGTGGTGGGGGCCAGCGGCGACAAGGACGTCCGCGGCTTCCTCGAGGCGTTCGAGCCGATCTTCGCGGAGATCGTCGTGACGCAGAACTCCAGTCACCGCGCGATGGACGCGGACGAGCTCGCCGCGATCGCCGTGGAGGTCTTCGGTGACGAGCGGGTGGTCGTCGAACCGCGGCTGGACGACGCGCTGGAGGCGGCGATCACACTCGCCGAGGAGGAGTCCGAGTTCGCCGGCGCGGGTGTGCTGGTGACCGGTTCGGTGATCACGGTCGGCGAGGCCCGGCTGCTGTTGGGGAAGGGCTGACATCGACGTGCGTACGCTCTGCGCATCGACCCTGATCGGTGAGTTCTTCGTGATCGGCTTCGCCGGTCTCGTCGCCATGAAGTCGGACGACGTCTCGATGACGGCGGTTTGGACGGTCTGCGGCGTCCTGATGCTGGTGTCGCTGCTGCTGTGCGGCATGGTCACCCGGCCCGGCGGGATCCAGCTCGGCTGGGTGCTCCAGGTCGCGCTGATCGCCAGTGGTCTCGTGGTTCCGGCGATGTACTTCCTCGGCGTGCTCTTCGGCGGGCTGTGGTGGGCGTCCGTCCACTTCGGCCGCAAGGTCGACGAGGCGAAGGCCAAGTGGGCGGCGCAGGCGGACGCAGGGGCCGAGGCCCCGTAGGCGGGCGGGGGCGTCGGGCCCGGGGCGGGTGACGCCCCGGGCGTCACACCCGGTAACCTCGCCCCAACCGCACACTTCCTGGCCTGCAAGGAGCCGCACACCATGACTCAGCGCACCCTCGTCCTTCTCAAGCCGGACGCCGTCCGTCGCGGACTCGTGGGCGAGGTCATCGGCCGTATCGAACGCAAGGCCGACTGGGAGATCGCCGCGCTGGAGCTGCGGCAGCTGGACCGCGCCACCCTGGAGCAGCACTACGCAGAGCACGTCGGCCGGCCGTTCTACGAGCCGCTGGTGGAGTTCATGCTGTCCGGTCCGGTCGTCGCGATGGTCGTCGACGGTGAGCGTGTCATCGAGGGCGTACGCCGACTGGCGGGTCCGACGGACCCGATCGCCGCCGCTCCCGGGTCCATTCGGGGCGACTTCGGCACAATCGTCCGGGAGAACCTGATCCACGCTTCGGACTCCGAGGAGTCCGCCATTCGGGAACTGAAGCTTTTCTTCCCCGGGCTTTCCTGACAGCGCATCAGCCATATGGCGCTGAACGTCCTTCCGGGCGATCTTTTTCGACCTCCGGGCTCTCGGCGGTGTCGTCCGGAAGGGCCCCGGTCACGGAGCCTCTCCCCGTGACACCGGGCCTGTGGCCACGGGGCGACGCCACTGGACGGATCCCCGCAGACAGCCCGTACAGGGCCTTGCCCCCGGGCGACCGATGGAATTTCGGTCGCCTTTCGGTATACGCAAGGGTATTGCGGGAACGCATCGCCTCAACGCATCGTCACCATTGACAAGAGGTGGACCACCGCGCGGTGTCGCTGCAGGCGGCACTACGATGTAAGCCTCCACGCCACACGCACCCACCTCGCCATCCTGAAAAGCCGTCAACGCTCGATTGGGAAGGCCAGACGCATCCTCATGGGGAACAACATGTCGTTCATCGGCCGTGACATGGCTGTCGACCTCGGGACCGCCAACACGCTGGTGTACGTCAGAGGCCGGGGGATCGTTCTCAACGAGCCGTCCGTCGTCGCCATCAACACCAACACGGGCGGCATTCTCGCGGTCGGCGCCGAGGCGAAGAAGATGATCGGCCGGACGCCGGGCAACATCGTTGCCGTCCGGCCGCTGAAGGACGGCGTGATCGCCGACTTCGAGATCACCGAGCGGATGCTCCGCTACTTCATCCTGAAGATCCACAAGCGCCGGTACCTCGCCCGGCCCCGTGTCGTCGTCTGTGTGCCCTCCGGTATCACGGGCGTCGAGCGCCGCGCGGTCATCGAGGCGTCGACGCAGGCGGGCGCGCGGCAGGTCCACATCATCGAAGAGCCCATGGCCGCCGCCATCGGCTCCGGGCTCCCCGTCCACGAGGCCACCGGCAACATGGTCGTGGACATCGGCGGCGGCACCACGGAGGTCGCCGTGATCTCGCTGGGAGGAATCGTCACGGCACAGTCCATCCGCGTGGCCGGCGACGAGCTGGACAACGCGATCATCCAGCACATCAAGAAGGAGTACTCGCTCCTCCTCGGTGAGCGGACCGCCGAGAACATCAAGATCACCATCGGCTCGGCGTACGAGATGGACAAGGACGAGCACACCGAGATCCGCGGCCGTGACCTGGTGTCCGGTCTGCCCAAGACCGTGGTCATCTCCGCCGCCGAGGTGCGCAAGGCCATCGAGGAGCCGGTCAACGCGATCGTCGACGCGGTGAAGACCACGCTCGACAAGTGCCCGCCCGAGCTGTCCGGCGATGTCATGGACCGCGGGATCGTCCTGACCGGTGGCGGCGCGCTGCTGCGCGGACTGGACGAGCGGCTGCGCCGCGAGACGGGGATGCCGATCCACATCGCGGAGAACCCGCTGGACTCGGTGGCGCTCGGATCCGGCAAGTGCGTCGAGGAATTCGAGGCGCTGCAGCAGGTGCTGGACTCCCAGCCGCGTCGTTAGACGGTCGTACCGGTCGTCGGACGTCTCGGCCATGCGCCGTACGGGGGCCGGTAGGCGCCCACATGGGGTCCTCCCCGCGCCGACGCGGGGGACGGATCGTTGCTCCACCCGACACGACCATTCCTACGAGGAAGGCACGGCCGCCGCACGTGAGGGACACAAAGGAGAGCCGGCTGCTCCTGGTGCTGCTGATCGCCATCGCGTTCGCCTTGATCACGGTGGACATCCGCGGCGGTGAGGACTCGCCGGTCGACGGTGCCCGACAGGCCGCGGCGTCGGTCTTCGGCCCCGTGGAGAACGGTGTCGCGGCGGCCGTCGATCCGATCGGCAACGCGATAGGGGCGGTCCGGGACTCCGGTGACCGCCACGACCGCATCAGGCAGCTCGAGCTGGAGAACGCCCAGCTGAAGCAGCGGCTCGGCAGCGACGCGCGCAAAGAGAGCAGGCTGCGCCAGCTGGACGGCCTGATCAGAACGGCCGCCGCCGGCCAGTACGGCATCAAGGGCGCCGAGGTCATCGCCATAGGAGCGGCCCAGGGCTTCTCCTGGACGGTGACCATCGATATCGGTTCCGACGACGGCGTCCAGCGCGACATGACCGTCATCAACAACGACGGCCTCGTCGGCCGGGTGACCACCGTCGGCCCGCGCACGTCGACCGTGCTCCTCGCCAACGACCCCGACTTCACCGTCGGCACTCGTATGGAGAAGACCGACGAACTGGGCTTCGCCACCGGCCAGGGAGACCGGCCGCTGCTGGTCCAGCTCCTCAACGGCAAGTCGAAGGTCAAGAACGGCGACCGGCTCGTCACCTTCGGCTCGCAGGGCAACAAGCCCTTCGTGCCGGGTGTCCCGGTCGGTGAGGTCGTCCGCGTGGATCCCGCGCGTGGCGACCTCACCCGCAACGTCTATGTGCGTCCGTACGTCGGCTTCAGCAAGCTCGACATCATCGGTGTCGTCGTCCAGGCGCCGCGCACCGATCCGCGCGACACCGTCCTGCCGTCGAAGCCGGTCGCGCCCAGGCCCACACCCACGGTCACGGTGACCGTCACCCCCGGAGCGATCCCGCCCGAGGGCGACGGCCCGGCGCAGGGCGACGGCGAAGCGCAGGACAACGGCGCGGGGCAGGACGGCGGTCTTGATCCGGGCGCGGGTGACGGCGGCGACGCCACAGGCCAGAACGACGACCAGTAGGAGCTGATCCGTCATGCGTTTCAACCGGATGCTGCTCTCCACGGCACTGGTCGTGGTCGCCCTCGTCCTCCAGGTCTCTGTGCTCTCCCGCCTCCAACTGCCCGGTGCCGTGCCCGACCTGCTGCTGCTCACGGTGCTCGGGCTGGCGATGGTGTACGGGCATGTGGCCGGCGCGTTCGTCGGGTTCGGTGCCGGTCTGCTCGCCGACCTCGCCCCGCCCGCCGACCACGCCGCCGGCCGCTACGCCCTGGTCCTGTGCGTCATCGGCTATCTCGCCGGCCTGGTCCGCCCGGAGAACGGCAAGCCGCTGCGATCGGCCACCGGCCCCATGGCCGTGGTCGTCGCGGCAGCCGTCGGCTCCACCCTGCTGTACGCGCTGGTCGGCGCGCTCGTGGGCGACACCGCCGCCCGCCACGTGGGCCTGACGAGCCTGCTGCTGACGGCCGTGGTCTACGACCTGATCCTGGCGCCTTTCACGGTCCCGCTGATCATGTGGCTCGCCAGACGCAGCGACAACGATCCGCTCGCCGAGAGCCAGAGTCCCGCCGGCACCGACGTGGCCGCCGGCTGGCTCGCCTCCGGCACGGGACTGCGGATCGGCAGCCAGCGCGGCGGCCTGCGGCTCAGGGCGGCGAAGACACGCGCCGCACGGGCCGGACGCATCAAGGGAGTCAAGCGACTGTGACGAAGGGGGCAGCAGCGTGAGCAACATTCCCGAGACCGGGCGGACCCCCCGGGTCCAGATCCGGCTCGTCATCATCCAGGTACTCGTCTTCTCTCTCCTCTTCACCCTCGGCGGCCGGCTCTGGTACCTCCAGATCCGCAACGGCGACGAGTACACCGACGAGGCGAAGAGCAACCACGTACAGCGGGTCGTCCAGCCCGCGGTCCGCGGTTCGATCCTCGACGCCCGTGGTGTGCCCCTCGCCGACAACGAGACCCGGCTCGTGGTTTCCGCCTCCCGCACCGACCTGATGAAGATGAAGGACGACGGCAAGGCCGTCCTGACCCGGCTCGCGGGCGTCCTCGGCATGAAGCCGAAGGAGGTCATGGACAAGGTCCGGCTCTGCGACTCCGAGACACCCCAGCCCTGCTGGAACGGCTCGCCGTACCAGCCGATCCCGGTCACCGACGAGGCGACCACCCAGCAGGCGCTGCAGATCCGCGAACAGGCCGAGGACTTCCCCGGCATCACCGCGGAGCCCACCGCCGTCCGCCGCTACCCGGCGCCCGGCAAGGCACGGACCGCGCAGGTGCTCGGCTATCTGTCGCCCGTCACCGACGAGGAGATCCAGAAGGCCAAGGACAGCGCCTCGCCGTACCTGCGCTCCGACCAGGTCGGCCGTTCGGGCCTGGAGCGCAGCTACGACAAGGAGCTGCGCGGCAAGGCAGGGGTCACGTCGTACGAGGTGGACAAACTCGGCCGGGTCATGGGGCAGACGGAGGCGGACCCGGGTGTGCCCGGCTCCCACCTCGTGACCAGCATCGACGCCCGCGTCCAGAGTGTCGCCGAGTACGAACTGCACCAGGCGATGAAAGCCGTACGGGATCAGACGGACAAAATCACCGGTCGCCCGTACGAGGCCGACGCGGGTGCCGTCGTCGTCATGGAGGGCAAGACCGGCCGGGTCGTCGCCATGGCCTCCCAGCCCGACTACGACCCCAACGCGTGGGTCGGCGGCATCTCCGCCAAGGACTACGCCAAGCTCACCGGCAAGGAGTCCAACTACCCGCTGCTGAACCGGGCCACCCAGGGCCAGGCGCCCGCCGGCTCCGTGTTCAAGGTGGTCTCGGCGAGCGCGGCCGTGCGGGCCGGCTACCCCTTCAACGACCTCTACAACTGCAGCAGCTCGTACAGCATGGGCAACCGGAGCTTCGCCAACTTCGAGTCCCAGGGGCACGGCCCCATCACCCTCGGCGACGCTCTCAAGTACTCCTGCAACACCGTCTTCTACCGCCTCGGCCACCAGGAGTGGCAGCGCGACGGCGGCCTCAAGCCCAAGAAGAACGCCAACGACTGGTTCTACCGGACCGCCCGTGACTTCGGATTCGGCTCCGAGACCGGCATCGACCTCCCGAACGAGGTCAAGGGCCGCATCCCCGACCGCCGGTGGAAGCAGGACTTCTGGGAAGCGAACAAGGACTCCTGGTGCAAGCAGGGCAAGAAGGGCGGCACCTATGTCGAGCGGATCGCCTATGAGAGCTGTCTCGAAGGCAACCAGCTGAAGGCGTTCGACAGCATCAACTTCGCCATCGGCCAGGGCGACGTGCTCATCACGCCCATCCAGCTGGCCACCGCCTACTCCGCCATCAGCAACGGCGGCACCCTCTACAACCCCACCATCGGCAAGGCCGTGATCAGCCCGGACGGCAAGAAGATCGAGGAGATCAAGCCCGAGTCCCACGGCAAGCTGCCGGTGGACGCCCAAACCGTCAGAGACCTCGACAAGGGTCTGCGCTCGGTCGTCGAGCCCGGCGGCACCGCCGCCTGGCGGTTCGGCGGCTGGCCGCAGGACAAGATCCCGATGCGGGCCAAGACCGGCACCGCCCAGGTCTACGGCAAGCAGACCACCTCGTGGTTCGCCACCTACACCGACGACTACACGATCGTCATGACGATTTCCCAGGGCGGTACCGGCTCCGGCGCCTCAGGTCCCGCCGTACGCAACATCTACGACGCGCTGTACGGCCTGGACAAGGAAGGCAACCAGGACCTGAAGAAGGCCCTGCTGCCCAAGCCGCAGAAGGCGCTGCCCAAGATCCTTCCGGACGGCTCGATCGAGACCCCGGAAATCAAGCCCTACGCGCCTCCGAAGCCGAAGGACGCCGAACAAGTGCTCGCGGGCTCGCCCGCGCAGGGGGACTGAGCCGTGACCATCGGTGGCTTCTCCGTCTCCGGATACGGACCGGAACGCGGCGGGATCCGGGGCCGGCTCACCGCCCGCGATTCGATGGTGCGCAGACTCGACTGGCCGATCCTGCTCTCGTCGCTCGCGCTGTCCCTGCTCGGTGCGCTGCTGGTGTGGTCCGCGACCCGCGGACGCACCGAACTCAACCAGGGCGACCCGTACTACTTCCTCGTCCGGCACCTGCTCAACACCGGGATCGGCGTGGTGCTGATGATCGGCACCGTATGGCTCGGGCACCGCACCCTGCGCGGCGCGGTCCCGGTCCTCTACGGGCTGTCCGTGGTGCTCGTGCTGCTCGTCCTCACCCCGCTGGGCGCCACCATCAACGGTGCGCACGCGTGGATCCAGCTCGGCGGCGGTTTCTCCCTGCAGCCGTCGGAGTTCGTGAAGATCACGATCATCCTCGGAATGGCGATGCTGCTCGCCGCCCGGGTCGACGCCGGCGACCAGGCGTACCCCGACCATCGCACCGTCGCCAAGTCCCTCGGGATCGCCGTCGTGCCGATGGCCATCGTGATGCTCATGCCGGACCTCGGCTCGGTCATGGTCATGGTCGTGATCGTCCTCGGCGTGCTGCTCGCCTCCGGCGCGTCCAACCGTTGGGTCTTCGGACTCATCGGCGCCGGTGCGCTGGGAGCGGTGGCGGTCACCGTGCTGGGACTGCTCGACGAGTACCAGATCAACCGCTTCGCCGCCTTCGCCAACCCCGAACTCGACCCGTCCGGCGTCGGTTACAACACCAACCAGGCACGGATCGCGATCGGCTCCGGCGGGCTGTACGGCGAGGGCCTGTTCAACGGTCACCAGACCACGGGGCAGTTCGTGCCCGAACAGCAGACGGACTTCATCTTCACCGTCGCGGGGGAGGAACTCGGCTTCCTGGGGGCCGGGCTGATCATCTGCCTGCTGGGTGTGGTGCTGTGGCGCGCCTGCCGGATCGCACGCGAGACGACAGAGCTGTACGGCACGATCGTGGCCGCCGGGATAGTCGCCTGGTTCGCCTTCCAGTCCTTCGAGAACATCGGCATGACCCTCGGCATCATGCCCGTCGCGGGCCTTCCGCTGCCGTTCGTGTCGTACGGAGGCACGTCGATGTTCGCGGTGTGGATCGCGATCGGGCTGCTCCAGTCGATCCGGGTCCAGCGCCCCATAAGCGCGTAGCCCGGACGGGCGGTGTTTCGGGCCCGGACGGGCCACGTCCGGAGGGCTGCCGCTCGCACACGCGGCGGGTTAGATTCGAGAGATGGCGGACACCAAGCGCGAGATCGAGCGTAAGTACGAAGCCACCCCCGACACCCCGATGCCCGACCTGACGAAAGTGCCCGGCGTGGCCGACGTCGTCGGCAAGGGGGTCGCCGAGCTCGACGCCGTGTACTACGACACGGCCGACCTGAGACTGGCCGCAGCCTCCGTCACGCTGCGGCGCAGGACCGGCGGCGCCGACGCCGGCTGGCACCTCAAGCTGCCGGTGTCGCCCGGCGTGCGGGACGAGATCACCGCCCCTCTGTCCGACGGGATCCCGGCCGGTCTTGCCGCCCTTGTGCGGGTCCACGCACGGGGCGAGGAACTCGTCCCCGTGGTGCGGCTGCTGTCCTCCCGGGACGTACACCATCTCGTCGACGCCGACGGAGCGCTCCTCGCCGAACTCAGCCGGGACGCCGTGGTCGCGGAGCGCCTCCACGGCGGGAACGGCACCGCCCAGTGGGACGAGATCGAGGTGGAACTCGCGGACGGCGGGGACCCGGCCTTCCTGGACGCCGTCGACAAGCGGCTCCGCAAGGCCGAAGTACGCGCGGCCGCCGCGTCGTCGAAGCTCGCCAGGGCACTGACCGAGACCGGTACCGGCCCGGCCCGGCCGTCCCCCGAGCCGTCCGCCGCGCGCACGGCCGGCGATCAGGTGCTCGCGTATGTACGCGAGCAGGCGGCCGCGATCGTCGCGTACGACCCCGGGGTGCGTCGTGACCTGCCCGACGCCGTGCACCGGATGCGGGTCGCCACCCGGCGGCTGCGCAGTACGCTGCGGACCCACCGCAAGGTCCTCGACCGCCACGCCACGCAGCCGGTGATCGACGAGCTCAAGTGGCTCGCGGCCGAACTCGGCGTGGCCCGCGACCAGGAGGTGCTCGCCGAGCGGCTGCACAGCCGGGTCGACGCCGTACCGGTGACGCTGCTGCTGGGCCCGGTCGCCGCACGGCTGCGGCAGTGGTCCGTCGCCGGGGCGGCGGAGGCGCGCAGGACCGCCGTCGCCGCCCTCGACGGCGACCGCTACCTGGCACTGCTCGACGCCTTGGACGGGCTGCTCGCCGACCCGCCCCTACTGAAGGCCGCGGAACACGCTCCCGAGGACGTGCTCGCCAAGGCCGTGCTGAAGGAGTACGACCGGCTGGCCGCCCGTATGGCTCACGCGCTGTCGCTGCCCGCGGGTGAGGAACGGGACCTCGCCATGCACGACGCCCGCAAGGCCGCCAAGCGCGCGCGGTACGCGGCGGAGGTGGCGCGGCCCGCGCTCGGCAAGCCGGCGAAGCGCTTCGGGAAGCGGATGAAGGCGGTGCAGCAGGTGCTCGGCGACCACCAGGACAGCGTCGTCGCACGGCAAGCGCTGCGGGACCTCGCCGTCCAGGCACACGCGGCGGGTGAGAGCGCCTTCGTCTGGGGGCTGCTGTACGGCAGAGAGGAGGCCCGCGCCGGTACGCGGGAGACGGAGCTGCCCCGGGTCTGGGCAGAGGCGTCCGCCCCGGGAATCCGGGCGGCGCTCGGCGGCTGAGCGTGCGGGTACGCTTGAGAGTCGCCCCCTTGTCAGCCCAGATAGGTTTCCATGTCTGCCGAGTCGGTCTTCCCACAGCTCGAAGCGCTGCTTCCGCATGTGCAGAAGCCCATCCAGTACGTCGGCGGTGAGCTGAACTCCACCGTCAAGCCCTGGGAGTCCTGCGACGTCCGCTGGGCCCTCATGTACCCGGACGCCTACGAGGTCGGTCTGCCCAACCAGGGCGTCATGATCCTTTACGAGGTGCTCAACGAGCGCGAGGGCGTGCTCGCGGAGCGCACCTACAGCGTGTGGCCGGACCTCGAGGAACTAATGCGCGAGCACAAGGTGCCGCAGTTCACCGTGGACAGCCACCGGCCCGTCGGCGCGTTCGACGTGTTCGGTCTCAGCTTCTCCACCGAGCTCGGCTACACCAACATGCTCACGGCCCTCGACCTCGCGGGCATCCCGCTGGAGTCGAAGGACCGGACGGTCGACCATCCGATCGTGCTGGCCGGCGGCCACGCCGCGTTCAACCCCGAGCCGATCGCGGACTTCATCGACTGCGCGGTCATCGGCGACGGTGAGCAGGCCGTGCTCGACATGACCGGGATCATCCGCGCCTGGAAGGCCGAGGGCCGCCCGGGCGGGCGCGAGGAGGTCCTGTTCCGTCTCGCGAGGACCGGCAACGTGTACGTGCCGCGCTTCTACGACGTGGAGTACCTGCCCGACGGCCGCATCGGCCGCGTCGTGCCGAACCGGTCCGGCGTGCCGTGGCGGGTTTCCAAGCACACCGTCATGGACCTCGACGAGTGGCCCTACCCGAAGCAGCCGCTCGTCCCGCTCGCGGAGACCGTCCACGAGCGGATGTCCGTCGAGATCTTCCGCGGCTGCACCCGCGGCTGCCGCTTCTGCCAGGCCGGCATGATCACGCGCCCCGTGCGGGAGCGAAGCATCACCGGCATCGGCGACATGGTCGACAAGGGTCTCAAGGCCACCGGCTTCGAGGAGGTCGGCCTATTGTCGCTGTCCTCCGCGGACCACAGCGAGATCGGCGACATCGCGAAGGGCCTCGCGGACCGGTACGAAGAGGACAAGATCGGCCTCTCGCTGCCCTCGACGCGGGTGGACGCCTTCAACGTCGACCTGGCCAACGAGCTGACCAGGAACGGCCGCAGGTCCGGTCTGACCTTCGCCCCCGAGGGCGGCTCCGAGCGCATGCGCAAGGTCATCAACAAGATGGTCTCGGAAGAGGACCTGATCCGTACGGTCGCCACCGCCTACGGCAACGGCTGGCGCCAGGTGAAGCTGTACTTCATGTGCGGTCTGCCCACCGAGACCGACGAGGACGTGCTGCAGATCGGCGACATGGCGGTCAACGTGATCGCCAAGGGCCGCGAGGTGTCCGGCTCCAACGACATCCGCTGCACGGTGTCGATCGGCGGCTTCGTGCCCAAGCCGCACACCCCGTTCCAGTGGGCGCCGCAGCTGAGCGCCGAGGAGACCGACACGCGGCTGGAGAAGCTGCGCGACAAGATCCGCGGCGACAAGAAGTACGGCCGGTCGATCGGCTTCCGCTACCACGACGGCAAGCCCGGCATCGTCGAGGGCCTGCTGTCGCGCGGTGACCGTCGCATCGGTGCGGTCATCCGCGCCGTCTACGAGGACGGCGGCCGTTTCGACGGCTGGCGCGAGCACTTCTCCTACGACCGCTGGATGGCCTGCGCCGAGAAGACGCTTCCCGGCTTCGGCGTCGACGTCGACTGGTACACGACGCGTGAGCGTACGTACGAGGAGGTCCTGCCGTGGGACCACCTGGACTCAGGACTCGACAAGGACTGGCTCTGGGAGGACTGGCAGGACGCGCTCGACGAGACCGAGGTCGAGGACTGCCGCTGGACGCCGTGCTTCGACTGCGGCGTGTGCCCGCAGATGGACACGGCCATCCAAATCGGCCCCACCGGCAAGAAGCTGCTGCCGCTCACGGTCGTCAAGTAGCGCTCACCACCTGGCTCGGCGGACGGCCCGGCCGCAGGGAAACCTGTGGCCGGGCCGTCGTCCGTTTCGCCGGCCCGGGGCGAAAAGCGCAGGTACGGGGATCCGAACACGTCTCCGACGCGTCTTGTCCGACATGGACTTGGAGAAGCCGCCGCAGCCGACCGCACCGCCGCGCCACGGCGTCGACGTGGCACCGCAGGGTTACGAGCCGGGTGACGGCTGCCTCGCGCAGGCCGTCCGCATCCCGGTGCGCGTTGTGGTGGTGCTGGTCGTCATCCCCGTGCGGATGGTCTGGGACGTCCTCGTGCTCTGCGGCCGGGCCGTCGATCGGGTGCTGCTGAGGCCGCTGGGGCGGCTGCTGGCGTGGGTCTTCGAGGAGGTGGTCACTCCCGTAGGGCTGGCCGTGGCCCGGCTGGCGGGGCTGGTCTGCAAGGTGCTGTTCTACTGGCCGTGGGTGGGGCTGTGGCGGTATGTGGTGGTGCCGGTGGTGCGGTATGGGCTGGTGGTGCCCGCGGTGTGGGCGTACCGGCAGTTGCTCACTCCGCTCGGGCACGGCGTCGCCCGGGTGGTGCGCGGGCTGTGGTGGGGAGCCGTCCGGCTGGTCGGCGTCCTGCTCGTCGCTCCCGTGGTCTGGGTGTACCGGTACGTCCTCGCACCCGTCGGCCGGGAGGTCGCGGCGGCGGTGGGCGTGGCGTGGCGGATCGCCGGATTCGTCTCCCGCGCCGTGGGCCGGGGACTGAAGTGGCTCGTGTGGAACCTGGTGGGCCGCCCGGCACGCTGGTTCTACCGCGAGGTCTGCACTCCGGTCGGGCACTTCGTGCGCGACGCCGTGTGGCGACCGGTCGCCGAGGCCGCCGTGCAGGCCGGCCGCGCCGCCCGGGCGGCGGTCGCAACGGCCCGTGAAACAGTCCGCCAGGCACGGCGCGACGCCTGGCGGGCGCTGATCGGCACGCCCCGCCGGTCGCGGTCGCCGGTGGGCACGACCGGCCAGGCGCGTAACCTGGGTGGCAGACAACATGCACAGCCCGTTCCCGGCGTGGCGGCCGAACCCGAGATCTCCCTGCGCAAGCAGGGGTGAACCGCTCGGCCCCCGGGGAACACCCCACACGTTGAGGGCGGCGCGCCACCCGCGCCCGCTCCACACCGAGGAGAAGAACCACTGGGCAAGCGACAGCCCGAAGGCCCGCCGCCCGCACCTGCGGTGCAGCGCATTCGACTGCGTTACACCAAGCGCGGCCGCCTCCGGTTCACCAGTCACCGTGATTTCCAGCGCGCCTTCGAGCGGGCGCTGCGGCGTGCCGAGGTGCCCATGGCGTACTCGGCGGGCTTCACCCCGCACCCGAAGGTGTCGTACGCCAATGCCGCCCCCACCGGCACGGGCAGCGAGGCCGAATACCTGGAGATCGCCCTCACCGACCACCGCGACCCGGACAAGCTGCGTGAGCTGCTCGACGAGTCGCTGCCGGCCGGTCTGGACATCACCGACGCCGTCGAGGCCCGTGTCTCCGGCCTCGCCGACCGGCTCACCGCCTCCGTGTGGGAGCTGCGTCTGGAGGGTGTCGAGCCGCAGGACGCCGAGAGCGCCGTGGCCGTCTTCCTCGCCGCGGAGACCGTCGAGGTCCAGCGGAAGACGAAGAACGGCATGCGCACGTTCGACGCCCGCGGTGCCGTGGCCGACCTCCAGGCGGGTCCCGCGCCGTCCGATAGGACCGGGGACGGGCCCTGTGCGATACTGCGCCTGGTTGTTCGGCACGTGACACCTGCCGTACGACCCGACGACGTCCTGTCCGGTCTCCGAGCTGTGGCCGACCTGGCGCCGCCGGTCCCCGCAGCGGTGACCAGGCTGGCGCAGGGGCTCTTCGACGAGGAGTCCGGCACGGTGACCGACCCGCTCGCGCCCGACCGCGAGGCAGCCCCGGCCGCTAAACCCACGGCCGCCGGGACCGCTTCTGCGACGGCGCCGGAAGGTCCCGCCGCGTAAGGACGGCCGTCGTAGCGCGGCTCTCGCACTCGGGAGCCACCAGGGTCGGGCCGCGCAAGGACACAGGAGACTTTCGCCAGGCCGTACGTACATCGCGTAGGGAACCGGCGAGCCAGACATCAGCTCCCGTGCGGCGCCCGCGCCCCGGACGGCGGCACCGCGCACATCACGCGGGCCGCGGCCGGACCGGAACCAGGCGCGGCGCCCGGGAGCGTGACGGGAGAACCGCCCGCATGCTCGAGCCGAACGAAACCGGCACCGCCGGTAACAACGACAACGAAGACAACAACAACAGCCCCAGCGACACGCTGCCGCCGCGCCGCAGGCGCCGCGCCGCGTCGCGTCCGGCGGGCGCACCCAAGGCGGTCGAGACCGCGGAGGGTGTGGCCCAGGTGCAGGCCGCCGAGGCCGTGATCCCGGCCGTGGCCGCGGTGGGCGCCGTGGTGGAAGGCTCCAAAGAGGCCGCCGAAGAAGCGCCCGCCGAGCCCGGGGCCGCAGAGGCGGCCCAGGTGGCGCAGGCGGTGACCGACGCGCCGCGTGCACGTCGTCGTGCGACGCGTAAGGCGTCGGCTCCGGCCGGCGAGCCGAGCGTGGCGGAGAGTGCCGAGTCGGATGCCGGTGGGGTTGCGGAGCCGGTTGCGGCTGAGGCCGCGGCGCCACGGCGTCGTCGTCGGGCGTCTGCTCCTGCGGGTGCGCCGGCTGGTGGTGTCGAGGCCGTGGAGGGCGAGCTGCCCGAGTCGGTCGCGATGGAGGCTGCCGAGGAGGTGCCCGCGCCGCGTGCACGTCGTCGTGCGACGCGTAAGGCGTCGGCTCCGGCCGGTTCGCCGCAGGTGGCGGAGAGTGCCGAGTCGGATGCCGGTGGGGTTGCGGAGCCGGCTGAGGCCGCGGCGCCGCGGCGTCGTCGTCGGGCGTCTGCTCCTGCGGGTGCGCCAGCTGGTGTCGAGGCCGTGGAGGGCGAGCTGCCCGAGTCGGTCGCGATGGAGGCTGCCGAGGAGGTGCCCGCGCCGCGTGCACGTCGTCGTGCGACGCGTAAGGCGTCGGCTCCGGCCGGCGAGCCGAGCGTGTCGGAGCCCCGCAGCGACGAGGCTGCCTCGGCGGAGTCCGTGGTGTCCGCCGAAGCGGCGCTCGAAGAGAGCCCCGCGCCCGCGACGACGGAGAGTGGCGCCCCGCGCCGCGCCCGTCGCCGTGCGTCCGCCCCGGCCGGTGCGCCGAAGGCCGTAGAGCCCGAGGCCGTCGCGCCTGAGCTCACCGAGGCCGACGAGGAGGAGGCCGCCGTGGCCGCTGTCAGCGAGGAGCCCGAGACCGCAGCCGACGAGGAGGCGCCCGCGCGCCGCCGTACGCGCCGACGTGCCTCCGCGCCCGCCGGTGCCCCCAGGGCCGACGCCGCGGAGGAGGCCCAGCCCGCCGAGGCCGAAGCGGAGGAGGCGCCCGCGCCGCGTTCCCGCCGCCGATCGGCCCGTAAGGCCGCCGCGACAGGCGCGCCCACGGCGATCGACGAGGACGTGGCAGACGCGGGCGAGAGCCTGCCCGAGAGCGCCGTCGCCCAGATCGCCTCTGAAGGGGCGGAGGTCGAGGCCGCTGAGAAGGCCGCGACCCGCGGCCGTACGCGCCGGCGCGCGGTATCGCCGCAGTTCACCGCCCAGTCCGCCGAGCAGGCCGAGGAGACGACCGGTCGTGGCGGTCGCGCCGCGAGGCCGGCTGTCCCGACCTTCCGGGCGCCCGTCTTCACCGAGCCGATGTTCCAGACCCCGGAGACGGCCGCTGCCGCGGCTGCCGCCGTGAGCGCTCCGGAGCCGCAGGAGGAAGAGGAGCCCGTCGAGTCCGCCGCCCCCGAGTCCGCCGCCCCCGAGTCGGCCGCCCCCGAGCCGGCGGGCCGTCGTCGTCGCCGTCGTCGCGGCGAGCCCGCGGAGCCCGTCGAGGCACCCGCAGCCGAGGCCGCTCCGGCCGAGGACGAGACCGAGCCCGAGCAGGCCGAGGCCGCGGACGGCGAGGAGCAGGACGAGTACGAGGACCGCCCCTCGCGCCGTCGCCGTCGTGGAGGCCGTCGCCGTCGCCGTGGTGAGGCCGCGGAGGCGGACGAGACCGCCGAGGAGGGGGCCGAGGAAGCCGACGCCGAGGCCGCCCAGGAAGAGGGCGACGAGGAGGACGAGGACGAGGTCGGCACCCCGTCGGCCGCCGGCACCAGCAGCACCCGGCGCCGCCGCCGTCGTCGCCGCCGCAGTGGTGACGGTGCCGCCGCGGAGGGCGAGACGGGCACCGACGACCCCGAGCGTACGGTCGTCAAGGTCCGGGAGCCCCGCAAGAAGGAAGAACCCGGGACAGGCGCGGACGAGGTCCAGTCCATCAAGGGCTCGACCCGTCTGGAGGCGAAGAAGCAGCGCCGCCGTGAAGGCCGCGAGCAGGGCCGCCGCCGGGTGCCGATCATCACCGAGGCCGAGTTCCTGGCGCGCCGCGAGGCCGTCGAGCGCGTGATGGTCGTTCGCCAGAGCGGCGAGCGCACCCAGATCGGTGTCCTCGAGGACAACGTGCTCGTCGAGCACTACGTCAACAAGGAGCAGGCCACCAGCTACGTCGGCAACGTCTACCTGGGCAAGGTCCAGAACGTACTGCCGTCCATGGAGGCCGCGTTCGTCGACATCGGCAAGGGCCGCAACGCGGTGCTGTACGCCGGTGAGGTGAACTTCGAGGCCCTGGGCATGGCGGGCGGTCCCCGCCGTATCGAGGCCGCCCTCAAGTCCGGCCAGTCGGTCCTCGTCCAGGTGACCAAGGACCCGATCGGCCACAAGGGCGCCCGCCTCACCAGCCAGGTGTCCCTGCCCGGCCGCTACCTGGTCTACGTGCCCGAGGGTTCGATGACCGGCATCAGCCGCAAGCTGCCCGACACCGAGCGCGCACGGCTGAAGACCATCCTCAAGAAGATCGTCCCCGAGGACGCGGGCGTGATCGTGCGCACCGCCGCCGAGGGCGCGAGCGAGGACGAGCTGCGCCGCGACGTCGAGCGTCTGCAGGCCCAGTGGGAGGACATCCGGAAGAAGGCCAAGGGCGTCGGCAGCTCGAACGCGCCTTCGCTGCTCTACGGCGAGCCGGACATGACCGTCCGTGTCGTCCGCGACATCTTCAACGAGGACTTCACCAAGGTCGTCGTCAGCGGTGACGAGGCGTGGGAGACCATCCACGGCTACGTCTCGCACGTGGCGCCCGATCTCGCGGACCGGCTGCAGCGCTGGACCAGCGAGACCGACGTCTTCGCGGTCCACCGGATCGACGAGCAGCTGATGAAGGCGCTGGACCGCAAGGTCTGGCTGCCGAGCGGCGGCTCGCTGGTGATCGACAAGACCGAGGCCATGGTCGTGGTCGACGTCAACACCGGCAAGTTCACCGGTCAGGGCGGCAACCTCGAGGAGACCGTCACCAGGAACAACCTGGAGGCGGCCGAGGAGATCGTGCGTCAGCTCCGGCTGCGCGACCTGGGCGGTATCGTCGTCGTCGACTTCATCGACATGGTGCTGGAGTCCAACCGGGACCTGGTCATGCGGCGGCTCCTGGAGTGCCTGGGCCGCGACCGCACCAAGCACCAGGTCGCCGAGGTGACCTCGTTGGGCCTGGTCCAGATGACCCGCAAGCGGGTCGGCCAGGGGCTGCTGGAGTCCTTCTCCGAGACCTGCGTCCACTGCAACGGCCGCGGCGTGATCGTGCACATGGAGCAGCCGACGTCCGTCGGCGGCGGCGGTGGCGGCAAGCGCTCGAAGAAGCGGGGCCGCGGTGGTGCGCAGGAGCAGATGGAGCCGGAGCCGGAGGTTGCCGAGACCGAAACCGAAGAGGAGGAGGTCGCCGCCGAGGTGGCGGCGCCGGTGGCGCTCGCCGAGCCCGCGTTCGTACCGGACGAGGAGCTGTACAGCAGCGCGGCGGAGGCCGAGGCGGCGGCGACGCGGGGCCGTGGCCGCCGCCGGGCCACCCGCAAGGTGTCGGCCCCGGCGGGCGCGCCCAGGACCGCGGAAGTGCAGGAGCCCGCGGCGCAGGCCGCGGAGCCGCAGGCCGAGGTCCCCGCGCCCGCGGAGGCCGAGCCGGTCGCACCGGCGGAGGAGGCGGCCCCCACGGGCCGTACCCGCCGCCGCGCGACGCGGAAGGTGTCCGCTCCGGCGGGCCCGCCCGTGACGTCCGAGCCGACCGTCGTGGAGACGACCGTCACCGCGCCGGCCGAGCCGGAGCCGGAACCGGCAAAGGCCCCCGCCCCAGCCGCCGAGGTGGCGCCGGTCGCGGTTCCGCCGCGTGCGCGCCGCCGGGTGACCCGCAAGGCGACGGCTCCGGCCGGTTCGCCGTCGGGCGCTGAGGAGGCCGCGGTCGTCGTGGTCGAAGCGGAGCCCAAGGCGGCCGAGCCGGTGGACGAGGCTGTCAAGGCCGACGAGGCCGGGACCGAGGCTGCGGCCCCGGCGGCCAAGAAGGCGGCCCGCAAGACCGCGAAGAAGGCCACGGCGAAGAAGGCGGCGGCGAAGAAGACCACCGCCAAGAAGACGACTGCGAAGAAGACGACAACGGCGAAGAAGACGACGACGGCGAAGAAGACGTCCAAGAAGACCGTCGCCGCCGAGCAGACGTCGACCCCGGGCGTCTCGTCGAACGCGTCGGACGAGTAGGGCTCAGGCGCACGAGACGGCGGGGGGGGGGGTGAGGTTGGGGGGGCCCCCGCCGCCCGGCGGCGCCGGGACAGCGATGGGGGGGTTGCGCCCAGGGCTTTGACGCCGGAGATGGCCCAGG
>NZ_JBEZKP010000021.1:0-101857 GCF_040706335.1 Streptomyces sp. NPDC048389 | reverse complement strand
ACCGTACGTTTGAGACTCAGGGGAGTGCAAGAGACTTTGACGTTCCCTTGCTCTCGGGCTGCCTCAAAGAGACACATAAACTAAGCAAGGACTACACAGGCTTGCTACGCGCGGAATGGCACCTATAACTTCCCCGGGGTCATCGACCGCCACCAGGCGAATCTGGCCTATGTGCTGGACGACCTGCCCGGGTGGCAGCGGCAGATGGCCGTCGAGCTCGCGCACCCGCGCCACCGGGGCGGCTGGATCCGCATTCACGACGCCGGCGACTTCTTCAGCGACCACTACCTATCCGCCTGGCTGCGTCTGATCGCGTTCCGCCCGGCCGTGAACTTCTACGCCTACACGAAGGAGGTGAGCCGCTTCCGTCGCCTCGTGGAGCCAGCGCCGCCCCGGAACTTCCGTTGGGTGTTCAGTTACGGGGGCCTGGAGGACCACCTGATCCGGCCCGGCGACCGCGTCGCGGACGTCTTCCCGGATGAGGCCGCCATCCTGTCCGCTGGCTACCACTCCCAGGACGCGAGCGACCTCCTGGCCGTCCTCGGCCCGGCGCCGGTCGGCATCCCGGCGAACAACATTCCCCAGTTCAAGCGGCGTATGGGTGACCGGTCCTTCCGTCAGTGGCAGGCCGAGCGCGACGCGAGGCGCCGAGGCCGCTGACTCCCGACCGTCCGGAGATGTTTTCCAGTCACGCCCCTATTGCTGTGGCTGAAACTGGTGCCATGCTGAACACGCACCGCCCGAGCCTCCCCCCGGCCGGGCAGGTGTACCGGCCTCGCCGTGCCTGACCAGCACGCGGGGCCGCGCCGCCTCCCGGTCCTCCCCACGGGAGGCCAGGCGCATGTCCGGCCCCGGCCCGTCGATGGGTTCCGCTTGTCGATGTGAAAGTGATCAACTCCCTTTCTGATCAGTGGAGATAGTCACACCAGGAGGCCGGTCCGCCCCTCCGCTTATCCTCTTGCGCTGCCATCACGCGACGAGGGGACCAGGGCATGTCACAGGCCACGTACCAGGGGACGGCACTCGTGCCGCTCGCCGACCTCACCCCGTTCCCCGGCAACGCCAAACGCGGCGACGTCGCCACCATCCTCGCCAGCCTGCGCCGCCACGGGCAGTACCGCTCCCTGGTCGTCCAGCACATCGAGCAGGGGCCCGACGTCGGCGTCGACCTGTCCAACCCCCGTACGCACGCGCCTCGCCGGCGCCTCGTCGTCCTCGCCGGCAACCACACCATGGCCGCCCTCGCGGAGCACGGCCCCGGCGACTGCCGACGCACCTTCCACGACCACGGCGAGCAACACCCCTGCGGCATCTGCGGAAACGACCCTGCATGGGAGCCGGCCGCCCGCTGCGAGCTGGTCGCGTGCGACGAGGACACCGCCCGCCGCATCAACCTCGTGGACAACCGCGCGGCCGACCTGGGCGGCTACGACGCGGACGCCCTGGCCGAGCTGCTGTCCTTCCTGGGCGACGACTACGCGGCCACCGGCTACCAGGAAGCCGACGTGCTGCGCCTGCTCGCGCCGCCCCCGTCGCTGGAGGAGCTGGCCGACACCTACCGGCACCCGGAGGACGAGGACATGTGGCCCGTCCTGCGCTTCACCGTCCCCCCGGAGGCCCGGGACGACTTCTACGACCTCACCGCCACCTGCTCCAACCCCAACGACGACGCCACCCGGTTCCGCTACCTGCTGGACCGCGCCCGCGCCACCCCCACCCCGTGAGAGCCCGCGTCCTCGAGTCCGCCCACTACCAGTAGGAAAGAGCCCCGCATGACCGCACAGGCCACCTACGTCCGCACCGCCGACGTCGCCCTGGACGAGCTGACCCCGTTCCCCGGCAACGCCAAACGGGGCAACGTCGACACCATCCTGGAAAGCCTCCGCAGGAACGGGCAGTACCGCTCCCTGGTCGTGCGGGAGATCCCCGACGGCCCGCTGATTGTCCTGGCCGGCAACCACACCATGCAGGCCCTCGGGGCGCACGGCGCCGGCGACTGCGGCAAGACCGTCAAGACCAGCAGCAGCACCAGGCCGTGCGGCATCTGCCAGAACGACCCGACATGGCAGCCCGGCGCCCGCTGCGAGATCGTCCAGTGCGACGAGGACACCGCCCGCCGCATCAACATCGTGGACAACCGCGCCGCCGACCTGGGCGGCTACGACTACGAGGCCCTGTCCGAACTCCTCGCCGGCCTGGACGACCTGGACGGCACCGGCTACACCCCGCGCGACGTCGAGGACATCACCGCGCTGCTCACCGCACCCCCGGACGAGCTCACCGAACTCTCCGACCACCACGGCGAGCCCAACGAAGACATCTTCCGCCCCAAGATCAGCATGACCGTGGACGCGGAGACCTTCGACCGGTGGCGCCTCGCGCTTGACGCCCACCCCGGCAAGGACGACGAGGCCAAGCTCGACGGCCTGCTGGACGAGATCGAGAGCACCCGGGCCGCGGCCGCCACAGCAGCGGAGGCCGGGGCGTGAGCGTCCACCTCGGCGGCCTGGACCAGGACTTCAAGGCCCTGACCTCCTTCGCGTTCTGGCGCACGAAGGACATGCGCGACTTCACCAACAAGCTGGCCACCCCGGTCAACATGATCTTCGGGGACTCCGGCGCCCACTCCGCGCGCACCATGGGCATCCACCTGACCCTGGAGGACTACGCCGCCTGGTGCCAGAAGTGGGACACCCAGCTCACCCTGTACGCCAACCTGGACGTCATCGGCGGCCCGGAGGCCACGTGGCGCAACCAGAAGGAACTGGAGCTCGTCCACGGCCTGGAGCCCATCCCCGTCTTCCACACCGGCGACCCATGGGAATGGCTGGAGCGCTACCTGGACGAGGGCTACACCTACATCGCCCTCGGCAAGCTCCTGGGCAACCCCGTCAACGAGGTCCTGCCGTGGATCGCGAAAGCCTTCAAGATCGCTGACGGCCGGGCGGTCTTCCACGGCTTCGGCATGACCGTGTGGCGAGCGCTGCGGGAGTTCCCGTTCTACAGCGTGGACTCCTCCACCTGGGGCTCCGGCTTCCGCTTCGGCGTGATCAAGCTGTTCGACCCAGCGAACGGCTCCTGGACCAACCTGATGATGCGCGACCGGGACGCCCTGCTCAAACACCGGGAGCTGGTCCGCGCCCACCACATCAGCCCGATGAGCCTCGCCACCCGGGCCACCTACAACCGCACCGACGCCACCGTGCTCGCGGCCGTCGCGTGGCGCCGCGCGGAGGAGTACATCCGCGCCCGCCACGGCCCCATCACCATCCCGCCCGGACCACACAACCCCGTCACCCGGGGCGGACCCCGGCAGGCACCCCCCGGCCTCCACCTGTACCTCGCCGAGGCCACCACCACGAATCTCTACCGAGCCGCGGCCGGCATCCAGGCCGCCCGACAGGAGGCCAGCACCTCATGACCGACACCCCCACCACCCCGCCGCCTGTCGACGGGCCGGCCCTCATCCGCACCGTGGACGTCGGCCCCTTCGCGATCTACTTCACCAACGTCAACAAGGCCATGGGCCTGCGTGCCCACTCCCACACCGGGTCCGTCACCGTCGTCTACGACACGATCGGCCGCCACGGCTACCCCTCCTTCGCCGTGACGAACGCCGCGCTGGAGCGCCGGATCCACGAGCTGACCCGCCGGGTGTTCAAGGACGCCACCAACGAGGACATCGCGGACCGCCTGTTCGCCCACCTGGACGGCTACGTGGCCCCGGAGTGGGAGCCCTGGGGCGGCCAGTACCGGCTGCGCGCCGTCCACCTGGACGTTATCGGCGTCCACGACGACATCGGCCATGACAACTCCACCACCCGCTACACCGTCGCCCGCCCGCACGAGCAGGGAGCCCAGTAATGCCGCACTCCGTGAGCGTCCGCCACAACTTCGAGACCGGCCACCGCCTGCCGCACCTGCCGGGGAAGTGCCAGAGCCTCCACGGCCACTCCTGGTGGGCCGAGGTCACCGCCGAGGCCCCTTCCCTCGCCGGGGGCCTGGTCGTGGAGTTCGGCCCGTTCAAGCAGCAGCTCCGCCGCTGGATCGACCAGCACCTGGACCACGGCCTCATGCTGGGCCCGGACGACCCGATGCTGCCCGTGCTCCAGCAGTACGGCATGAAGATCCACCAGGTGCCCGGCTGGCCCACCGTCGAGAACGTCGCCGGCCTCATCGCGCGCGTGGCCGAGGACGCCCTCCAGGAGCTGGTGCGCGCCCCCGGCGCCCGCGTCACCCGCGTCCGCGTCTCCGAGACCCACGTCAACGCCGCCACCTGGACGGCCGCCCTGTGACTGCCGTGACCCTGGACCTCGCCGACACCCTCGTCGTCCGGGAGGTGTTCGGGCCCACCGTCCAAGGAGAAGGGCCATCGACCGGCCGGCGGTGCGCGTTCGTACGCCTCGGCGGCTGCAACCTCACCTGTGACTGGTGCGACACCCCGGAGAGCTGGGACGCCTCACGCTTCGACCTGCGCGCGGCCCTCACCCGCCGCACCGTCGAGGACATCGTCACCCGGGCCCTGGAGGGTAACCCCGCCATGGTCGTCATCACGGGCGGGGAACCCCTGCTCCACCAGCAGCAGGACGGATGGCGCTCCCTCCTCGGGACCCTCGTCGCGGCCGGAACGGAGGTGGAGGTCGAGACCAACGGCACCCAGACGCCCACCGAGCACACCGCGCGCTGGGTCACCCGCTTCAACGTGTCGCCCAAGCTCGCCCACGCCGGCGACCCGGCTGCCAAGCGCATCCGCCCCGAGGCCCTGCGCGCGCTCCACGTCACGGGGAAGGCCGCGTTCAAGTTCGTGTGCCAGAGCCCGGCCGACCTCCGCGAGGTCAAGGAGTTCACCACCGCCCACGCCCTCGACCCCGCCCGGGTGTGGGTCATGCCCGAAGGCACCGACACCCCCACCCTGTGCGCCCGCCTGGCCGAGCTCGCCGACCCGGCCATCGCCGCCGGATTCAACATCACCACCCGGCTCCACGTGCACGCGTGGGGCGACGAGAAGGGACGCTGATCATGACCGCCACGACCACCGCCGAGCTGTACGCGGGCAACCCCGCCATCGCGCGCGCCGCCTACGTGGACGGCGTCCGCGCGTGGCTCGCCGGCCGCGGCCTCGACCCGGACAGTCCCGCCCTCGTGGACACCCCGGCCCGCATCCTGCGCGCCCTGGAGGAGATGACCGCCGGCTACGACGAAGACCCGGCCGTCCACCTCGCCCGCACCTTCCCCGTGGACCACGACGGCGGCCCCATCGTCGTCACCGGCGTGCCGTTCACCAGCCTCTGTGAGCACCACATGCTGGTCTTCACCGGGCACGCGGACATCGCCTACCAGCCCCACCCCGGCGACCCCGTGGCCGGCCTGTCCAAGCTCCCGCGCGTCCTGGACGTCTACGCCCGACGCCTCCAGACACAGGAACAGCTCACCCAGCAGGTCACCACCGCCCTGGACACCCACCTGTCCCCGGCCGGAGCCGCGTGCATCATCCGCTCCGAACACGGCTGCCTGGCCACCCGAGGCGCCCGCAAGCCCGGCTCCGTCATGGTCACCGCCTCCTACACCGGCGTCTTCCGCGACGACCCCACCGCGCGCGACGAGCTCCACCGCCTCATGGCCCGCTGACCGGGCGGACGTGCGAACCAATAGCGACATGCGAACGGAGGTCACCCGGTGAGCGCCAGCAAGGCCAAACGCGCCCAGGTCGCGGAGCGCCGGAAGAACGCCATTCAGATGGTGCTCGCCGGCCTGGACTACGAGACGATCGCGGAGCGGCTCGGGTACGCGTCCCGGGGCGCAGCGCACACGGACGTGGACCGGGCACTTCGGGCCAACCTCGCGGACCTCAAGACGGAGGCCGGGACGCTGCGGGAGGTCCAGGCACGCCGCTATCACCGGCTGTTGGCCGCCGTGTGGCCCAAGGCACTGAAAGGCGACCTCAGGGCCGTGGAGACGGCCGCCAAGCTGACGGACCGGGTGGTCAAGCTGTACGGCCTCGCGGAGCCGGACAAACTCGACCTGGACGTCACCGGGCAGGTCACCGCCGAGGACCTGATGGAGATCATCCGCAACGCCCCGGCGGGTGACGACGGCGATGCTGACGCGTGACGCCGAGGCCGCGTACCGGCGGCTCTCCCGCGCGGACCGTATCCGGCTCGCTCGGGGGGCGTCGGCGGAGCTGCGCCCCCACCTCGCCGCCCTGGAGCGCCGCGTCCAGGCACAGGAGCGGTACATGTACCGTCCGGCGGTCTGGGCGCGGGAGGTCATCGACTGGCAAGGCGGGGAAGGCATCACCGCCTACCAGGGCGACATCATGGAGGCCCTGGCCGAGTACCGTCGCGTCGCGGCACGCGGACCGCACGGTCTGGGCAAGACCGGCATGGCGAGCATGGTCGTGCTCTGGTTCGCGACCACGAGGGACGCGGCCGGGGTGGACTGGAAGGTCCTCACCACCGCGAGCGCGTGGCGTCACCTGTCCGTCTACCTATGGCCGGAGATCCACAAGTGGGCCCGCCGCATCCGGTGGGACGTCCTGGGCCGGCCGCCGTTCAACGACCTGACCGAGCTGCTGACCCAGAACCTCAAGCTGGAGCACGGCGCCGCGTCCCCGGTGGCCTCCAACAAGGCCGAGCTGATCGAGGGCGCGCACGCCGATAGCCTGCTGTACCTGATCGATGAGGCCAAGATCGTCCCGGACGCGACGTGGGACGCCATCGAGGGCGCGTTCTCCGGTGGTCGTATGGACGGCTTTCCCGAGGCGTTCGCCCTCGCGATCTCCACCCCAGGGCCGACGACGGGGCGGTTCTACGACATCCACCGGCGTGCCCCGGGACTCGAGGACTGGTACACCCGGCACGTCACCCTCGCGGAGGCCGTCGCCGCCGGCCGTATCAGCGAGGACTGGGCGAGGCAGCGCGCCCGGCAGTGGGGCGAGGACTCCGCCCTGTACGCGAACCGCGTGCTGGGGGAGTTCCGGGCAGCGGACGAGGACAGCGTCATCCCGCTCGCCTGGCTGGAGGCGGCCGTCGAGCGCTGGCAGGCATGGGACGCGGCTGGCCGCCCGGAGGTGGAGGGCCGGCGCATCCTCGGCGTGGACGTCGCCCGGTCCGGCGCGGACTCCACCGTGTTCGTCCACCGCCGCGGCCTCCTCGTCGCGGAGCTGGTCGCGTACGACCGGCAGGACACCATGCAGACCACCGCCCGCGTCCAGGCCGCCGTGGGCGAGGACGACGAGGAGGGGACCGGCCTGGTGCCCGTGGTCGACTCCATCGGCGTCGGTGGCGGCGTGGTGGACCGCCTCCGCGAGCTCGGCGTGCCCGTCCTCGCGTACACGGGCGCAGCGAAGACCAAGCAGCGCACCAGGGACGGGGAGTGGGGGTTCACCAACGTACGGTCCGCCGCCTACTGGCGGATGCGGGAACTCCTCGACCCCGCGTTCGGCGCGGAGCTGATGCTGCCGCCGGACGACTTGCTGCTCTCCGACCTCACCACCCCCACGTGGGACGTGACGACGGGCGTGCCGCCGAAGATCCAGGTGGAGCGGAAGGAGGACGTCGTCGCCCGGCTCGGCCGCTCCCCGGACCGGGGTGACGCCGTCGTGATGTCCTTCTGGGCCGAGAGCCTGGCGTACTCCACCATCCAGTCCCCGGCGCAGCGCACCGGCCGGCCCACGGCCGCGGCCTCCCGGTACGGGCGCAGCTTCGGCGGTAGTACGGCCAGCGGGGGAGGGCGCCGATAGTGCCCCTACTCCTCGCCCTGGGGCTCCTCCATCGACAGCTTGGGCAGGGCCTCCGCCATCCTCTGACCCTCACGAGCGAACTCGAGGAGCGCCGCCTCCATCCTCGTGAGATCGGGGGTGAGCTGGGTGAGCTGGGTGAGGCCCCGCAGGAAGCTCTCGAAATGCGGACTGGCGGCCATCCGGTCGAAGGCCTTCGCGGCCAGCAGGGCGTCCTCCGGGCTCAAGGCGGCTTCCGGCACCTTGAGGATGTCCTCGGGCGCGATGGAGGCGGGGGGCTTGGAGTCCAGGACCGTCAGGGCCTTGTCTGCCGTCGGGCTCAACAGGATCCGGGTCTCCCAGGCGTACGCCACGGGCTCGTCTACGTGTGCCAGGTGGCTCTCCGCGAGCAGCCACCGCACCGACGCCGTGAACCAGTGGTGGCCGCCGACCTCTCGACCGCTCACCCTCAGCACCTTGTCCAGCGCCACCGCCGTGGGCTTCCAAGACGGCGACCCGTACGGGACCAGCCTGGGCAAACCCGATTCTGTTGTGAGGCGCGAGCCGCGGACCAGGTGGTAGCGCTTGGCGGCGGTCCTGGCGGCCTGCAAGACCGTCGTGCGGACGTCCTCAGTGTTGAGCAGTGCCTGAACGTCCTCGACGCGGGCGTCCAACTCCGTGGCGAACTTGGTCAGGACACCGTCGAGCGACGTGAACAGGAAGAACCGATGCTCCATGCCGTGGATGTCCCTGTCCATCGGCTCGGGGAAGGACGTGCCGTCACCGAAGTCCTCCGTGTTGTTGCTGACGAAGTACACCACCTCGTCGGGGTGGGCCCGCGCGTACTCGACTGCCGTCAGCCAGATCGCGGCGTCCCGAGCACCGGTCTTGTTCTTGCCGCTGTTGACGGTCTTGCACGGCGCGATCAGGTTCGTCTCCCGGAACATGGCCTGCTGGTATGCCTCGGGGGACGTCTCGATGACGTCCGTGATGGAGGAGTACCGCTCTCGCCAGTGCTTGCGTACGTGCTCGGCCGGCCACCTCTTGGGGTGGGCGATGTGCGCCCAGGGCGTGGCCTTCCGCAGCTGGTCCACAGCTGCCATGGCCGAGTCGTGCTTGTCGCGGTAGGCCAGGGCCTGCTGGGCAGCGATCTCCTCGACTGCGATCCATGGGGCTGCCACGCGCTCGACACCCACAGCTCGGATGGCGCGGAGTACGTCGGCGGCGGGATCGCGCAGCGAGGTCGACTTGAGGATGTTCGCGTCCAGGATGATCAAGGGGTGTGGCTCCGTCTTCCTCGGCTCCGAGTCGTACGGGCACACCCTCTCAACTTCTGATCACCGGGGTGGGGGGATTCGATGCTTCCCCGTCTTGGCCCGCTGTTCTGCCGTGCTACACCTTGCCGACCCACCCGGTCACCGGAGGGCGCTCCCCGGCGGCCAGCACGTAGCCCAGGACCTCCCCGACGCGGGCGGCGTCCTCGCCGCGGCCGTCCTCTTCGAGTTGGGTGGACAGCATCCCGAGCACCGGCACGGCGTCCTCCGCGATCTCGCCCGTCGCGTACAGGCGGGAGATCGCGCCGCCGTCCCGGTGTTCCCGGAGGATCGTGCGCACGTCCTCGTCAGTCAGGTCGCTCATGCGGGCAGGGTAGGGCCGGCGAACAGCGCCGTGCGGGGGGATGGCCGAAGGCCGCCCCCGGGGTGGCTAGGACTCCTCGGCCAGCAACCCCGCCGGCACGAACAGGATGCCCACGACGGGGTGCTCCGGGCCGGGACCGTAGATCACGGCCTCCTGGCCCTCGTCCGTGTCCAACTGGACCAGGCGCAACGGTTCCCCGTCACCGGGCTCCCAGTGATCAGCCATGCCTCTACGGTAGGGCGCCGACCGCAGCTATGCCCCGCGTTCGGCAACGGCGACCGTCTCCACCACACTCAGCGCGGCCAGCAGTTGAGCCCGGCCGCCCTCCGCGTCTACGTCGCCGGCCTCGATCGCCTCCGCGATGCGGGCCGCGTGCCCCAAGGCCACCAGCAGCGCTCCGTCCCGCCGCCCACGAGCGGCCGGCCCGCCCGCATCCGTCATCCACTCGTGAGCCGCGCGCAGCGCTCCCGCCACGCTCCCGCCGTGGTGGTCCGGATGCTGGGCCGTCAGCGGCACCATCCATTCATCCGCGTGGGACGCAACCACCCGCTCGTACGGCCGGTGGTCCAGCATCGTCCCGCAACGCCCGCCCGGGTCTAGCCCCTGCCGCCGACCCGTCCAGTGGTTCACCAGCCACCGGTGCCTGCCGCACACCTCCACCCGGAACTCCAGTGCGCGCCCGGCCTTACGGCTGCGTGCCTCGACTACGTAGGTCGCGGGCTCCGGGCACGTGGTGATCTGGCGCAGCACAGGCATGGGGCGCTCCCGTCGAGGAGGGGTGGGAACGGGCCTGATGTTGGACCAGGGCGGGGCCCGGCTGCCGCTCCCATTGACCACACGGGGCGTGATCCACGCCACAGATTGGGAGAAGTCCCACGAAGGGACGCCGGCGGTCGCGGGGTGTGTACGTCCGCGCCGTCCGGGACACTGCATCGGCATCACCGCCGGCGCCCAGGATTGGCACCCTAACCCCTCGCCATGATCAGAACTCCCGTGCTGAGCAGGCCATTTACCCCCAGTGGCCGATCCGGGGTGTGGCCTATGATGCTCCGCCGACAACCGGAGGAACGCATTCCGCCTGGGGGCGAACCATGATCGACCTGACCACCCTCGCCCTACTCGGCCTCGCCGGGTACCGGGCCACCCAGCTCGCCGTCCACGACACGATCCTCGACCCCGCCCGCGACCGGATGCACGCCTGGCACGAGAGCCGCCCGGACTCCGCCACCCGGGAGTTCGTCATCGCGCTGATCTCCTGCGTGTACTGCATGGGCTGGTGGATCTCCGGGGCCATCCTCGCCACCTACCTACTGGTCACCGGCCAGTTCGAGGACGCACCCCTGCTGATCCACGGCCTGGAGTGGCTCGCCGTCGCCGGCGCCGCCGTCTTCCTCAACCGCGTGGACGACACCCTCGGCCGGGTGGGCTGATGCCCGACCAGACGCTCAAGGCCGCCGCCGCCCGCTACACGCAGCGCACCGCGAAGACTTCCGCCCAGAACCCGGCACGCTCCCGCCAGGAACAGGCATGGAGTTTCTACCGCACCCCAGAGGTCCGGTCCTTCGCCAACTGGATCAGCAACGCCATGAGCAGCGCACGCCTCTACGCCGGCCGCCTGGGCCCCGACGACAGCATCATCAAGGCCCCGGACAACCACCCGGCCACGCGGATCGTCTCAGAGATCGCCGGCGGCCGGGACGGGCAGTCCCAGCTCCTCCGGGAGTACGGCCGACACCTCGCCGTCGCCGGGGAGGGCTGGACCGTCATCCGCCCCCGCGAAGGGGCCCCGCCCACCTGGCACGTCGTCTCCGTCCTGGAGATGACCAGCAAGGGCAAGGGCATGGAGGCCCAGATCGACGGCGCACCGGTCGCCATCCCGCCCGGCGCCGACGAGGGCACCGAGGAGAAAGCCAACTCCCTGGACCCCGTCGCGATCCGGGTGTGGGACCCGAGCCCGGAAAAGCACCTGGAGGCCGACTCCCCGGTCCTCGCGAGCCTGAACGAACTGGAGGAGCTGCGCCTCCTCGGCGCCGCCGTCCGCGCCGTCACGCTCTCCCGGCTCATCGGCCGCGGCGTCCTCGTCGTCCCGAAGGGCACCCGCTTCCCCTCAACGCCCGTCCAGGGCAGCGAGGAGGACGACCTGATCGACATCTTCATGGAGGTGGCCGAGACCGCCATCCGCGACCCCTCCAGTGCCGCCGCCACCGTGCCGATCATCCTGGAAGTGCCGGCGGAGATGGTCGGCCTGATCCAGCGCCTCACCTTCGAGTCCAACTTTGACGAGCTCGCGATCAAACTGCGCGAGGAGAACATCCGGCGCTTCGCCACGGCCGCAGACATTCCGGGCGAATTCCTGCTCGGCCTGGGCGACGTCAACCACTGGGGCGTCTGGGGCCTGACGGAGGAAGCGATCCGGCTGGGCATCGAGCCCCGCCTGTCCGTCGTCGCCCACGCCTACACCGAACACTGGCTCCGCCCCCTGCTGGAGAGCGAGAACGTCCCGGACGCCGAGGAATGGTCCGTGTTCGCGGACTCCGCGCCGCTGCGCGTGCGCACCAACCGCTCCGAGACCGCGCTGCGCCTGTTCGAGCTGGGCGCCATCTCCAGCAGGGCACTACGCCGGGAGACCGGGTTCGATGAGGCCGACGCCCCGGAACGCCCCAACCCCCAGAAGCGCCAGGACCAAGAGGACGATCAAGCCCCCGGCGGCACGGACCTGCCCGTGGACCAGGCCCCCGGCGAACCGGACACCCTCCCGGCCGCGGCCACCCCGCGCCCCACCGATGCCGCACTGGCCGCCGCCGACGCCCTCATCTGGGCCGCCCTCTCGGCAGCCGGCCGCAAGCTGGAGCGCACCCCCGCCTGTCCGCGCAGCGAGCGGGCCCGCGCTCGGGAAGTCGACCCGGCCCAACTCCACACCCTGCTCACCGTGGAGCCGACCCAGGTCGACCAGTGGCGCCTGCTCGACGGGGCATGGTCCCGCGTCCCGGAGATCGCCACCCGCTACGGGCTGGACCCTGACTGCCTCGCCGCGAGCCTGGACAACTACTGCCGGGAACTGATCGCGGCCGGTGTGGTCCACACCTTCGAGGTCGTGCCGGCGGCCATCGGCTCCTGCTCGCGTAGGGCGGCAGCGGCATGACCGGCCCTCACAAACCCCGCCCGTCCCCGCCGCCCGCCGTGCTGTCCATCACCATCACCTCCTCCATTCCCACGGAGACCTGGTGCACGGCGTGCAAGGCATACACCCGCCTCACCGGGACGCTGCTGGCCCTCAGCCCGGACGGCGTGTCCACGCTCGGCCCCTGGACGTGGTGCGACATCTGCGACGACCCCTCCGACCCCACCGGACCGAACGGGAGGCCCGCCCATGGATGAGGCCCTGCAGCGCGCCCTGGACGCAGCCGAGGAGGACGTCGCCGGCGCCGTCACGGATGCCCTCGCCCAGGTGGCCGCCGAGTACGCCACCGCCCTGGAGGAGGCCACAGAGCTGGTCGCCGCCCGGTTCTCCGTCTCCCGTATCGCCGCGATGTGGAACGCCCGCGTGCCGCGCCTGGTGCGCCGCCTCCTCGGGGTCGCGGAGACCGCCGCCCAGCAGGCCGCCGACGACGTGAACGTGCCGCTGCCCGACGGCTGGGACCACCTGCCCGCCCGCTACGACGACGACGCCCTCCCCGCGCAGCTCGGGGACTACGTGGAGAGCACCGAGCACCTGCTGCGCGCCGTCGGGGACCGTCTCGCCGCCGTGGCGGTCGCCGAGCTCGCGGCCGGCGTCAATGAGGGCGAGGACGTCGAGCAGCTCCGCGCCCGCCTCCGCGCAGCGTTCGCCCGTGAGGGGGCCCAGCTCGGGGAGGTCCGTGAGGAGCGCATCGCCCGCACGGAGTCCATGCGCGCCTGGAACATGGCCACCCTCGCCGCGGCCCAGGCCCTCACCGGTCCGGATAGGCCCCTGGTGAAGCAATGGCTCACCCGCCGGGACACCGACGTCCGTGACGCCCACGAGCGGATCAACGGGCAGCTGCGGCTCCTTGATGAGCCGTTCACCGTCGCTGGCGTCTCAATGACCGCCCCCGGCGACCCGACCGCCCCGCCGGAGCTGGTCATCAACTGCCGCTGCGCCCTGGCACTCGCAAGAGCAGACCGCTCCGCCGCCTACGAACCGCAAGACCCCACGCGGGGCGACGCCTTCGAAACCGAGGAGAGCACCGTGCAACCCGTGACAGCCGCCGCCGACGGCAGCCACCGAACCGGCGCCATGATCGCCCTCATGCCCACCGAGGCCGACGCCCAACGCCTCGCCCTCGACAGCGGAGAGCCGCCCGAGGAACTCCACCTCACCCTGTTCTTCCTCGGCGAGGGCGCCGACTGGGACGAGACCCACCGCGCGGAGCTCATCGACAACCTCCGCACCCAGGCCCGTGAACACGGCCTGCCCGACGGCCTGATCCACGGCCGCGCGTTCGGCGCCAACCACTGGAACGCCGGATCGGACTCCCCTTCCTGGGTGTGGGCCGTCGGCGACGACCGCGACCGCCCGGACGGCGCCCCCACCCTGGAGTCCGCACGCTGGGCCGCGACGTACGCCCTGGAAGACCGGCACGGCCCAGACATCCCGACCCAGCACTCCCCGTGGCAGCCCCACGTGTGCGCGACCTACAGCGATGACCCGAGCCTCCTGGCCGCCCTGGAGGAGCGGCTCGGGCCGGTCACCTTCGACCGGCTGCGCGTCGCGTTCGCCGGCGACCACACCGATATCCCTCTCGGCCCCACGGAGGCCCCCATGGAACCCACCGAGACCACGGCCGCCGGGATGCCGACGCGCTCCTGGTCCACCCCCGACGACACCGCCCTCGCGTTCGAGAACGAGGAGACCGGCGACGGCCGGATCTTCGCCGCGAACTCCCTGTACTGGGACAAGGACCCGGCCCCCCTCCAGTACGCGGACGAGATGCTCATGGGCCACGAGGGCGCGGAACTCGCCGGCAGCATCGACTCCTTCGCCCGCGACGGCGACCGCATCACGGGCAAGGGCGTGCTCTACACCAGCCGCCCGGCCGGAGCGGACGCGGCCATGCTCCTGGAGGAAGGCGCGCCCCTCGGCGTGAGCGTCGACCTGGACGATGTCGACGTGGAGTTTGTTGACCGCACCATGAGCGAGGACGAGGACGGGTTCCTCGTCCTGGCGGCCTCCCTGCCCGCGATGAGCCTCATGCGCCTGCCGGACGACGCGTGGATGATCACCGCCCAGACCGCAGCGGAGTGGACCGCGTCCGGCGCCGCCCTCTCCCGGGCGCAGCACGCCGTCCAGCTCATCACCGGCCCCGGCGGCGTGGTGTCCGCCGCCGCGCTGCGCGCTGCGTTCACCACCACAGGGGTGCTCACGGCTGCCGCCGGTGACCCGGACGACCCGGACGGCGGGGTCGTCGTCCACAGCGAGCGCACCGGGGACTTCCTGCTGCGCATCACCCGCGCCCGCGTACGCGGGGCCACCCTCGTCGCCATGCCCGCGTACAGCCGGGCCAGGATCGTGCTGGATCCCCTGGAGGACGAGGAGGAGGCCGCGGCTGCCGCCGTGACCGCCGCCGGCCCCAGCGAGGCACACCACCAGGTCGTGGCCTACGTGTCCGCGTCCCCCGTGCCGGTCGGCGCCCGGCAGGTCGCGACCGCCCTCGGAATCAGCATGGAGTCCGCCCGCGGCCACCTGTCCCGCGCCGTAGAGGCCGGCCGACTCGTGCGCCTCGCGCCCGGGTTGTACGTCGGTGCCTCCACCATGCCCGAAGGCCCTGAGGCGACGGCTGCCGCCCTCGCACCGGACGGTGAGGACCCAGGGCTCACGGAGCTGGTGGCGTCGGCCTGGAGCGCGATGCGGGACGCCCCGCCGTTCCCGGCCGAGTGGTTCGCCGAGCCCACCGACGAGGAACTGCCGCCTGGCAGCGGCGGCGTGCACTACGCGGACGGCCGGATCTACGGATGGGTCGCCCAGGCAGGGGAGCCGCACGCGGGGATGCCCGGCCGGAACCTGACGATCGACAGCCTCGGGGACATCGACCTCACCCACTTCCTGCGCGCCCGCTTCAAGCTGGACAACGGCCAGTTCGTGCGCGCCGGAGCCTTCACCATGAACGTGGGCCACCACCGGGACGGGGCCGAATGCGAGACCGCGAGCTGCCAGTACGACGACACCCGCACCGTCGCCGGCATCGTCACCGTCGGCATGAACGAGCGCGGCATGTGGTTCAGCGGCGCGTCGGCCCCCTGGCTGTCCGAATGGGACCGCACCGTGTTCCAGGCGTGCCAGCCGAGCTACCACATGAAGCAGGGTCCCGGCGGTAAGTGGCAGCTCCGGGCGGTGCTGTCCGTGCCCGTCCCCGGCCACTCCTCGCCGCTCCTGGCCTCCGTCGCGGAGCGCTCGAACCTGGCCCTCGCCGCGTCGGCCGCCATCGCGGACACCCTGTCCGGACACCCGGCGGACACCCTGTCCGCGCCCGTGTCCGCACTCCTCGTCCCCGGCCCCGTCCACCAGGGCGGACAGGGTCCGGACACGGTGTCCGGACAGGGGCCGGGGGAGCTGGTGGAGGCCGTGGCCGCGCTGCTCACCAGCCCGACGTTCCTGGACCAGTTCGCCGGCGCCCTCGCGGACCGCGAGGCAGCGCGCACCGAAGCAGCCCGAGCCGAGGTCGAGCGGCTGACCGCAGCCCTCGCCCCGGCACGGGAGACCATCGCCGCCGCCACGGCCGGCATTACCGAGAGCGGAGAAGCCTGATGCCCTGCGCCTGCCAGAAGAACCGTCAGCAGTGGGAGGTCGTCGCGTCCACGGGCAAGGTGGTGTTCACCTCCGCCTCCAAGCCCACGGCCGACACCGTCGCCAAGCGATACCCGGACAGCACCGTCCGGGAGAAGGACAAGACCGCCACCACGGCCGTGAAGTAGGGCGCCCCGCTTGACACCTGCCCGCCCAACACCACGGCGGGCTAAGATTCACCGCAGACGACCGCTGGTTCTGGGCCGGGTCTCCAACGCAGATCATTGGAGATCCGTCCCATGGACCCGTTCGAGCTCCCCGAGGACATCACCGCACTGAACGACGAGGAGCTGAACGAGCTCCTGGAGGGCGCCGTCGCCGCCTTCGACGCTCGGAGCACCAGCAGCGTCGTCACCCCCAAGGACCTGGAGCAGCTCCGCACCCTCGCCGCCGGTGTCGAGGCCATCCGCACCGAGCAGCAGGCCCGCCACGAGGCGGCCACCCAGGCCGCGGCCGAGATCGACGCCCTCGCCGCCCAAGTCCGCGGAGGCGACCCCGACCCGGAGCCGGCCGCAGAGCCCGAGACACCGGCGGAGCCGGTGGCCGCGACCGACCCCGCCCCGGAGGTCGAGCCGGAGCCCCAGACCACGACCGCGTCCCTCGTGACCCGCCCGGCCCTGGACCTCTCCGGGGTGCGCCGGCGACAGCCCCGCGTCCTGCCCCCGCCGCCGGCCCCCACGACCCACATCACGGCCGCCGTGGACGTCCCCGGCTACACCCCCGGCGCCGCGCTCAACTTCGATGACGTCGTGCGCGGCATCAACTCCCGCGCGACCGCCCTCAAAACGGCCGGCGGCGGCGTCGGCCAGGTGATCAGCTACCGGCACCCGTACCCGCAGGAGACCATCGTCACGGACTCCTCGTCCGCGCCCGAGGGCACGACGGTGGCCATGACCGCCTCCGCGCAGAACCGTCTCCCCAAGGGCGACCTCGTCGCCTCGGGCGGCTGGTGCGCCCCGTCCGAGACGCTGTACGAGCTGACGGACAGCTCCTGCCCGGACATGCTGTGGGACGCCCCGGAAATCCAGCTCGCCCGAGGCGGGCTCAGGTACTACAAGCCGCTGTCGCTGGACGTCTCGTCCATGACCTGGGTCCACACCGAGGCCGACGACATCGCCGGCAACACCAAGCCCTGCTTCCGCATCCCCTGCCCGGACCCGGTGGAGGTCCGCTGTGACGCGGTCGGCGTCTGCCTGGAGGCCGGCATCCTGACCGCCAGGCACTTCCCGGAGCTGATCGGGTGGTACCTCCGCAACGCGATGGTGGCCCACGAGATCCGGATCAGGCAGGTGCTTTTCCAGCAGGCCCTGGCCGCCGCGACCCCGGTCACCGTCCCGGCCACCATGGGAGCACTGTCGGCCGTCTACGCCGCCATCGCCCTCCAGGCCGCCGACATGATCGAGCGCCACAGCCTGTGCGAGACCACGGCGCTGGAGGTCGTCCTGCCGTGGTGGAGCCGGAACCTGTTCCTGGCCGACCTCGCGCGCCGCAACGGCGTCAGCGTGGACGAGGTCACCACCGCCCAGATCCAGGCCCTGTTCACCCCGCTCGGCGTGCGCATCCAGTGGGCGCGCGGCCTGTCCCCGGCCGTCCCGACCGACATCGGCGCCCCGTCTCCGGCGCTGGACTGGCCGTCCACCCTCAAGTTCCTCATCTACCCGGCCGGCAGCCTCGTCATCGGCCGCGGCGAGGAGGTCAACCTCGGCGTGATCCACGACTCCAGCAAGTTCGTCACCAACGACTACACGGCCCTCTTCGCGGAGGAATGCATCGCCCTCGTGGACCGGTCCGTCGACACCCGCGTCGTCACCGTCCCCGTCTGCCCGAGCGGTGAGACCGGCGCCCAGACCGCCATCCTCTGCCTCGCCGACGAGAGCTGACCACCTCCGTCCCACAACCGCGTGCCGGGCCCTCTTGGGCCCGGCACCGCTCCTGACACCACTGGAGGTGCGTGATGCCGTCCGCCGGCCTGCGCAGCTACGTAGAGGCGATCCCGGGCACGCCGCTGCCGCACGGCATCCTCGGCGCCTCATGCACGACCATCACCGACGTCACCGAGGACCGCATCCACGAGCTCAACGGAGTGGAGTGGCTGGCCCTGGGCTGCTGCCCCGTCAGGGACTGGCCCGACCCGTGCGACGAGGAGAGCCCCGGCGAGGAGTCGCCCGGCAGCCCGGCACAGAAGGAGTTCTGCCGCCCCACCACCGAACACGCCGCCCCCATCACGGTCTACGCGGGCTCGGAGTGCTCCACCCTCGGCTGGACCTACGCCGAAGCCCGAGCCCACGCCGAGGCCACCATGTCTCTGGGCGAACAGCACGCGCTGGAGGCCGCGTTCTGGCGGACCAAGCTCGCCATGGACGCCGTCGACCTGACCCCTGCCCAGGGCCCGGTGAGCGTCGCCCAGGGCGTGGCCGCGCTGGAGGGCTGCCTGGCGGCGTCCTACGGCGGTATCGGCACCCTCCACGTCCCGGCTGGCGCCGCCGCGCTGCTCGGCTGCTGCAACGTCCTGCGGGAGGACCCGGAGTCCGGTGCGCTGCGCACCCTCGCCGGGAACTGCGCGATCATCGGCGCCGGCTACTCCGCCGCCGGCCCGGGGAACATCCCGGCCGAGCCCGGCACCGCGTGGCTCTACATCACCGGCCCCCTGGTCATCCGCCGCGGCCCGGTGGACACCATCCCGGACCAGGCCGGCGCCTCCGTCAACTACCGCACCAACGACCGGAAGGTCCTCGTCGAGCGGACCTATGTGGTCGGCACGACGTGCACCGTGTGCGCGATCCAGGTGGTGACCTATGACTGACCTCATCCACGTCCAGCCCACCCCGGCGCAGCGGCGCGCGTTCGCACAGTGGGCGGTCGACCAGACCCCCAAGCTGCGCACCGTCGGCCCCAACGCGTTCGCCGTCCCGGCCGAGCTGTTCACCCAGGCCCCGGAGGAGATCCTGATCGGCTCCCTCGTTGACGGCCACCGGTACATCTCCCCCCAGGAGGACGCCCAGGAGGGGAGGGCGGCCCCCGGGGAGCTGCTGGGGGTAGCCACCCCGGAGGGACTGGCAGAGACCGGCACACAGGAGCCGAGGGACGCCGTGCCCGGCGAGCTGCTGCCGGAGGTACCCGCCTCCGCGTACGGCCCGGACTCCGTGCCCCTCGACGTGGCCGGCGACGAGGCCGAGGACAGCGACTCAAGCGACCAGCCCGCCGAACTCACCCAAGACACCGGACCGTTCCCGTGCGACCTGTGCGAGCGGGAGTACGCGACCGAGCGCGGCCGGGACAGCCACCGCCGCCAGAAGCACCCGGAGGCGTAGCGGCCCCCTGGCGGATGGGACGCCCGCGACCAGGGGCACCGTCCATGCCCAGGCCATCGAGCCGTAAGGAGCACCATGCGCATCCTGGCCATCCTGCCGGTCTACGACCAGGTGCCCCCGGCAGGTGCACACGTCACCACGCGCGAGTACATCCAGCACCTGGCGGCGGCCGGTCACGCGGTCCACGTGGTGACCACCGTGAAGGAGCCGACGGGCGAGCCGCGCACCGAGGGCGGCGTGCGGGTATGGCCGCTGCCGTACTGGCTGCGCGCTGTCCGCGTCGCGCGGCCCGATGTGGTGATCTCCCACCACCGGGACCGGAAGGCCGCGCGGATCGTTGCCCAGACGCCCGGTGTGCCGCACCTGCTGATGGTGCACGGTATGGCCGACGACCTGAACCTCGGTCGGCCGGCCCTGGCCTGGTACCCGTCCCATGCCTGCCGCGCCCACTACCCGCACCGAGGCCGTTCCATCGTCCTGCCGCCGCCGATCGACCCGGAGCGGTACCGCACTGTCCCCGGCGAGCTGGTGACCCTGAACGGCTCCACGGCCGCGAAGGGCGCCGACGTGGTCGCCCAGCTCGCCGGCCGGATGCCCGACACCCGATTCCTCGTCGTGCGCACCCCGCGACGCGACGACCTGCCGATGCCCGGGAACGTTGAACTGGTCGACCGCGCGGACCCGATGCAGGTCTACGCCCGCACCCGCATCCTGCTCATGCCATCCACGACGGAGTCGTACGGGCGCGTCGGCGCCGAGGCCATGCTGTCAGGTATCCCCGTTCTTGCCTCCCCGCTGCCCGGGATGCAGGAAGCGCTGGGCACGGCCGCGACGTACATCGAGCGAGAGGACGTCACCCGGTGGGCGAGGGAGATCCGCCGGCTGTCCGACCCGGCCGCCTACGCGGCAGCGTCCGCCGCGGCCGTCGCCCACGCCGAGACGCTCGACTACGCGGGCGGCCTGAGCGCCTTCGAGGAGGCGTGCGCCAGCCTGCTCCCCTCCCGACCGGCCAGGGCCCGCCACCACCACCGTCCCCCGCGCACCCCCGCAGGCGCGGCCTCAGCCGGCCCTCCGCCGACGGCTGAGGTGGTGGCCTGGGTGCACTACGGCGTGCCCTACCGGCGTGCCGGCTCGGAGACCATGCTGCACACGATGATGCGGGCGTTGAAGGACGCGGGCACCAGCGTCCTGGTCATCTGCTCCGAGATGCCCGAGGCGCCCGCCGTATGGGACGTGGACGGCGTCCCCTACGCCCAACTTGCCCCGGCAGCGGCCGAGGCAACGATCCGCCGTATGCGGCCCAGGGTCCTCGCCACGCACCACCACTTCGCCTCCGACGCGATCACCCTGTCCAATAAGGTCGGGGCCCGGTCGGTGCTGCTGCTGCACAACGACCACGAGCAGCCGGCCGTAGCGCTCAGCCCGGACCTGTGCGTCTATAACACCGACTGGGTGATGAAGTCGTTGGCCGCGCGCTACCCGCAGCTCGACCAGGCCCGTGCGCTGGTTATCCACCCCCCGGTGATCGCCGAGGAGCACCGGGCGCCGAAGATCGGCGACCACATCACCCTGGTCAACCTGAACGCCAACAAGGGCGTCGCGACCTGGCGCGGGGCAGCGGCCCTCCTGGGCTCCCTGCCGTTCCTCGGGGTCACGGGCGCCCACGGCCGGCAGGTGACCCGCCACGCCCTCCGGAACATCCGAGTCATCCCGCAGACCTCCGACATGCGGCGGGACGTGTGGAGCCGGACGCGGGTCCTCACCGCGCCGAGCATCTACGAGTCGTTCGGCATGGCCGCTGTGGAAGCCCTGGCCTCCGGTATCCCGGTCATCGCCCACCCCACCCCCGGGCTCCGGGAAGCGCTCGGGGACGCCGGCACCTTCCTTGACCGGTCCGACGTCCGAGCCTGGGCGGCAGCGATCCGGGACCTGTACCACGACGGCCCCACCCGTGACCGGATGGTGGCCGCGGCCCGCGCTCGCAGCGCGTTCCTCGCCGACCAGTCGCGTCACGAGCTGGAGTTGTGGGTGGAGGCCATCAGCACGCTCGGGGGCGGCACGAGGCCGCGCCTCACCGCGAAGAAGGAAGCCGCGGCCCAGAGCGCGGCCGGCTGGTGGGCCGAGCGCGGCACCCCGGCGCCGGCCGAATGAGCCGCGCGGTGCCGTCGGCCCTTCCCGGCGGCACCGCGCACTTCCCGGCACCCCCGGTGCGCACGGCCAGGAGCGGCAAGAGGTGCGCGGCTATGCTGTTGACGTCGCCGCTGGTTGTGGGCCGGGCCGACCAACACGCAGAACCGTTGGAGGCCCACAGTGCCCACCCCTCTGATCGCCAACGCCGACACCATCCGCGTCACCCGGCTCGACGGCTGTGGCCGCCCCGTCTGTGGTGTCGACAACGGCTTCACATTCGACTGCTTCGCGAGCCTCTCCATGAACCCGAACACGGATGAGGGCGAGGACGTCGAGTACCGGGCCGCTAACGGCAGGGTTTGCGGCTTCAAGCGCGGCTGCCCCAGCTTCCGGGGCTTCGACGTCGAGCTGAACTTCTTCGCCGTGAGCCCGGAGTTCATCGAGATCACCACGGGCAACCCTGTGGTCTACGGGTACGACGGCCAGCCCATCGGCTACGACGACTGTTCCGTCCAGTGCAACAGCGGCTTCGCGATCGAGCTGTGGGCCGAGGTGCTGAGCGAGGATGCGTGTGGCACGGGCGGCGGCGACGGCGCGTGGATCTACTTCCTCCTGCCCTGGGTGACGAACGGGCAGCTCGGCGACATGGAGATCGGTTCCGAGTCTGTCTCCCTCACCCTCTCCGGCGCCACCCGCGCGGGCGGCGGGTGGGGCGTCGGCCCGTACGACGTCATGCCGATCGACGCCGCCGGCACGCCGGGCACCCTGCTCACCCCGCTCGGGTCGAACTGCCACCGCAGGACGTTCGTCACGACCGTGGCCCCGCCGGAGGCCGTCGGGGACTACACCCCGGTCGCCGGCGACATGTGCCTGGCCTCCTGACCGTGGGCGCGCCGGACATCGTGGTTCCGGTGCGGGAGGGGGCCGTCAACGAGCAGCTTCGCTTTGCCCTCCGCTCGTGGGCGGCCCACCTGCCTCACGGCCGGGTGTGGCTGGTCGGATACCGGCCACGATGGGCGGCCGGCGTCGAGCACATCGCCACCAGGCAGACCGGAACGAAGTACCAGAACACCACCCTCGCGGTGCGCGCGGCCTGCCAGCACCCGGGGGTCTCCGACGTGTTCCTCCTCGCCAACGACGACATGTTCGTCATGCACCCCTTGCCGGACGGGATGCCGGTGCTCCACCGGGGCCCGGTCAAGGCCGTGGAGGCGTACTACGCGGCCCGAGCCTCCGGGCAGTACCTGCGGGGGATGCGGGAGACCAGGGCGCTCCTGGAGAGCCGCGGCCACCCCGAGCCGCTGTCCTACGAGCTCCACGTCCCGATGCCCGTCCAGAAGACCGCGATGCTCGCGGCGCTCGAGGAAGCCAGGCACCTGGACGTGGTCCACAAGCGGACGCTCTACGGCAACCTCGCCGGCCTGGGCGGCGAGGAGATCCAGGACGTGAAGATCCTCCACCGCGCCCCCCACGGTTACGGCCCCGACAGTCGTTTCCTGTCCACCATGCCGGACTCCTTCGCGGCCGGGCACGTCGGCCAGTTCATCCGCCGCGCCTTCCCCGACCCGAGCCCGTACGAGATCCCTGGGAGACGCTGATGCCGCTGCAAGTCGGGCCGTGCGACCCGTGGGAGGTAGACCTTTGCTGCCAACTCCCGGAGGACCTGGACCAGGAGGTCATCGACCGGTGGACGCGGGTGGCCTCACAGACCCTTTGGCGGCTGTCCGGGATGCGGTGGGGACCGTGCCCGGTGACCGTACGGCCGTGCCGCCGCTCCTGCCTGGACTCGGCGCCCGTCTCGTTCCAGGCCGAGGTGGGCACGGGCCCCTGGGTGCCGTACATCGGGACGGACGGCCTGTGGCGCAACGCGAGCGTCTGCGGCTGCATGTCCTCGTCGGACTGCTCCTGCGGGGAGCTGTGCGAGGTCAAGCTCCCCGGCCCCGTGTACGACGTCATCAGCGTCAACGTGGACGGCGAAGACCTCGTTCCGGAGGCTTACCGGGTGGACGCGCCCGGCCGCCTGGTGCGCACGGACGGGGAGTGCTGGCCCACCTGCCAGGACATGGCCGCCCCGTCCGGGACGCCGGGCACGTTCACCGTGGAGTACCGGTGGGGCCTGCCGCTGGACGAGTCGGCCATCGCCGCCGTCTCGGAGCTGACCTGCCAGCTCATCCTGGCCTGTCTGCCCCCGGGCACGAAGGGGTGCGGGGAGTGCCGGCTGCCCGGCAACGTGACGAGGGTGGTCCGTAGAGGCGTCGAGATCGAGATGGCCGACCCCACGGTCATCTTCGCCGAGGGGCGCACCGGCCTGCCGCTGGTGGACCTGTGGCTCAAGACGGTCAACCCCCACGGCCTGGCCTCGCCCTCCCGCGTCTACAGCCCCGACTACCGGCGCCCGAGGGTGACGACATGGCCCTGAACCTGCTCGCCGTCCACGACCTCGCGGAGACCGTCCTGGGGTGCGTGTGCCAGGCCCTGGAAGAGACAGCCTCGACGGTCGAGGACCAACCCGGATGCCCCTGCCGCGCCTGCGTGGTCCCCGGCCCGCCCGCCTGGGACGGCTGCAACGACCCGTGCGGCGTGGACGGCCAGGGCGCCGGCGGACAGCTGACCGTCCACGTCGCCCGGATCTTCGCCACCAGCTCCTTCCCGGTGGACGACCGGGTGGTCCAGGGCGGGCGGAACTGCGCCCCGCCGGCCGCGACCGGGGTGGAGCTCGTCGTCACCCTGCTGCGCTGCGCTCCGGTCGTGGACGATCGCGGCTGCCCGCCCTCGTGCGAGGAGCTGGCGGCCGCGGCCCGGACGGTCCACCTGGACGCGGCCACGATCTACAACGCGCTGCTGTGCTGCCTGCCGACCACGGGCACCAGGCGCCGGGGCCCGATGTTCTTCCTCGGCGCCCAGCGCGTGCTGGAGCAGGAAGGCGGCTGCATGGGGGTGGAGCAGCGCGTCACCGTGGCACTGCCCGGCTGTGGGTGCCCGAGCGAGGAGACCTCACCGTGAAGATCAGCGACTTGATCCCGCGTTTGCACCGGATGTGGGAGGAGCACGGCGACCTGGACGTGCGGGCGTACGACTACTCGGATATCACTCCGAGCGCAGTGGAGACGCCCGAGGTTGAGTCCAACAAGCAGGGCGAGACGTACGTCCTGCTTCGCCCGTAGAGGAGGTCTGCGGTGTCTGTTGAGGTAAGGATCGACCCCGGGCGGATCGTCCGGCTGCTGCGGCTGCGTGGAGGCATCGCGGAACGAGGGCTGCGCCGGCGAACGGAGCGCGTCGCCAACCTCGCGGAGCGGAAGGCACCCGGGTCCATGGGCGACTACGTGTCCTGGAAGATCGAGCAGGGGCCCAACGGCCTCCAAGGCGTGGTCACCTGTGACCACCCGGCGGTGCGGTTCGTGCTGGACGGCACCCGCCCGCACGTCATCCGGCCCCGTCGGGCGAAGGCGCTGCGCTTCGACATGGGCGGGCGCATGGTGTTCGCCAAGAAGGTCAACCACCCGGGGACGAGGGCGAACAACTTTCTGGAAGAGGCCCTGCGCGAGGGCCGGTAGCGGCTGCCGACCGCCCCGGCCCGGCCGCGACTACCCTTCGGGGTACGCCGCTGGTTTTGGGCCGGGCGACCGCGCGGGAGTGGAAGGGCATACCCGTGGCCAACAAGAAGTTCGCGCTCAACACCGAACCCCACGCCGCCGAGATCGGCGACGACGTGACGCTGCTGTTCCAGCCCGAGGTGATGGGCGATGAGTTCCTGGACGCGTACGGGCGTCTCCAGGAGACGATCAAGAAGCTGAACATCGACCTGAGCGACGCGGTCAGCGTGGACCTGTCCGACGTCCGGGAGGCGAACGTCGCGCTCCGGGTGTTCCTCGCGTCCCTCATGCTGCCGGAGTCCGCCGAGCAGTTCGCCCGGTGGGAGGTCCGCGCCGGCGGGAAGACCGTGGGTTCCTACCGCGACCCGGAGGAAGCCCGGGAGGCGGCGGAGAGCCGCAAGGGCGGGAAGGTCGTGGACGCCGGTATGCGGCTGCCGGACCGCGTCCTGGTGGAGCTGATGGAGTGGGTAGTCGAGCTGTACGGAGGTGCGGGCGGCCAGCGCCCTCCTACGTCGTCGAACGCCTCTGCCTCAGCATCTCCCGGTCCTGGTCCGCGTGGGAGGGCCGCCTTGCCCTCCAAGGCGTCGACATCCACACGTGGCCGCTAAGGGTCATGCTCTCCGCCGCCGAGGCCGCGATCGATGACGCGGCCGAGGACGAGGCACAACGGGAGCGCAACCGCGCCGAGCTGTACGCGCCGCCCCGGGCGGCTGGTCCCGGCGGCCGGCGCATGAGGCCGCCACCTACCGCGCGGCTGGACCCATCCGGGGCCCAAGCCCTCATGGCCCAGCTCGCCGCCGAAGACGCACAACTCGCCGGACGGCGCACCGGCTAGTCTGGACGTCGCCGCTGGTTTTGGGCCGGGCAACCACCGCACACGCGTGGGGTTGCCTTGGCCGAGGAAGAGGACTACGGCGCCGCCCGTATCCGCATCGAGCTGGACGATGCGGGTGCGGTCGCCGACGCACGGGACCTCGGTGCGCGAATCCAGAGAGCGCTAGACCGCAGCACCCGCACCGTCGGCGCGCAGATCCGGCGGAACGTCCAACGCGGGCTGAACGCGGCCGGCGCCGTCAGCGTCCAGGTCGAGCCGGACGTACGGCGGTTCGGCCGGCTGCTCACCACGGGACTGCGCGGCCTGTCGGCCGTCAGCGTCCCCGTCACCCCGGACCTGTCCCGGTTCCGGGGGCTCCTCGTCGCCGGCCTCCGGGGCCTGGACGCCGTGGCGGTGCCAGTCACCCCCAACCTGTCCCGGTTCCGGACGCTCCTCGCTACCGGTGTCCGCGCCCTGGGCGCCGTCAACGTCCCGGTGGCCCCGGACCTGCGCCGCTTTGACCGGGAGCTGCTGCGCGGGCTGCGTGGCCTGGACGGGATCAACATCCCCGTCCTGCCAGACCTGAGCCGCTTCGACCGCGGACTCCTCCGGGGCCTGCGCGGCCTGGACGGGATGAACATCCCCGTCCTGCCGGACCTGGACCAGTTTGCGGAGCGAGTCCGCGCGGCGCTGGACGGCCAGGAGTTCACCATCCGGATCGTCCCGGACCTGGACGGCCTGGACGAGCGGATCCGGGCGCACAACGCGCCGGATATCAACGTCAACGCCGACGTCGACACCGGACGGTTCGGCCGCGCCCTGGGTGCCTTGGGCGGGATCGCCGGGCGGGTCGCTGGTGCCCTGGGCGGGTTGCTCAAGATCGGCGCCATCGGCATCGCGGCAGCCGGCGCCGCGACGGCTGTCGGTGGGCTCGCCGCGGCCCTGGCCCCGGCGGTCGGCATCATCGCCGCGTACCCGGCGGTCATCCTCGGTTTCCAGGCCGCGCTCGGCGCGCTGCGCCTGGCCCTGATGGGCGTCCAGGAGGCTTTCGGCGCAGCGCTGACCGGCACGGCTAAGGAGTTCCAGAAGTCTCTGGAAGGACTGTCACCGGCAGCCCAGGCCGCAGCCCGGGAAGTCCGGGCGCTGAAGCCCGCGTTCGAGGCACTCCGATCCTCGGTACAGGACGCGTTCTTCTCCCAGTTGAAGGGGGAGATCACTGCGGTTGCCGGGGCGCTGCGGGGGCCGCTGCAGAGCGGGCTGACGGGCATCGCGGAGGGCTGGGGGCGGGCCGCGCTCGGGGTGACCGGGTATCTCAAGGGCGCCCGGGGCGTCAGCAACATCAAGAGCATTCTCGGTGCGGCGGAGCAGGCCGTCGGCGGTCTGAGCTTGACCACGAACAAGCTGACCGCCGGGTTCCTCCAGATGGCTGCGGTCATCTCCGACCGGTTCGGCGCCGAGCTGGCGTCGGGAATCTCCGGCTTGGGCGAGAGGTTCGGGACGTTCCTCCAGCGGGCTGCGCAGGGCGGCGACGCGGTGCGGTGGGTGGACCAGGCCCTCAACGCTTTCGCCCGGCTCGGGGACCTCCTGGGCAACGTCGGCTCGATCATCGCCGGTGTCTTCCGGGCCGGGGAGGTCTCGGGCGGCGGGTTCCTCGGCAACTTGCAGGAGATCACCCGGTCCATGGCGGAGTTCGTCAACTCCGCCCGGGGCCAGGAGGCTATCGCCGCCGTCTTCCGCACGGTGGCCACGGTCGCGGCCCAGCTCGGCCCCATCCTGGCCGCCCTGATCACCCAGGTCGGCGCCATCGCGCCGGCCCTCGCCCCCATCTTCACCGCGCTCGGGCCGGCGATCGTCGGACTGATCAACTCCCTCGGGCCGGCCCTGGCCCAGATTGCCCCGGCGCTCGCCACCGTCGGATCCGCCCTGGCCGAGGCGTTCGCCGCCGTCGGCCCTGCCCTAGGCCCCGTCGGCGCCGGGATCGCGGCCGTGCTGCGGGCCTTGACCCCGCTGCTGCCGCTCGCCGGGCAACTCGTCGCCACCCTGGCGGGCGCCCTGGCCCCCGTCCTCCAAGCCCTCGCCGCAGCCCTCGCCCCGGTCATCTCGGCCCTGGTCAGAGCCCTGATGCCGGTTCTGCCGCCCATCACACAAGCCTTCGTTGCCCTCGCGACCGCGATCACCCCGCTCGTGGCCGTCCTGGGTCGGCAGCTTGCCGCGCAGATCGGGGTCCTCGCCCCGCTGCTGGCGTCCGTCGCTGACGTCCTGCTCCAGGTCGCGACGGCCCTCGTCCCGGTCATCTCCGCCCTGACGGACGCGCTGCTGCCGGTCCTGCCGCCGATCATCGAGGCGTTCACGGCCGTCGTCCAGGCGGTCATGCCGCTCCTGCCGCCGATTGCGCAGCTCGTCGCGGCTCTCGCCCCGCTGGTGGTTCTGGCCGTGCGGCTGTTGGCGCCGCTGCTGGCGGTCGCGGCCGGGTTCGCCTCCTGGGCCGTGATCAACACTGTGGTGCCGATCATCTCCGGGGTGGTCGGCGTCGTCGCCGGCCTCGTGTCCGGCCTCGCGTCCGCGATCACCTTCGTGGTCGGGCTGCCGGGCCGGATCGTCGCTGCCCTGGGCTCCCTGGCCTCCACGGTCAGCACGTTCTTCTCCAACCTGTTCACGTCGCTGGGCACGACCCTGACCAACGGCTTCAACGCCGTGGTTGGCTTCTTCACCCGGCTCCCTGGAATGATCATGGCCGGACTTCGGGCGCTCCCCGGGTTGCTGGTCGACCTCTTCGTTAACGCCGTCGCCGCTGTGGGCATCGCCCTGCTCACCGCCCTGGCCGCCGTGATCTACATCTTCACCGTGCTGCCGGGCCGGATCTACAACGCCCTGGCCTCCCTGGGCTCCCGGATGATGACCGCCTTCCGGAACGCGTTCAACTCAGCGCGCGCCGCGACCTCCTCGTTCCTGTCCTCGACGGCCACGTTCTTCGCCCAGCTCCCGGGCCGGGTGGGCTCCGCCCTGGCCGCACTGCCGGGGCGGGTCCGGTCGATGTTCACCTCCGCCGGCTCCTCGGCCCTGTCCGCGGCCCGCTCGCTCGGCTCCTCGGTCGTCTCGTTCTTTTCACAACTGCCCGGCCGGGTCGGGTCTGCCTTGTCGTCGGTCGGCTCCCGGATCGCGTCCGCGTTCCGCAGCGCGGTCGGCAGCGCGAGGAGCGCGGTCTCCTCGCTGATCTCCTCCGTGGTGTCGCTGTTCTCGACGCTGCCCGGCCGGATCGTCAACAGCCTGGGGAACATCGGCAGCCGCATCGTGAGCAAGATCAAGGGCGGGCTTCCCTCGGCGGTCCGCAACCTGTTGCCCTTCGCCAACGGCGGCATCGTCACCAGCCCGACGGCCGCACTGATCGGCGAGGCGGGCAAGGAGGTTGTCCTGCCGCTCACCAGGCCGGCCAGGGCCGTGGAGCTCGCCGAGAAGTCCGGGCTGCTGGACCTGCTCGCCAAGAGGGGCGTTATCGCCCGCGACGGGGGCGGAGGCGCCGGCGGCGTGAGCCGCACCGTCACCCACAACTGGAACATCAGCACGCCAGCACAGGACCCCCGCGTCCTGGCCGAGCACCTGTACGGCCAACTGGCCCGAGCGGCAGGGGTGTGACGTGATCAGCGACTACGCCGACTTCGGGTGTACGGAGATCATCAACTCCGCCAGGGCCGCGGCCTACGCGGAACCCTCCTGCCTGCTGACGAGCTGCAACACATGCCCGGACATCGCGGCAGCCCTCAACGATGCCCCGTACGTGGACCCCGTGACCGACCCTGCGCCCTGGTATGACGCGGCCGTCCCGGAGTCCGCCGACTTCCTCGGCGTCATGGGGATGAACGTGGTCGGGTTCTCCCAGTCCACGCTGTCCCGCGACCCCGTCCAGCTCGTAGGCGACGGGGCCGCCCTCGGTATCGCGCGCCGCTCCCACCGCGAGATCACGTACACCGTCCTCCTCCTGGCCCTGGAAGAGTGCGCGCTGGCCTACGCCCTGGAGTGGCTGGCCTCCGCGCTGCGCGGCGCCCCCTGCGAGGGGAGTTGCGGCGGGGACGAGCTGGGGGTGTTCGCCTGCTGCCCGACCGGGGACGGCACCGGGGAGCTGCGCCATCTGTACGGCGTGGGGCTCATGAACGGCCCGCAGATCACCACCGTCCGGTACTACCCAGAGGGCATCATCGCGGAGGCCACGTTCACGCTCGCCGCGTCGGTCCCGTACATCTACCGCGAACCGCTCCAGACCCTCACGAACTGGGTGAACCTCGCCAGCGGCGACCTGGTGACGGTTGACCCGGACGAGATCTACGGGGACTGCGTGGAGGCAGCCCCGTGCCTCGAGGATCCGTTGTGCCCGCCTCCTCCGCTGCCGATCCGGACACCGGTGCCCGTGGACCCGTGCTACCCGACCGGGTCGGCGAGTTTCCGCCGGTCCGTCGTCGCCTTGTCCCCCCAGGATCAACCGGAGTGGCTGGAGGCCGTGCCGGTCCTGGAGCTGGAGACCGGCGCGAGCGCGCTGCGCCGCCTTGTGGTGCGCTTCTGGGCCAACCCCCTGGGCGGGGACTGCCAGGAGGTTGCGGACCCCTGCGCGGCGTGCACGGACATCCAGATCCCTTACCTGCCGGCCGGGGCCAAGCTGATCGTTGACGGCCGTACGCAGACGGCAGAGGTGGAGTGCAACGCCGGATCGCTGGACGCCTCCACCAGCGAGCCGATCCTCTACGGGCCGTTGGGCCAGAGCTTCGAGTGGCCGGTCTTCTCGTGCCCGACCGGCGTGTGCATCGAGATCCTGTCCACCTCCGCGACCACGGCCGCGGACGCCCGTGCGCGGGTCCTCCTCGTTCCCCGATCGGACGTGGGCTGATGGCCGTTCTCGGGTGCGCACAGGAGTACCGCGCCATCATCCACTGGCGCGGCGGCAGCCTGCCGTTCACCTCGCCGGGCGTCTCCGCGCTCACGTCGGTCTCCTGGAACCGGACGCTCAACGACACGTCGGAGGCGTCCATCACGATCGCCAAGGGAGCGGCCGGCGCGGAGTGCTGCGCGCAGCTCGGGCAGATCGAACCCTTCGCGCACGACCTGTCCATCTACCGGGACAGTGAACTCGTTTGGCAGGGGCCCGTCTTCCGGGTGACGGAGAACCGCAGTCGCTTCCTGATCGAGGCGCGCGACGTCACGGAGTGGCTGGCCCGCACGGTCAACACCACGCTCCTGCGGTACGTGTCGACCAACTCGGCGGACCCCAAGCACCAGGGGCCCGTGCAGGAGATCGCGGAGTCCATCATCCGGGAGAACCTGCTGGGCGGCCTTTTCGCCTCCGGGCCGGACTGGCCGGGCATGGTCGACTACATCGTCCGCCAGGACGACACCGTGAACGCCCGGTACGAGAAGGACGGCAGCCTCGACAACGAGATCTGGATCGTGCCGATCCTGCGGATCTTGGACGAGGAGCTGGTCCCGCGCGGCCTGGAGTACACCACGGTCGGCCGTGCCCTCGTCCTCGGCCGGCCCCAGACGACCGCCGATCCAGCCCAGGCCCGCCTGACGCTCGACGCCTTCGCCGGCGACGTGGAGATCGTGCGGGACGGCACGAACGCGGCCTCCCTGGTCTGGGTCACCAACCAAGAAGACCAGGACATCACCGGCAGCCAGTACGGGGTGTCCGGTGTCGTCAGCGCGTACTACGGGCGCTTGGACCACCTCATCCGCACGACCGCCGAGGGTCTGACGGCGTACGACCTGTGGCAGATCGCCCGAGGCTCCTACACCGGCCGGAACCCTGTGCCGACGAGCTTGCGCATCCCGGACGGCGCCGGCCTCGCCGCGACCGCCCCCGTGTCTATGCGGCAGCTCGTGCCTGGCGTCCGTATCGACGTCGCCGCCACCGGCATGTGCATGGGCCTGTCCCAGCCGTACCGGCTGTCCGACGTGGACGTGGACTGGGGCGACAACGGCGAGAACGTCGGCGTCTCCCTCATCCCGCTTGGCGACCCATTCGTAGGAGACCCACCATGACCGCCCTTCCAGGACAGCGCGCTGCCCAGCGCACCGTACGCGCGATGACGTCGAGTCAGCGGGCCCTCGGCCGCTCCGCCCAGGCCGCGGCCGGCGGTCTGGCCACCGCGATCGGGTGGGGGTGGGTCGACGGCCAGCACCTGGTCGTAGACCTCGCCGCGCAGCCCGGACAGCAGACCCGCCCGGCGGCGCTCGCGTGCGGGTGCACCGGCCGCTGCCGAGGCGAGTGCCCGCCGCCCGAGGACGGCGAGGGCACCCAGACCGACACACAGGAGAGGCAGGGATAGACATGGCCCGATGCGGATGCCAGGGGGGATGCTCCTGCGCGATCACCGGCGCCGGGGCGGTCGACGTCTCTGGGAACGGGTCGGCCTCGTCCCCGTTCGTGGTGAGCGTCGACCGTGCCGAGCTGCTCCAGGCCGGACCCGGGATCACCTACCACCCGGGCACAGGCACGATCAGTGCTCTGCCGTCGACCGACCCCGGGAACGCGCTGACTTTCGGTAGCGATAACGGCGTCTTCGTGTTCCCGGGCGCCATCGACTTGTGCGCCGAATACTTCACGACCGACGGCGCGGGGGACACCTGTCTCAAGCCCGGCAGCATGGGGCTCCGGCAGATCGTCACCTACTCCACGGCCGGCACCTTCAACTTCACCAAAGCGGACTATCCGTGGTTGGCCCGGGTCCGGGTCAAGGTCCAGGCCGGCGGCGGAGGCTCGGCCGGCGCCTCGGCCGCGGCTGCCGAGTCCATCTGGCGAGCCGGCGGAGCAGGGGGCGGGTACGCGGAGGCATTGATCAACGTCGCCTCGCTCGCGGCCGTGGAGACCGTCACCGTCGGCGTCGGCGGAGCGGCAGGCGCGTCCGCCAACGGCGCAGGCGGCGCGGGCGGTAACAGCAGCTTCGGCGCGCACGCCACCGCCCTCGGCGGCACCGCTGGCGCGGCCACCATGGCCACGGGCTCCACCGTCACCACCGCGAGCGGCACAACCGGTCCCGCAGCCGGCACCGGGTCCTGGGCCATCGGCGGCGGTGCCGGGGAGGGCGCGATCCGGCTGAGCGGGAACGCCGGTATCGGCGGCGCTGGCGGCTCCTCGCGCATGGGCCACGGCGGTGCCTCGCGGGCAACTGCCGGCGCGGGCATCGTGCCGCGAGGCTATGGCGGAGGCGGAGGCGGGGCCGTCTCCGCGAACGGCGCCGCACAGGCCGGCGCCGCCGGCGAGCGCGGAATCGTGATCGTGGAGCTGTACGGATGAGCCCCGGCCACTGCCCTCCGCCGACCTGTCCGGACACTGTCCGCGCCCTGTCCCCGCAGGTCACCGCCGTCCCGCTTCCGTGCCCGGACGCGAGCACGGACACCCCTCGCCCCGTGTCCGGACGGTGTCCGCACAGGGCTGTCCCCACCCCCCTGGAGGTCCCCATGTCCCTCATCCCGACGACCGTCGGCAGACTCGCCGTCGGAGCCTCCCGCCGTCATCTGGAGCGTGCGTAATGGCCACCCCACTCTCTGCCGACCGGTTCCTGCGCGCCCTCCTGGACGAGGGCCTGGACGTGGTCGAGGTCCCCGGCTGGGAGACCAGGAACCGCAACAGCCGCGGCCCGTGGGGGCCGGTCCACGGCGTGATGATCCACCACACCGTGACGCGGGGAACGGCCACCAGCGTACGGATCGTGCGTGACGGCTACAGCGGCCTGCCCGGCCCCCTGTGTCACGGCATGATCGCCAAGAGCGGCCAGGTCCACCTGATCGGCAACGGCCGCACCAATCACGCCGGGTTGGGTGACCCGGACGTGCTGCGCGCCGTGATCGCGGAGACCCCCCTGCCGGTGGACGACGAGGCCACGGTCGACGGAAACCGGCACCTGTACGGCTTCGAGTGCGAGAACGCCGGCGACGGGGAGGACCCGTGGCCGGACGTGCAGCTCCTCGCGATCGAGCGCGCCGCCGCCGCCCTGTGCCGGGCCCACGGCTGGGGCGCCCGGTCCGTCCTGGGCCACCTGGAGTGGCAGCCCGGCAAGCCCGACCCGCGCGGTTTCACGATGCCATCCATGCGGGAACGGATCGCGGCCCGCCTCGGTCACCCCCTGCCGACCACGCCGCTGCCCACCCCGTCCCGCCCGGTCGTGTCCCTGTCCCGGCTGGTGGCTGCCGCGCGCAGCAACCCCCGCATGGTCGGCACCCCGGTCACCTACGCGGGGGTCATCACCGTGGAGGCCGCCCTCGTGAACGAGGGCCTGCTGTCCAAGAAGTTCCAGGACGGCCACTACGGCACCACCACCCTCACCGCCATGAGCGAGTGGCAGGAGGAATGCGGCTTCCGTGGCCGCCAGCCCGGACAGCCGGCGGACGGCATCCCCGGCCGGACCAGCCTCACCCGCCTCGGCGCGAAGCACGGCTTCGACGTCGCCGCCTGAAAAGGAGTACCCCGTCATGGACACCACCCTGGACGCCGCCTACTGGTACGGCCTGCTGCTCTCCTTCGTCCTGCCCGTCCTCGTCGGCCTGGTGACCACCCGCGTCACCCACGCCGGGACGAAGGCCGTGGTGCTGCTGGCCCTGGCTGCGGCCGACAGCTTCATCACGGAGCTCGCGGCCGGCGGCCCCGGCTGGGACGCCAGCAACGCGCTGGTGCTCACCCTGGTCAACTTCGTGATCGCGGTCGCCTCGCACTTCGGCCTGTGGAAGCCGACCGGCGTCGCTCGCCGGGCGCAGGACGCGTTCGTCAAGGCGGCATGACGTCTGTGGCTGCAACCGGAGTTCCCGCCCTGGACACGCTGCTGGTGTGGGGCGGTGCCGTCACCATCCTCGCCGGCGCCGGGACGGTGGCCTGGCGCGTGGTCCGAGGCGGTATACGGCTCGGGCACCGCGTGGACCACTTCATTGACGACTGGTACGGAGAGCCGTCCCGCCCAGGCATCCCGGCCCGGCCCGGAGTGCTGGAGCGGGTCGGCGCGATCGAGGATCGTCTCGGCCGCGTCGAGCACGAGCTGTACCCCAACAGCGGCGGGTCACTGCGGGATGCCGTGGACCAGGCGAACGCACGGCTCTCGCGTCTGTGTCTGGACCTTGAGGAGAGGCCTCCGTCCGAGCCGCTGGACGAGACCGACCCCCCGCCGCCTGCTGCGGCCCAGTGACGGACCGCCCGTCCCCACGACTCCGGGGGCGGGCGGCCGTCTGTGCCATCCTGTCCGGCCCAACCGACGTGGGAGGCAACCACCGTGACCACCCTTCACCTCCGCCCCGAGCACGTGACCGGCGTGGCCGCCGCAGCGGACGGCGGCGTAACCATCGACCTGACCGATGCCGGCGCCCGGCACCTTGTGGAAGCCGCGGCCCGGCACGCGACCGCGCTGCAGGACCGCGACACCAGGCACGCGACGTGGCTGCGGGGTCTCAGTAACGAGGACCTGATGGAACTGGCCACCAGCCGCTTCGGAGGTCCGGACCCGGACGTCGTGGCCGAGGCCACCCGCCGCATGAACGGGATGATGGAGCGGCTGCGCCCGACGCTGGAGGCCATGCAGTCCGCCGGCCTCGTCGCCAAGGGGGGATCGTGAACCAGCGCCCCTACCCGAACGCCGCGCGCGCTCGCCGGCAGATCGAACGGACCGCCTACCTGCGGGCCTGCCCTTGGTGCAAGCACCCGGAGAAGGCGCACGCCGTCGAGGACGGACAGCGGGTGTGCACGCGCGGGCAGGGCCTGGTGTCCTGCCGGTCCTGCGCGGAGCTGTGGGCCTGGATGCCGGCGGTCGCCGCGATGACGGAGCTGGGCCGGGTTCTGGCGTCCCCGCCGGTCCGGGTGCGGACGCCGCGCCTCACCCTGGGGGCCCTCGTCGCGGCCGGTGTCGGACCCGGGCGCTAGCGTCCGTCCTGTCCGTGCTGTGCTACTCGGACCCTTGTGCGCCTCGTCCGGCGGTGGAACCCGGACGGGGCGCACTGCTGTGTCCGGAGGCCCTGTCCGCGCTGTCCGGACACGGTGTCCGCGCGGGGTGTCCGGGGTGTCCGTCGACCAGGCCGTGCCGGACCGTGTCCGCCCCTACTGACCTGCGCGGACAGGGTGTCCGTGCAGGTGTCCGGACACTGATGATCCGAAGGCACGGACACGCCTCGGCGTCTGGGAATCCAAGTGCGCCCGGTTCAGGCGGCTTTTACGAGATCGGAGCGGATCGCCTCGGCCCACGCGACCAGCAGCCGCCCGTACTCCTCGGCCCGTGCCTCGTCGTTGGGCTCATCCATCAGCCGGCGAATCCGCTGGTTGATCCGGGCAGCGGCAGGGCGCAGCAGGCCGTGAGGCCGGGGGCGGAGAGGCATGGGCACCACGTTAAGGGCCGGGTGTGACACCGGAACGGACTGCGCCCCCGTGCCGCTCGGGGCTTCACGGGGGCGCAATCCGGAGTACCGTCCTGAGTGTCTAGGTCAGCACGGAGTACTGGAGTTCAGTATGCCCCTTCCCACTGACGAGCACATCGGCACGCGTGTACGGATCGCCCGGAACGCCGCCGGCCTCACGCAAGTGGAGCTAGGCGACTTCCTGACACGGTCGGAGGCATGGGTCGCCAACGTCGAGTCCGGCCGCCAGCCTCTCGACCGATACAGCATCATCACCGCCATCGCAGACCGCTGCGACGTGGACGTGGTGTGGTTGCTGGGCCAGCCCTACCGGCTCCAGCGCAACGGCGGGCAACTGGCCCACGCCTACATTCCAGCGCTGCGCACCGGACTGCGACGAGCCGGGCTCATCCTGTCCGGTCACCCGGGCCTGACCCCCCAGGGCGGGCCCGTCGACCTGGCCGCTCTGCGCACGGGGCTGAGCAAGGCCAACGTGGCTCGGCAGGCCGCCAACCTGCCGAAGGTGGCCATGAAGCTGCCTCCGCTGGTGGAGGACCTGAACACCGCCGTCCTCACCCAGGCCGGCCCGGCCAGGGAGGAAGCGCTGCGGCTGCTGGCGGACGCTGCCCGTACGGCCCGCATGTGCCTCAACCAACTCGGCTACGCGGACTTGGCGTGGAGCGCGGCCGAGGTAGCGGCCGGCGCCGCGACGCAGCTTGACGACCCGGTCATCAAGGCGGCCGTGGCCTGGGACCGGTGCGGAGCCCTGCTGCACCAGGCAGCGTTGCGGGAGACCGTCGCGGTCGCGGACGCGGCGCTGCGGGAGCTTGAGCCGTACGCGACCGCATCCCAGCCGGATGACGCGGTGCTGTCGCTGCGGGGGGCCCTGCATCTGCGGTGCTCCATCGCGTACGCGCGGGGGGCCGGGCGGAAGGAAGATGCCTGGGCGCGGGTGGACGCGGCCCTGGCCGACGCCGACCGGCTCGGGCCGGACTGGTACGACCTGGAGCTGCACACCGTGTTCAGCCGCAGCAACGTGGCCGTGCACGCGGCAGAGGCCGGGGTGGAGGTCGACCAGCCAGACACCGGGTTGAAGAAGGTGAAGAACGCCGCCATCGGGACGATGCCGAGCCGGGAGCGACGCACCCACTTCATGATCGACAGTGCTCGGGCGCTGCACCGGATGGGTAAGAGCCCGTCCGCCGTGTTGAAGCTGAGGGAGGCCGCGGCCGATGCCCCGTACTACGTGTACGCCCACCCCATGAGCCGGGCCCTCGTCGCGGACATGGCCCGGATCGGCGTGCCGTCCCAGGCGTCTGCCCTGTCCGGGCTCATCAGGAACATGGAGCTGGTGAGCTAACTACCGGCGCTGTTCGAACAGTTGACGCCCCCTAGAAATTCTAGGGGGCGTCGGCATGTCGGGGCGTCACCCTCGGGAAGGTCACTGCCCGTAAAGAAGTGATCACCCTGGGAGTAGCGGCGATGGAGCCGATCGATACCCGACAACCGAGCGCAGCCGCGAGCGCGTACGCCGGCATCCTGGAATGGCCGCTGACGGTGGGCTACCGCAACCGGCCGCGGCAAGGGTGCACCTGCCAGACGGAGGACTGCCGCACGCCCGGCGCTCATCCCGTGCCCGGCCGCCCCAACTTCCGCAGCGTGGAGGAGATCCAGCAGGAGCTGGAGGCATCGCCCGGGGCCGGCCTCATTGCCTGGACGACCGTGTTCGACGCGCTGGTCGTCCCTCGCTCCCTGGGCTTGGCCGCCATGGTCTCCTTGGACCGCGTGGCCCCGGTGCCGTGCCTCGTCACCGAGGACCACGCCGTCCTGCTGGTGCTGCCCGCCACCGGCCGCTACGCCTTGGACGACGTGCCCGGCGAGGTGCGGTCCGGGCCGGACCAGTGGATCGCCGTGCCGCCGACGTACGGGGTGCGGTGGGACACCACGCCTTGGGTCGAGCAGACCGAATCCCCGGTGCAGCTGCTCCACGGCCGGGACGTCGGCCGGCACCTCCGCGAGGCCAAGCACGCTGCCAGAGCGGGGGTGCAGCGATGACGGTCCAGCACGTGACCAGCGGGGCGGAACGGCAGCTCGCGGCCCAGCACTGGCTGTCCTCGGCATCCCCTGATCCCGCGCAGACGCGCCGGGAGTGGCAGGAACGCCCCGTCGCCATGCTGTCGTGCGGGTCGCTGTTCGCGGCCGTACGCATCCCTGCCGACCTCGTCCAGGCCGCCGCCCAACAGACCGACGCGGCGCTGATCGACGTCTACCTCGCCGGCGCCCTCCATGACGGGCCGGTCATCTGCGACCGCTACGCCCACTGGTACTACGCCCTCGTCCCGGCGAGCACCGCCCGCCGATGGGACGTGCCGGACACCGTATGCCTGGGCGTCGGCGCCTCCCTCGGCGTGCCGCGGCCGGGTCTGTACGGCGCCGACGGCGAGCGCGTGTACTGGTCGGTGCCCATGGACTCCGCCGGGTCTCTGTGCTCCCAGCACGCCGTGTCTCAGCTCGTCATGACGGGCCGGTTCAAGGCGGCGAGCCGTGGGTGAGTACCCGATAGACCGCGTGACCATCCGGAAGACGTGCGCCGAGGCCGAGGCCCTGGCGGCCGACTGCCTCGCCGGCGGCGCGGAGCCCCGACCCGGGCGGGTCGAGGAGCTGCTGGCCCTGATGCACGGGCACCTGCGGCTCCTGGTGGACGAGGTGCGTGTGACGTTCGCCGACATCCCGCCCGGCCGTCTGCGGGCCCTGGTGGACAACATGCTCGCCCTGGCCGGCCAGCTCCTGGAAGACCCCGTGCGGCGCGGCGTGGTGGACCTGCTGCCGCCGCCCCCGGTCATCCGCCTCCTGGTGCTCATGAACGACGCGCCTGAGGTGTTCTCCGGCGGTGCCCTGCCCCCCATCACTGACGACTCCCTGACTGGACCCTTATGACGACCGAACAGAAGACCCGACGCGACACCCGGCGCGCCGGTGTGGCCCTGGTGGAACACCACCTCGACGCGCTCGGGTTGGCCCCCACGCACACCATGCGTGGCGGCGTCTCCTACCGCACCCTCCCGGAGGGGCTGGGCTGGTGCCAGGCCCTCTACGCCCCGGAGGAGGCGTGGCCGCCCGGCGCGGACCTGTGCGTGATCGTGCGCTGGCACCCGGACAGGGCTTACCGCCGGGATGGAGGCACCGGTCGTGTCCCGGCTGGTGCTGAGGAGCACTGGAGGGAGCGCACCCGGGCGACCGTGGCCGCGCTCCAATCCGTCGGTCTCGTGGCCGCCGTGACCGGCCCTCCGCGCGCGCCGCGCCTCCACGCCCAGGAGGACATTCTGGTCTGGCGTGTCCCGGAGGGGCAGGAGGAGTCATGGCCGCCGTTCCAGGCATGGGACGGCGCAGGCCCCGCCCGGCCCAACTTCGACCAGCCGGACTACCGGTACCCGGAGCGCGATCCGCTGCGCCTGGTGGACGCCGTGTTGAACACCTCCCACGAGCAGTGGCCCGGGAGGGAGCTGGGGACGTTCCACACGCTGGACGCCCCGGCCGTGCTGTGGCCGCCGCACGCGGAGATGTGTGTCCGGGTGCTGTGGCAGCCGGACCCCCAGTACCGGCGCCTGCCGGACGGCACGGTCCCGGCTGGGGCTGAGGAGCACTGGCGGACCAGCATCCACCGCATCAGGACGGACCTCGAGGTTGCCGGGTACCACGTCCGGGAGGCCGAGCGCGGCACGTCGCCGGCGCTGGACGACGACGCCGGCCTCCTGGTGTGGCGCGCCCGCTACCCGTCCTTCGGCTGAAGCCGACCCCATCGACTTCCCGTCTTCGCGGGGGGACTTCCCCCAGGGCGCCGGTACGGCTCACGCTGGCGCCGGTGAGGACGGGCCGTCCGCTCCTGCTGTGACGGGCAGGACGGCACCCCACCCGGCCCGAGGCGGGCCGGGGACACCGACGAGGGAGACACCTTGACCGCGCGTCCCATCTTGAGCGGGGAACAGGCCGCGTCGTGCTACTTCCGCACGACGGTCGACCACCCGAACCGTAAGGCACTCATCCAGATCTGCGAGCCATGCAACGCCCTGTGCAAGCACTGCTTCGTGACGGCGACGAAGCGGGGCACGTACATGTCCCTGTCGCAGATCAAGGACCGGCTGATCCCGCAGCTTGCCGAGTCGCGCGTCACCCGGGTGACACTAACCGGCGGCGAGCCGTTCATGCACACGGACCTCATCGACATCGTCGCCGCCTTCCGCGACGCTGGGATGGCCGTCGGGGTGTGCACCAACGGCACGATGGTCAGCGACGAGGACATCGCCGCCCTGGCCGAGCTCGACGCCCACATGAACGTGAGCCTGGACGGGTTCGCGGAGGAGTCGCACTCCGTCTTCCGCGGCCTGCCCGGGTGCTTCGCTGAGACCATCGACACCATCAAGCGGTTCGCGACCGCCGGCATCCTCCAGGGCTTGCTGTGCACGCCCAACAACCTCGCGGAGGACCGGGAGTACAGGCAGTTGGTCGAGTTCGCGCGGGAGCAGGGCGCCACGTACGTCCTGATGAACCCCCTCGGCTCGATGGGCCGGGGCCAGTCCAAGAACGCGCAGGGCAAGCTGCGTACGCCGGACGAGCAGATGCAGCAGATCGCGGCGATGACGGCCCCGTTCGAGGCAGACGGCGGCCCGGAGATGGTGAACATCCGCTTCCCCAACACCGAGAGCCGCCCGCTCGCCAACTGCGAGGCCGGGACCATCATCTACACGTTCACCGACGGCGGCGTGGCGATCTGCCCCTACCTCGTCTTCGCCGCCCGGACGACGGCATCGCAGCACCCGGACACCGACTTCCTCGTCGGCAACGTCTGGGAGCACGACGACATCGCCAAGAGGCTGGACGCGTACGGGAAGTTCAGCGACCGGTGGGACCTCGGAGGCAACCCGACGTGCGGGAGCTGCTCCCTGTCGGACTCCTGCGGCAAGGGCTGCCCGGCCGCCGTCGTGGCCGCCGGCGAGCGCATCGGCGCCGTGGACACCGAGCTGTGCCCCGTCGTACCGCACCAGACGCGTGTCCTTCCCGTGGTGGGTGTGTCTTGACCCGGCGGCGTGGCCTGCTGGTCGCGATCGAGGGGCCGGGCGGCGTGGGGAAGTCCACCGTGACCGCCCTGGTGGCCCGGCTGCTGCACGCGGACAGGGTGCCCGTGCTGGCGACGAGGGAGCCGACGGACACCGCCCTGGGCAGCCTCGCGCGGCACGGAACGGACGAGTACCAGGGCACGGCCATGGCGTGCCTCATCGCGGCCGACCGCTACAAGCACGGCGAGGAGATCCGGCTGGCGCTGGAGCGCGGGGAGGTCGTGGTCTGTGACCGGTACATCGCCAGTAGCCTCGCGCTCCAGTGCATGGACGGCGTGGACCGGGAGTTCGTGTGGCTGCTCAACGAGGGCGTCGTCCAGCCGGACCTGACCGTCATGGTGAGCGGGCAGCCGGAGGTGATCGAGGAACGTCTCGCCGCGCGGGGCGCGCACTCCCGGTATGAGCGCGCCGAGGGCTCCAGCCACGTGGAATGCGCCTACTACGTCGAGGCCGCTAAGTTCCTACGTGGCAAGGGGCACCGCGTCTTGAACGTGGACGCCTCCAACGTGCCGGCCGAAGAGGTCGCCCGGACCGTCGTTGCCGCGATCACCCGACTCAGGAAGGACCAGCCCGACGATGCTGGACGTGCTGACGTTCAACCTCAACAACCCGTCCCGGGAGCGCGCGGAGAGGCAGCTGCGGTATCTGGCAGCCCGTCCGGAGTCGGTGCTGGTGCTGACGGAGACGGCGCGGTCGGCCGGGTGTGAGTTCCTGGCCGATCAGTTCGAGGCGGCCGGTTACTCGGTGACCTTCCCGAGGCCGCCGTACGGGACGCGGGAGCGCGGCGTGATGATCGTGTCCCGCCTCGCCACGGTGGACGCGCCGCTGCCGGTGGCCTACCTGCCGCACCGGGTGGCAGCGGTGACCGCCCAGACCGAGCAGGGGCCGCTGACCGTGGTCGGGGTGTACGTGCCGTCCCGGGACGCCACGGAGGCCAAGGTGACCCGTAAGCGCACGTTCCTGGAGGGCCTGGCCGCAGCCCTGCCCTCCGGGGCGTCGGGGCACCGGCTGGTGATCGGGGACTTCAACGTCCTGGAGCCGGACCACGTGCCCAGCTACCGGACGTTCCAGACCTGGGAGTACGGGTTCTACACCGGGCTCGCCGCGGCCGGGTACCGGGACGCGTTCCGCCTCGTCGCGCCGGACGAGCGGGCGTACTCCTGGGTGGGGCGCACCGGCGATGGCTACCGGTACGACCACGCCCACGTTTCCGAGCCGCTCGCCGGCCTCGTGGGGGGCTGCCGGTACGTGCACGAGCCGCGTACGGACGAGGACCGGCTGACGGACCACTCCGCTCTGACGGTGGGCCTGGCCGTCACCGCGACGGAGCTGCTCCAGGTGACCGACCCCAACGCGCTGGACCTGGTGCCGGCGCTGTTCTGAGGAGACCTGTGATGGACGCCTTCAAGGCGGACGGGGCGGACCCTCGCCCCGCGCAGTACGTAGCGGTCAGCATCAGCGCGTTCGGGTTCCGCGCCCAGGCCGACGGCCACACCGGGTGGGCCGCGTGGCGGCGTATCCGGCGCTCGCACCCGGCGCTCGCCTGGGCGGCCTTGGCCCAGGTCGCGGTCCTGACCGGGCTCATGGCCGCGCTCACCCTGGCCATGTGGTTGCGGTAGCTCGACCCAGTACAACCCCTGTAGAACGACGAGGAGAAGCGCATGGACGGGAACGGCAGCACGTGGGACGGCGTGCACAAGCTGCGGGGCTGGCTCGACAACGAGAACCAGGCCGCGGCCGGTGACGTCCGCTTGCTGAGGGTCCTCAAGATCAGCGAGGAGGTGGGCGAGGCCGCGGAGGCCATCACGGGCGCGCTCGGGGCCAACCCCCGTAAGGGCAGCAGCCACACGTGGGAGGACGTCGAGAAAGAGCTGAGCGACGTCATCGTGACCGCCATGGTTGCCCTGTCCACCATCACCCCGGAGGCGGAGAAGGTCCTCAACGCGCGGGTCCAGCGGCTCCAGGAGCGGCTGGGCCTGAGCTGACCCGGGCCCGGACAGACCACCGCCCCGGCGATCAGGTGACTGGTGCCGGGGCGGTGGTGTGTCCGTAGGCCGACGTCAGTCGGCGGGACGCTCGGCGGTGACCAGGAAGGTGGCTGCTGCCCTCGGTCCCTCGCCGGCGGGCAGCTCCTCCACGTGAGTCCGGGTGAATCCGGCCGCGTCCAAGACCTTGACCCACACGTGCTCTTGTAGCACCCACCGCCGCATGGTGGCGGGCTCGCCGTCCGGGGTCTTCGCCGGGACGTCGGCCGACGTCACGTCCGGCTGCGCGGACGCTCCGGAGAGGTAGTGCGCCAGGGTGGAGAAGACGAGGCGCCCACCGGGGCGGAGCGCGACGGCCGCGGCCGGCAGCAGCTCGCGGGGATCGGTGAAGTCCACGGCGCCGAACACGCTGTAGAGCACGTCATACGTGCTGGGCGTGGCGCGCAGGTGCTGAACGACGTCCTGGTGGACGAGGCGAAGGCGGGGGGCAAGCGGGCCGTAGAGGTCGGCGGCCATGGCGTGCTGGGCCGGCGAGGCGTCCACGGCGTCGACCCGGGCGGGGGCGTGGTGGACTGCCAGGTGGGCCGCGTGACGCGCGACGCCGGCGCCGAGGTCGGCCAGGGTCTTGCCGGTGATGTCGCCGAGGACTTCCGGGCCTGGGCCTTCGTTCTGGCCCCACGCCCAGTGGAAGCAGTCGGGGACGGTGCGGTCCTGCTCGGCACGGGTGCGGCCGTAGTGGTGCCAGAGGTCTGTGGTCGTCACCTGGCCCATCCTGGCGGCTGAGGCGCCGGAGGGCGGGTTGTTCGGGGGAATCTCACCCGGTCGTGCCTCGGGGGCCCGGACAGGCTGTCCAGGCCCCCGAGGGGTCAGGCGGGGAGGTCAGTGGGAGTCGTTGCCGGGGTGGCACGGGCCGCACGTGGCGGCGTCCTCCCACAGTGGCAGGTCGACGTCCCAGCCGGCGCGGGCGACGAGGTGGGCGGTCTTCATCACCGACCCGTCGTCTTTCATCTCGACCAGGGGCACGTGGTGCAGGAAGTGCCCGGCGTTGAACTTGTCGCACAGCTCGGCGTAGGCGACGGTGTCGAGGATGATCATGTGGGCGCCGATGTCCACGAGCTTGCTCGGAGCGAGCCCCAGGCTCTCGCCACGGTGGTGCATCGCGGTGAGCAGGTAGGCGTAGCCCTGGCCGAGCACGCGGGTCGCCATGACCGAGTCGTACGGGTAGTCGCGCATCAGGAGACGGACCTGCTTCTCCCAGAGGTCGGCCGGAACGACCTCGCGGGGGGAGCGGGCCGTGCCGGTCACCGAGTGGGTGATGAGAGGGGTAACGGCTGCGGTTGCCATGGTGCCTCCGATGGACGGTGCCCCGCGGATTCGGGGCGATGCACTGAGCACACCGCACGCCGCACCCCGGCGGTGATCAACTCTCTTTCGGTGCAAGGCGTTTGCAAGATGTGCAAGCGGTCTCGACGCCCCTGCTTTTGCGCCCGTACCGTGGGTGGCCCCCGGTCGTGCAGCAGGGGAGGGACTGTGCCCGGTGACCCGCTCTGGAACAGCGCGAAGGTCAAGGAGTTAGTCGCCCGGCGCCATCCCGGAGCCCTCATCCGCCTGGGCCGCGAGCACCGAGGGTGGACGCTTGCCGACCTCGGTGGACACCTGGGGTGCTCGGCCGCGACGGTCTCACGGATGGAGCGACGCACCCAGGTCACCGACCTGACGCTGATTCACCGGGCCGCCTCGACTGTGGGCATCCCGCAACACGTCCTGGTGAGTTCCTTAGCGCCCCCGGCTCCAACGGCACCGGCCGCTACTAGAGTGTCGGCCAGTCCGCACGCCGAGGAGGACCCGATGCGCCGCCGTTCGCTGCTCGCCGCCACGGCGACCGTTCCGGCCGCCATGCTGCTCGGCATGGACCGTGCCCTGGCCGACCCCCCGCCTCCCACCGGCAGGGGTGCGCTCGACGCTCGCATGGCCGCCGCTCGTGAGCTGTACGACAAGGGTGCTCACACCCAGCTCCTCGCGCTGCTGCCGGGCCTCCTGGCCGACGGGCACGCCGCTGCGTCCTCTCGCCGTGAGCTTGACCAGGCGCGGCTCTCCTCCGTCTACAGCCTGAGTGCGGCCCTGCTGGTCAAGCTCGGCTCGTACGAGCAGGCCCGCCTCACCGCCGACCGCGCCCGTACCTGGGCCGAAGTGTCCGGCTCCCCGCTCGCCGCGGCTGCCGCTTCCCGGGAACTCGCGATCGTGCTCCGTCACCAGGACCGTGGCGAGGAGGCCCAGCGCCTCATGGAGTCGGCGGCGGCCCGAGTGGAGTCCACGGGGCTACGGACGGAGGCCGCCTCCTCGGCCTACGCGCAGATGCTGTGCACCCTGGCCTACACCGCCGCTTGCGGAGGCCGGCGCACCGAGGCCCTGGCCATGGCCGAGGAGGCCCGGCGCGCCGCCCGCCGACTGCCTCTCCTCGCGCCTGCGGGGCGCCTCTTCCCCATCAACCCGGCCGCCGTCGACCTCTACACCGTCGGCGTGCACTGGGCGCTCGGCGACGCGGGCGCCGCCCTGGAAGCGGGGAGGAACCTGCGGCCCGATCACTTCCCGACGGCTGAGCGCAAGGCGCGGCTGGGCACCGATATGGCCCGCGCCTGGTGGGCCTGGGGCCGCCCGGAACAGACCGCCCGCGCACTGCTCGACGCCCACCGCGCAAGCCCTGGCGAAGTACGGGACCGCCCAGCAATCCGACGGATCGTCGCCGAGCTGGCGCAGCAGCACCCTCGCGCTGCCGGGGTGCGCGAACTGCACGCTGCCGTGTCAGCCCCCGCCGCCTGAGCCCTCCGGCGCGCGGGACCGAGCTGGACAGCTCATGGCGATGCCCCGGCACCGGGGGGTTGGTGCCGGGGCATCGGTCTGCCCGCCGCCTGGGGGTTACGCGGCGGGCGCGGCGGCGTTCTCCGGCGGGGAGACCTGGAGAACGCGGAGCATGTCGGCTGTCACGACGCGGAACAGGCGCCCGGTGCGGATGACGCGGCACGGGAACTCGTTGCTGCGGGCGAGGGCGTAGGCGGTGGTGCGTCCGATCCCGAAGGCGCGGCCAGCGGTCTCCAGGTCGGTGGTCGGGGGGAGGTCCATGAGGTCGCGTGTCGTCATCACCTGGGGACCGGCGGCTGCGGGCTGCTGGGTCATATCGGCGCAACTCCTGGGCTAATCGGGGTGATGTTGGGTCCTGGAGGCGCACTCTACGACATGGGTTGATACGGCACAACAGCGACTGTACTTTGGGTCATCGTGGAGCAACTGGACTGGATGGCCCGAGTCAGCAAGACGGTCGCGCGAGAGCTGCGCCGGCACCGCCAAGCGCGCGGAATGAGCGCACAGCAGCTCGCCGACGCGTGCGAGGCCCTGGGAGCACCGATCCCCCGGACGGTCATCTCCAACATCGAGAACGGCCGGCGCGGCCAGATCACGTTCGCCGAGGTGTGCCTGCTGGCGGCGGCGCTCAAGATCCCGCCGACCGTGCTCGGGTTCCCCGTCGGGTACCTCGAGGAAGTCGAGTACCTGCCCGGCAAGATGGCCTCTCCGCTGGAGGCCGCCGACTGGTGGAACGGGGAGCCGGGCGCCGAGGAGTGGGCGCTGACCGCGCTGCGCAAGCACCACCGGCTGGAGTCCCAGATCCGCCGGCTCTACAAGCAGATCTGGGAGCAGGCCATCGCGGACTACCGGTGGCAGGGGGAGCCGGGCGGCCCGGAGGCGAGCGCGGCCCGGGAGGTCGCGGAGGAGCTGACCGCCGAACTCCACGAACTGCGCGACGAGATCGCCGGCCGCGGCCTGGTGCTCCCGCCGCTACCTGGGCTGGATCGACCGGCCTAGCGTCCAGGCGGGGACGGCCCGCCACGTACGGGCGCAGGGCGCGCCCTGGTCCTACGAAGGGATAGCCATGCCCGGAGCACGGCGTGCTGGTGGCATTTCGAAGCGGTGTGAGTGCCGCGGCGAGGACGGGAAGCGGCTGGGCACAAAGTGCCCGCAGCTGACGAAGAGGGCGCACGGCAACCACCAGTTGCGCCAGGAGCTACCGCCGGACGAGAAGGGGACTCGGCGCACGTTCCGGCGCACCGGGTACGCAACGGTCAAGGACGCCCAGGGTGACCTGGACAAGGTCCGCGCGCTCCTGGACCTCGCGGGGGACGACGAAGATGCGGCCCGTCGCGTGGGTGACCTCCTGGTCGGCGTGATGCGGGACCGGGAGCCGATCCCGGGCACCGACGACGTGAAACGGCGCCTCGCCGGCGGCGTGCCCATGGACGTCTCCATGACCGTCGGGGAGTGGCTGGAGACGTGGGTGGAGTCCAAGAAGACGAAGCGCACCACCACGTCCGGGTACCGGTCCCACATCCGCGTGCACCTGGTGCCGGGGGTCGGGCACTACCGGCTGGACCGCTTCAATGTGGCCCAGGCACAGGCGTTCTTCGACGGGATCACCGAGCAAAACGAGGTGATCGCGGCCGAGAACGCCGCGCGCCGGGAGCAGGAGGCCCGCTGCAGGTGGGGCAAGGCGTGCCGACCGCCGGCCGCGGAGTCCGCGCGCCTCGCGGCCGAGCGGGAGAAGCTGGCCGCGATGCCGCCGTACCGGCTCATCACCGGGCCGGCGACCAAGCAGCGCATCCGGGCCACGCTGCGGACCGCGCTCAACGCTGCGATCCGTCGGCAGTACATCACGTTCAACCCGGCCCAGTGGGTGGAGCTGGAATCCGGCAAGCGGCCGAAGGCTGTCCTGTGGACGGACCGGCATGTCGAGCACTGGCGGAAGACCGGCGAGAAGCCGAGCGCCGTCATGGTGTGGACGCCGAGCCAGATCGGGGAGTTCCTGGACGCCGCCGAGGAGTCCAGGCTCTACGCGTTCTTCCACCTGATCGCGTTCCGAGGCCTCCGCCGCGGCGAGGGTGTGGGCCAGGACGAGCGGAACGTGGACCTGGAGAACGGGTCCATCACCATCTCGAAGGAGATCGTGGTGGACAACTGGCAGGTGTTCGAGGACGACCCGAAGACCGACGGGTCGGCCGCGACGATCGCCTTGGACTCCCTGAACGTGGCCGTGCTCCGGGAGCACCGCATCCGGAAGGCGGCGGAGCGGGTGGCCTGGAACGAGCAGGCCGCGAAGGAACGGGAGGAGGGCAAGGCCACGAAGGACTGGGTCGACACCGGGAAGGAGTTCGTAGACGTCGACGGGTCATGGCTGCACCCGGAGAAGGTGAGCGAGGAGTTCCGGCGGATCTGCCGGAGGGCCGGCCTTCCGCCGATCAACCTCCGGGACCTTCGCCACTGCGCGGCCACCCTCATCCACGGCGGCGGCGGCGACCTCCACGCGGTGAAGGAGACGCTGCGGCACTCCTCGATCCAGCTCGCCGGCGACACCTATACGTCGCTGCTCCAGCAGGTCGACCAGGAGATCGCGGAGCGCGCGGCCGGGCTGGTGCCCAGGGCCAGGAAGCCGCTGGACCCACCCGTGGAGGAGGCGCCGACGCCACCCGAAGAGGGGGAAGAAGGCACCTCCGCACCCCCGGGCGAGTAGGCTCGTGGATGTCACCGACGGGGTGCGTTTCCCCAGGTGGTGGCGGGTTCCTGCTCGCCCGATGCTCGCCCGAACGTCCCGTAACGGGGTAGCACAGGACGACACGAGCCGACAGGAACGAGGGAGCGGCCCCGAGAGAATCCGGCCCGTGACCAGCACGTTCCGGCAGTGGCTAACATCAGGTGACACAAGCCGACACGAGGGGGAGTCCCTAGACAGGGGACTCATAATCCGTCGGCCGTGGGTTCGAGTCCCACCCGCCCCACCCAAGGAAGGTAAGGGGAAACGTCTCTCCGCCTGTTGGGGCGCGAGTGACGCCCCTTACGAACCACTCGATCGGCCCCGCGCGGCGGGCGGCCGGTCCGCCACCCGGGGGCCCGGGTCCAGCTCCGCGATCAAGGCGGCGAGCTCACCGAGCGACCAGGCGTCCGCGGCACCGGGACAGCGCGAGAGATAGCGCGCCACGGCCGGCGCGTCCCGGACTCCGTCCGTGAGCAGTCCGCGGGCCAGATGCAGCAGGTAAAGGCCGGAGGGCTTGGTCAAGGGCACTTCCGACAGGTGCCACGGCGCGGTGAACGTGAGTACCGGGACGGTGTCCAGGTGCCCGAGGAGCACCAGGGTCTCGTAGCGGCCGGGACCGAGCACGGCGCGGCCGTCGGCGAGGACTTCGGTGAGATCGAGGTCCGTTCCGGGGGGTTCGTACATCTCCTGGGTGGCGATGTCGGAGAACTGCCCCACGGTGATGAGGTGCGCGCGGCCCCAGACGCTGCCGTCGGCGGCCCGGTCGTAGAATGCCCGGCCGCCGCGCCAGACGGGCGACTCGGTGGCGAAGTACATCCGGCCCGGGAACTCGATCGCTGCCGAGCGCAGCGGCGGGCGCCGGTCGCGGCAGCCGGGGTAGCTCCGCGCGGCGCCGGGCGGTCTGCCGCCGTGGAGGTAGTACCGCAGCCGGGCGGCGTCCATGTTCGAGCCGTACGACGCGTACCAGATCCGGTCCGGGGGACGCAGCGGCCCGGACGGTGCGTGGGTGAGGCGGTGGACGGTGGCCACGGACGGCTCCGCTGCGTTCGGGTCGGGTACGTGAGGGGGTGAGGGCATGGGGGGTACTTCCATGCGTACCACCACCGCCGCCGGGGTGGTGGCACCGCCCGGGCCCGGTGCGGCAAAGAGCGGCACCGGGTACGGGTGACCGGTCAGCGGACGGCGTTTCCGGTGGGCGCGGGGTGCCGGACGGTCATCGGTTCGGGCCGGCTGCCGTTGTGCCACACCGCCCAGCTCTCGAGCGCGACCCGGCAGGCGTGGTCCAGGTGGCGCAGTTGGGAGAGATCCAGCTCGACGGCGCGGTCGCGGGGCAGTTTCTCCAACTGGTCCAGCACCGGCGGCAGGCGGAGGAAGGTCGCGTTGCCGGTGATGGAGACCACCAGACGCGCGTCGGTACGTTCGAGGATCTCGACGTGTATGTGGGAGACCTCCCACGCCGTCTTGACCACGGCGAGCAGCAGACCGAGGAGCACCCCCTCGAAGAGGTCGGTGAACACGACGGCCAGCGCGGTGACGACCAGGATCACGGCCTCACCGCGGTGCCGGTGCCACAGCGGCAGCAGGTCCTTGACCGGGATCAGTTTGCAGCCGGCGTGCACCAGCACTCCGGCGAGCGCGGCCAGCGGAATGACCGCGATCACGGCCGGCAGCGCAGCGGTGAAGAGGAGCAGCCACAGGCCGTGCAGGACCCGGGAGAGGGGGGTCTTCGCACCGGCCTGGACGTTGGTGGCGCTGCGGACGATGACGGCGGTCATCGGCAGCGCGCCCAGCGTGCCGCAGACCATGTTGCCCGCGCCCTGGGCCATGAGTTCCTTGTCGTAGTGGGTGCGCGCTCCGTCGTGCATCCGGTCGACGGCCGCCGCGCTGAAGAGGCTCTCGGCCGAGGCGATCAGCGTGAAGGCCAGCACCGTTCCGATCGCGGCCACGCCGGCGAGCTGCTGGAAGTCGCCTGCCCCCGGCGGGTCCACCGCTTCGAGGAGGCCCTGGACGCGGACCTCGGCGACCGGCAGGTCCAGCAGCACCGTGACACACGTGGCCATGGCCACCGCTGCGAGCGGACCGGGAACGACGCGCACCGCGGCGGGCAGTCGCGGCCACAGGAGCAGTACGGCGATGGTGCCCGCGCCCACGGCGAACGCGGTCAGTGCCGTGCCCCCGCCGGCGACCGCGCCGGCCAGTCCCGGCAGACCGGTGAGTTTCGCGATCCCGCCGGACGGCTGCTCGGCGTCGGCCAGGGCATAGAGCTGGCCGAGTACGAGCACCAGGCCGATGCCGGCGAGCATGCCCTGTACGACGGCGAGGGAGATGGCACGGAACCAGCGGCCCAGCCGGGCGAGGCCGAGACCGACCTGCAGCAGGCCGGAGACCAGGACGATCGCGCCGAGCGGGCCGAGGCCGAAGTGCTGCACCGCGTCGTACACGAGAACGGTCAACCCGGCGGCAGGTCCGCTCACCTGGAGCGAACTGCCCGGCAGGAGGCCGACGACGAGCCCGCCCACGATCCCCGTGACGAGTCCGAGTTCGGCGGGGACGCCGGACGCGACGGCGATGCCCACGCACAGGGGAAGAGCGACGAGAAAGACGACGAGCGATGCGAGGGCATCGCGTCTGAGGACCGTCCGGTCCTTGAGGGGGGAGAAGGAGTCGAGGGTTTTGGAAAGCACGATGGCCTGCCTCCTGCGCTCCGAGGTCGTGGGCGCGGTGTGGTCGGGTCAGTGGGGGAACGGAAATTCGAAACGGCCGCACGGTGAGCCGGTCCGGCTTTTGGCCGGGCGCGCCCGCGCATGCCGCCGTGTTCGGGTGGGCGGGTGCCTGCCGGGACGGAAGGCGTGGTCAGCGACATCGGCGACCGGCCTCCAGCCCGGTGTGCGGCTTCAGCGGACCACCACCGTACTTACCTTTATTTGACCTCGGCATTACATTTCATTTAAAGATCGAAAATTCGCCAATCGGTCGGGTTGAATGGCTGGATCAGAAATCACCCGGAGGCGTTCATATGAATTTCACCGGGCGGGTGTGACGGATGTGTGAAGCCGCCCGGCGGCCGGGAGCGCCCCGAGCGCTCCCGGCCGCCGGGCGGCGGGCGGCTCAGGTCCGGTTCTGGTTTTCGGTGATGTTGACCATCCAGGAGACGCCGAACCGGTCGACGCACATGCCGAACGTGTCGCCCCACATCTGCTTCTCCAGCGGGACGTTCACCGTGCCGTCGGCGGAGAGCTTCTCCCAGTAGCCGCGGAGTGTGCCGGCGTCGTCGCCGCTGATGCTGACGGAGAAGTTGTTGCCCGGCCTGTGCTCCATGCCGGGTGGGGTGTCGGCTCCCATCAGGGTGAAGCCGCGGTCGGTCTCGAGCATTCCGTGCATGATCTTGTCCGACTCGCCGGGCGCCTGCCCGCCGAAATCGCCGAACGTGTTCAGCCGCAGGCTGCCGCCGAGGACGCTTTTGTAGAACTCCATGGCTTCTCGGGCGTTGCCGTCGAAGCTGATGTAGGGATTGAGGCGAGATGGCATGGTCTGATCCTTTTGTTCGGGAGACCGGTTCTCGCAGGGTAAATGTCCGGGCACCGCTCACCGGCGCCGCACACGCGGCCGCGGGTGGACGGGTGCGGCGACTTCGTCAACCGGGGTCGCCCCAATGCTTCTGCATTGTTGTACTTACTCGAGTTCCAGAATGTGCTGCCCTCGCCCGGCAGATGTCTCGCCCGGCGGATGTCTTGGCCGGCGCGCGGGGGAATGGTCGGAGTTCCGGAACTCTTGTTACTGGCAGGCGAGTTGTGCAAGGGTGAGCTGCCTCGCAACCGAACAAGCGCCGCCCTGATCAACCGTTCGAATTTCACTGCGGTGGTCAACTCCAAAAGAGCGTCGAACCACCTGCGCAAAGGTATGTACCAATCCGGCGCACTCCTTTCGGTCGCACACGACAACCCCCCACCGCTTTGTCATGGATGGAAAGACGTCGATGCAACATCCCCGTACGCCAGGAAACTCCCCCTCGCCGCAGCCCGGCCGTGCCGCCGGCGTCTCCGACGAGGAGCTCGCCACCGCTGTGCAGGCCGGTGGCGGGGCCCAGGAAGTCCAGTCCGTGGCCACCCTGCTCGCCCGGCACTGGCAGCCCGTGTTCGAATATGCCTCGATATGTTCGGCGTCGAACAGAACTGCCTCCATGCTGACCACTGCGGCTTTCGCGCAACTGCTGGAGAATCTGGGACGCGGCGGCCCTGCCTGCGCCCTGCGGCCCCACCTTCTGGTGACCACCCGTCATATCGCCAAGGCGTGGACGGCCGACCAGCGGGTCGCGGCAGTGGTGACCGGTCTGGTCAATCCGGAAGGGCCGCAGGAGAATAGGCAGTTGGTCTCGCGCGCTTTCCACGCAATGGCGCCCGCCGACCAGGTTCTGCTCTGGCATGCCGAGGTCGAGGCCGAGGGCATATCCATACCGTCTGGTTTGCTGGGAATGGATCCCCGTGCCGCGTCCGGTCAACTCGGACAAGCGCGCGAACAGTTCCGGCAGACCTGTGTACGGGTCCACCGGGAGTACGCGCCGACCGCGGAGTGCCGGCACTACAACCGCCTCCTCGACATCTCGCTCCGCCGTGGCGGAGCGCTGATCCCCGACATCCAGGTGCATCTCTCCGAGTGCGCGTACTGCCGTTACGCCGCCGACCAGCTCCGGCAGACCGGCGGGCGGCTCGGTGTGCTGCTCGCGGAGGCGCTGCTCGGCGGCGCGGCTCAGCAGTACCTCGACTCCCGCCCCGGGCGGCGGCGCAAGGCCCGCGCCCAGGGCGGGGCCGCTCCCGGCCCCGGGCCCGGAGCCCCGCGCGGCGGTGGTCGGCACTCGCGCGGCACAGGCCCCCGGACACTGCGCGCCCTCGCCTTGCGGGGCAGGCGCATGGCGGCGGTCGGTGTCGCGCCCGGAGCGCTCGCCGTCGGGGCCGCGGCCGCGGTGACCGGACTCCTCGTCATCACGCTCGCGTCGGCCTTCTGGCCGGAGGACGACAACCACGCCGGGTCGGTGGTCCCCAGCGGCGCGGTCACGGACACCGCGCCTCCCGCCTCCGGCACCGCGACGCCCGCCGAGCCCGAACCGTCCGCCACCTCCGCCAACCTCCCGGCCGGGCCGCTGAACACCCGGCTCCGCAACGTCGAGGCCGGCCTGTGCCTCGACATCGCCGACCGTGAGCCGACGGCCGGCTCCGAGGCGACCATGTCGGCCTGCTCCTCGGCCCCCACCCAGCGGTGGGTGTACGAGACCGACGGCCGGCTCCGCAGCTCGGCCGCACCCGCGCTCTGCCTGAACTCCCACGGTCTCGACGGCGTCGTCGTCCTGGACGGCTGCACGAGCCGCACCGCCCCCGATGCCGTCGACGTCCGATACGACCTGACCATCCAGGGGCAGGTGATCCCCCGGTGGAACGACGGACTGGCCATGATGCCCGTGTCCACCGAGCCGGGTACCTCCGTCGTGGTCAAGGTCCGCGACGAATCGCCCGCCCAGGTCTGGCAGACGGACACCGCTTCCACGGGGCCGCGGCAGCAGTCGGGCGCTCCCGGGACCGCGCCGTACGCGGAGGAGGTCAACGCCCCGACCGCCGACGTGGACGACTGCGTTCCGGAGACCTGCCCCGGGACGCGGGACGTCCCCGGAGCCGGCGCGCCCGACGTCGGCGGTGGGCTTCCCGGCGGCGCCGTGCCGCGCGCCACCCCGGACGCGGGGCCGGAGGAGCCGGAGGATGTGGTCGACGACAGTCCGCGCCGGGCCGACGACACACCACCCGTCCCGGGGCCCGGCGCCCAGCACAGCCGTCCACCGGTGGTGACCGCCGTCGTGGGCCGGACCCTGGTCGGCGCGCCCTCGGTGCCCGCCGCCCACGAGGACCGTGAGAGCCACGCGACCCGGGGAATCCCGCAGGCCAAGGAGACGCGGTCGCCCGGCTCGCCCCGGTGACGCCGGCGGGCCCCGGCAGCCGGTCAGGTGAACTCGGGTTGTTCCCCGGCGGTCGTGGCGGGGTCGATGACGGAGAACGCGGTGCCCTGCGGGTCCACGACCGCCGCGTACCGGCCGTAGGGGCTGTCCAGCGGCCCCCGCTGCACCGTGCCGCCCAGCCGGGTGACCGTGGAGATCGCGGCGTCGCAGTCCTCCACACCGAAGTAGACGTTGACGTACGGATGCACGTCGGGCGGGAAGTCGTCCGTCATGCGCAGCCGTCCCGCGACAGGCTCGCCGCCGAGGTGCCAGAGGCTGAAGTCGACCGACTCGTGCCGCATCCGCTTCGCCTCGTAGCCGAAGACGGCGGGAAAGAAGTGGTCCGCCCTCTCCACATCCCTGGTGGTGACCTCCGCCCAGCAGTACGCACCGGGCTCGCCGGTCGTGCCGAAACCGGGGTGGCTGCCGGGCTGCCACACGCTGAAGAACACCCCGCTGGGGTCCTCCGCCGTGACCATGGTGCCGAAGGAGCCGACCGGCATCGGATCCATCAGGAGCGCGCCGCCGTTGTCCCGGATCCGTCCGGCGGTGGCCGCGATGTCGGGGGAGGCGAGGTAGAGGTTCCAGGCCGGCGGCCCGCCGGTCCCCGGCATCCGCGGCACCAGGGCCGCCACGGCCCGGTCGCCGGAGAACGCCTGCGTGTAGCCGCCGAACTCCGGCGAGCCCTCGTCGAACGTCCAGCCGAGCAGTTCGCCGTAGAAGCGCTTCGCCGCCTCCACGTCGGGGACCATCGCGTCGGCCCAGCAGGGCGTTCCCTCGGAGTGCGCTGCCATCGTCTCCCAGCCTTCCTGCCAGTCGGTTTCTCCTTCGCACGCTAGGCGCCCGGGCAGCCCGCCGCGCGTCGGGCGCGGCGACCGGGGCGCATGCGGCCGGCGGGAGGTCGCCATGGCACCCGACCGCCGGCCAACCGCGGGGAGCAGGCGGCTCGATGGCGCCGGCACGCGCCGCCGCGGTCCGGAGCCGACCCTTCCACCGGGCGCCCCGGGCACTCCCCGGTCCGGGCCTCGACGCGAACGGCACCACGGGCGGCCCGGTACGGCAGGAAACCACCCGTGTGGTGGGTGTGAAGCAGCCCGCCGGCAAAGGGGAGGCACGGGGGAGTTCCGGTACGCGCTCCGTACAGGGCTTCCCGCCGCTACCCGGCCCCTACTATGCCCCGCACGACCCCCAGTTCCACCAGGTCCTGCGGCCGCAGCCGCAACTGGTCGGCGGTGTGCGGCACCTGGTCGGGGGAGCGCTTGAGGATCGCGGCCGCGAGCTCGGGCGCGATGACGGAGAAGTAGCTGTCCGGCGTGGCCCAGGTGTTGCCGGGCGCGGCGAGCGCCAGCGCCCCTCCCGAGCCGCCTTCGCCGATGAGCAGGCTGGTCAGCGGCGTCCGCGCGGCGGCGACCGCCCCGAAGAGCTCCGCGATGGCGGCGCCCGCGCCAAAGCGTTCGGCGTCCGCGCCGTTGGCGGCGCCGGGCGTGTCGATGAGCGTCAGCACGGGCAGCCCCAGCCGGTCGGCGAGCCGGACCACGCGGGCCGCCGTACGGTATCCGGCGGGCGTCGTCGCCGTCCCGCACTGCGCGGCGTACGCCACCGGCTGCCCGTCCCTGAGGCCGACGCCGCACAGCATCCCGGGGTCGTCACCGCCGCACCGGTCGCCGCGCAGCGGCTCACGCCGGGCGAAGTAGTCGTCGAGATACGCCCGGGCCCGCGGCCGCCCCGCCGCGCGCGCCTGCCGCACGGCGTCCCACCCGTCCTGGGGCAGAGCCCCGAGCGCACCCAGCGCCCGCGGCGGCGGCACGGCCGCCGGCCGGCTCCCGCCGGGCCCGGGCGCAGGGCCGTTGCCGGGACCGCCGGTACGCGCACCGGGTGCCGTACCGTCCTGGCCCGCGGGGCCGGGACCCGCTTGGGGCGCCCTGTCCCGGCCCGTGCCGAGTGCGGTCACCCAGAACGCCAGGGTGTCGCGCAGGGACTGCGGCGGGACGACCGCGTCGATCTGGCCGGCGGCAAGCTGGCCCTCGGCCGTGTACGCCGCCGGGTCCGCGTCCGCCGGGCGTACGCGGGACCCGGCGAAGCCGACCTGGGCGCCGGGCAGGGCCAGGACGACGTCCGCCCCCGCGCCGAGGGTGGCCCAGCCGCCACCCGTGGTCGGGTCGCGCAGCACCGCGATGTGCGCGACCCGTTCCTCGCGCAGCAGCGCGCCTGCGCGCGCCACGCGTTGCAGCTGGGACAGCGCGACCATGCCCTCCTGCATCCGGCTGCCGCCCGTCGCGATCAGCGACACGAGCGGCAGCCGACGCTCGCGGGCCAGCGTGTACGCGGCCTCCAGCCGGTCCCCGGCGCGTTCGCTCAGGGAGCCGCCGAGGAAGCCGAACTCGAAGGAGATCAGCACGCACGCGGTGCCGCCGACCGTGGCGGTGCCGTACACGACGGACTCCGCCGAGCCCGTCCGGCGCGACGCGCGGGCCCGCTGGGCCCCGTAGCCCTCCCAGCCGATGGGTCCGTCGCCCGTGTCGGGCAGCTCGGCCGGTTCCTGTTCGGCGAAGGCGTCGCTGACCAGTGCGATCGCCTCGCGGGCGGACACGCGCTCAGCCATGGAGCGCCCGCTTCATGACCTTGCCCATGTCGTTGCGCGGCAGGACGTCCAGGAACCGGACCGTCCGCGGCCGTTTGTGCGGGGCGAGTTGGGCCGCGACATGGCCGGCCAGTTCCTCCTCGGACGGTGGTGCCTGCGGATCGGCGGCCACGACCCAGGCGACCACGCGCTCGCCGAGGTCCGCGTCGGGCTCGCCCGTCACCGCGGCCTCACGGACGGCCGGGTGGTCGAGGAGCACGTTCTCGATCTCACCGGCCCCGATCTTGTAGCCGCCGCTCTTGATCAGGTCGGTGGCCTTCCTCCCGACGATGCGGACGTACCCGTCCGCCTCGCGCACGGCCATGTCGCCGGTCCGGAACCAGTCCCCGTCGAAGGCCGCGGCCGTCGCGTCGGGGCGGTTCACATACTCGGTGAACAGATTGTCGCCGTGCACCTGGATCTCGCCGATCGTCTCGCCGTCGTGGACCGTGATCTCCGTTCCGTCCTCCTCGACGAGCCGCAGCGAGACCCCCGGCAGCGGCACGCCCACGGTGCCCGGACGGGCCTCGCCGTCGACGCGGACGCTGGTGTTCATCAGCGTCTCGGTCATCCCGTACCGCTCGACGACCCGGCGCCCGGTCGCGGCGGTGATGCGCTCGTGGTCGGGCAGCGGCAGGGCGGCCGAGCCGGACACCAGCAGTCGTGCTCCGGCCAGCGCCTTCGTCAACTCGGCGTCCCCGTCGAGCGCTTCGGCCAGCCGGTGGTACATCGTGGGCACCCCGAAGAGCATGGTGGCGCCGGAGCCCAGCTCCCGCGCCACCCCCTGCGGGGTGAAGCGGCCCAGGTGGCGTAGCTCGCCGCCACGGCGCAGCGGGCCGAGGACGCCGAGGACCAGCCCGTGCACGTGGAACAGCGGCAGGCCGTGCACCAGGACGTCGTCACCGCTCCACTGCCAGGCGTCCTGCAGCGCGTCGAGCGTGGTGGTGACCGCCCGGCGCGGCAGTACCGCGCCCTTGGGCGGACCGGTGGTGCCCGAGGTGTAGACGATCAGCGCGGGGGCTCCGGCGGCCGGCTCCGGCGGCAGTTCGCCGGCGGAGCCCGTGACGGGGACGTCGACGCGTTCCGGCTTGGCCAGTGCCGCAGGCAGCTCGTCGCCCGCACCGGCGAGCACCACGGCCGGCGCGCTGTCGGCGACGATGTGCGCCAGCTCCCGCTCGCCGGTCCTCGGGTTCAGCGGCACCACGGGTACGCCCGCCAGCAGGGCGGCCACCGCGCCGACCGCGGTCTCCAGCGTGGGAGTGGCCCACAGCGCCACCCGCCCCGCCCCGGCGATCCGCGGCGCCAGGGAACCGGCCGCGCCGTGCAGCTGCCCGTAGGTCAGGGACCGTTCCCCGAAGCGGAGGGCGACCCGGTCGGCGCGTGCCGCCGTGGGCGTCAGCGCTGGGAAGAGGGAACTCACTCGTCGACCTCCTGGTGGTCCGGCGTGCCGTGTTCGGCACGGTCTCCCGCGGCCGTCATTGTCTCCCCGGTGCGGTGGAGCCGCCGCAGCGGGCGGCCCCACCCGGGAAACGATGCGCCGGATCGGGCGGGCCCCGCAAGATCGGGCACATGGCGAGGACGGGGAGAGCGAGGGGAGACGGGCGAGTGGGGGAGAGCCGTGGTCCGGCCCGTCGTCCACGGGGGAGGACGGCCGTGCCCCGGCCCCGGGGAGGGCACAACGCCGGGGCCCGGCGGAGTGCTACGGCAGCGGGAGCGCGACCTTCAGCGCGTACACGGCGACGAGTCCGTACCCGACACGGAACGTCCAGGCGCGTGCGCACTTCACGTAGTCGGCCACTTCGTGCGGGTCATGAACTCCGGGCAGTCGGTGCACGGAGATCACGCGTCACCGGGTCCGCCGAGCGCGTGGTACCAGGACACCGTGGTGCCCTGCTCGCCGTCGTCGGCCACTGCGTCGTCGGTGACCGTGAGCCGTACGCCCTGCTGCCCGCCCGGCAGCCGTACCGTCGCGTCGACGTCCACGTCGATCGACGAGATGCCGCTGCGGCGGTGGGCGGCGGCCAGGGCGCCGCGCAGGGCGGCGATCAGCTCGCGGTCCACCGGTTCGCGCACCAGCGTGTCGACGGCTCCCTTGAAGTGCACGGACGGCGAGAACCCCAGCGGCACGGCAGCGCCCCGCGTCTCGTACAGCACCCGGCCGCGGAAGGTGGTCGGCGCGTCGGCGGGCGGCTGCTGGAGGGCGAAGATCGTCGTCCGCACCTCCTGGACGGTCGAGTCCAGCTCGTCGACGGCCCGGCCCAGCAGCTCGTCCGTCTCCCCGGCCCCGGCCTTCCTACGGGTCGACCCCAGCATCATCTCGGTCGCGAACAACCGCTGGACGACCAGGTCGTGCAGGTCCCGGGCGATCCGGTCCCGGTCCTCGTAGACGGCGAGACGCTCGCGGTTGTGCCGGGCGTCGGCGAGGACCAGCGCGGGTGCGGCCTGCGAGGCGAACTGAGTGGCCAGCAGTCGTTCCACTGCCGTGTACGGGCGGCTGCCGCGCCTACGCGGCAGCGCCAGGGTGCCGATCAGCCGACCGCCGCTCCGCAGCGGCAGCATCATGCTCGGGCCGAAGCGGCTGCGGACGTGTGTGGTCATCCGAGGGTCGGTCGCCGAGTCCTCGATGAACACCGGTTCACCGCCCAGCAGTTGGACGAGCACCGGAGAGCCGGGCAGGATCGTCGTGCCGACGAGATCCCCCGGGTCGTCCAGCGTGGAGGCCGCGACGATCTCCATGCCGCCCTCGGGGGTGGGCCGGAGCACCACACCGGCCGAGGCGTCGGCGAGGACACGGGCCTGCTCGGCGACGGTCATCAGCGCGTCGTCGGCGCTTTTGCCGGAGAGCAGCGCCGTGGTGACCGCCGCGGCGCCCTCGATCCAGCGTTCGCGCTGCCGGGCGGTCCCGTACAGCCGGGCGTTGCCGATCGCGATGCCGGCCTGCGCGGCGAGCACCCGCAGCAGCGCCAGGTCCTCCTCGGTGAAGTCCCTGCCCGGCGGGGCGGTCAGCCGCAGGTCGCCGAAGACCTCGGTGCCCACCCGGACCGGGAGGCGCAGCGGTTCGGCGGGACTCGCGGACGGGGCAGGTGCCGCCGGGCCGCCGGAGGCCGGCTGCCGCCCCGCCCCGGCTGTGACCTCTTCCGTGACGCGGCCGCGCTCGGGGTCGATCACGCCGAGCGCGGCGTACCGGGCGCCGCTCAGGTCGGCGGCGGCGTCCACGAGCCGCTGGAGGGTGGTTCGCAGATCGAGGTCGGTGCCGATACCGATCACGGCCTCGAGGAGCGCCGCGAGACGGGGCGAACCGGTCCCCGGTTCGGCGGGGCCGTCAGGCGCGTCCCCGCTGCTCGGTGCGATCACCGCGAGCGGGGTGTCTCCGCCGCCCGGCGCGTCCACGGCGTGCGGAGTGTTCACCGCGTGCGGGGTGTTCACTGGATCCGGGCCATCCGGGCCATCCGGTGCGTCCGCAGGGCCGGGTGCGTCCGCCTCCGGGCCGTCCGGCCCATGCTGTCCGGACGGGCCGGACGGGCCGGACGGGCCATCGGGGCCGAGATCTCCGTCCGGGTCGAGCTCTCCGTCCAGGCCGTGTTGTCCGGGCCGGTCATCCTGTCCGGATGGACCGGCCGTCCCGCTCGGCCCGGACGGGGCGCCGTTCGCCACAGTCAGTCGGCCTCTGCCAGCGGGTCGAGGACCAGGGGCTGGATCCGTCCCTCGAGCATCGCGCCGAGGCCCTGCACCGTGCAGATGTCGGGCCGTTCCGCGATGTTGACCGTCATGCCGGTCGCGTTGTGCAGCATCTGGTCGAGACCCGGCAGCAGCGCGCTGCCGCCGACCATCATGATGCCGCGGTCGACCAGGTCGGCGACCAGGTCCGGCGGGCAGTCGCGGAGCACCTTGCCGATCCCGTCGAGCACCGAGGTGAGCGGGGTGTGGATCGCCTCCCGCACGGCCGCGGTGTCGACGCGGACGGAGCGGGCGAGGCCGGTGGCGACGTCACGGCCGTGGATCTCGGTCGACGACGGGCCCTGCGCGGTCAGCCCGGCGCCGTGCAGGGCGACTTGGAGCGGGCGTACGGACTGGCTGGGCAGCATCAGTTCGTGCCGGTGGCGCAGATGCTGGATCACCGCGTGGTCGATGGCGTTGCCGCCGATGGGGATACGGGTCGCGGTGACGATCGCACCGAGGGACAGGACGGCGATCTGCGTGGTGGCGGCCCCGCACACCATGATCATGGTCGCGCTGGGCTGCTCCACCGGAAGGCCGCATCCGACGGCCGCCGCGATAAGGGTGTCCACCAGCTCGACCCGGCGGGCGCCCAGCCCGACCAGCGTCTCCACAGTGGCGCGCTGCGCGAGCGGGTCGCTGTCGTGCGGAGTGCTCGCCGCCGCTCGGAGACGGGGCTTGCGGCGCAGCCGGCGGCTGAGCTTCTCGCCCAGCAGGTGGCGGAGCATCCGCTGGGCCATCTCGATGTCGACCACGGTGCCGCCCGAGACGGGCCGGGCGACCCGGATGTAGCCGGGGGTGCGGCCGGTCATCTTCTCGGCGAGCGTACCGACCGCGATCAGTGCTCCCGTACGGGTGTTCACGGCGGCCACGCTCGGCTCGTCGACGACGATGCCGACGCCCTTCACGAAGACGCGGGTTCTGGCGGCGCCCAGATCGACGGCCACATGGCAACGTCGCAACTGTTCAAGGCTGACGGTCACGGCAGATCCTCCCGAGTGCGGTACGTGTTCGCATCGTGCGATCACCGCGGACCGGACGCGCGCTGGGCTGCGCCGGTCGGGGGTACGGAGCTGACGGGCCGACAGATCAGTCCGTGAGCCGTTGCAGCAGACCCCAGGTGAACTCGGCGACCCGCGTCTCGCCGTCGGGCAGGGTGAACGCGAGCCGCCATCTGGTCGGCGCGGAGCCCTCCATGGGACGGGCCGGCGGAAAGGCCCTCGCCACCTCGTCCACGGTGCAGGACCAGGGCTCCAGGTCGTCCGCCGTGCGCAGCTCGGGGCCGGCCGCACCCGGGGCGCGCACCAGCCACTCGTTCCACACGGCTCCGCCGTCGGCGGCGAGCACCTCGAAGCGCAGGTCCGGCCAGAGGGGTACGGGCCACAGCAGGGCGTCGCACTCCAGGTCGCCGATCCGGCGCCGGTGGACGAGCTCCGGCTCGCCGAGCACCGAGCGGTAGCGGGCGAGCGCCCCGCGCGACCGCGGCGCGCGCAGCTTCGCCTGCCAGCGCCGATTGGCCTCGCGCAGCTGCGCGGTCGAGACGCCGAGCCGATGCCGCGCGTCCTCGACGAGGCCGGGTTGGAAGTCGGCCATGCGGCGCAGCAGCACCAGTTGGAAGTCGAGTGGTCCGAACGGGGCGTCAGGGGTCATGGCCGACATCCTGCCCGGTCGGCGGCGTGGGCGGCGGCGAGTCGGCGCACTGCGGAAGTGAGCATTCCACACAGGATCTGCACAGGGAGACCCGCATCAGGACCCCGGGTGGCGAATAGCCTGCGGGCGCCATGGATTACTGCCACCCGTGCGGAAGGCATCTCAACGGCGCCCTGGCCTGTGCCGGGTGTGGCACACCCGTCGAGGAGCTTCGTCGCCTCAGCCCCCGAACCCCCGAGCCCGATCATGTCCAGGACCTGGTCGTGACACTCGAGTCTGCGGCCGGCCCCAAGCCGCGCCGTTCGCGCCGACAGGCCGCGCCCCGGCGCAGATCCGCGGGCCGACGTGCCCGCAAGCGGCGCGGGCGCACGGTGCTGCTCGGGACGATCGGCCTGGTGCTGGCGGCTGGTGCGCTGAGCCTGGCGGGGCTCGCCGTCGAGGGGGCCGACGACGGCGCGGCGACGGCGGTCCGGGAGAAGTCGGTCGCGGAGACGACGGTGCCGGAACCCAGCGCCTCCGACGAGTCGCCGGAAGGTCCGGACCGGGTGAGCGAACCGGCCACCACGAAGTCCGGCTCACCGCGTCCGGGGAAGTCCCGCGCGGCAGCCGGGGAAGGTGAAGGCGGCGAAGGTACGGGCGGCGAAGGCGGCGAAGGTACGGGCGGCGAGGGCGGGGACGGCGAGGGCGGGGACGGTGAGGGCGTCGGTCCGGAGCCGTCGGCTTCCCCGTCCGACGGGAACGCGTCCCCGTCGCCGTCCGCCTCGGGCGAGCCCGGGGGGCCGGGAGAGCCCGGAGGCTCGGACGAGCCCCCGGCGGAGCCGGGCGGCCCCGAGCCGTCCGACGGACAGGACTCGCCACCGCCTCCGGAGCCGGAACCGACGGAAACGTGTGAGCGCTGGCTCTTCTGGTGCATCTAGCGCTGCGCTTGTGCGCCCGGCGCCGTGCCGTGGCGTCCGGCGTGGCGCCCGAGGGCCGAGCGTCCGTGCCGGTGCGCCGGGCGGTGGTCCCCGTCAGGCATCGGGTGGTGGTCCGGCAGGGGCCTCGCCGAGCATCCGTCTGAGCAGGTCCCGCAGCACCGTGCGCTCGACCTCCGTCAGCTCCGCCAGCGGCTCACGGGCGAAGACGAGGGACTCGCGCAGCCGGCGAGCCGTGCTGCGGCCCTCCTGCGTGGCCGCGGCCAGCTTCACCCTGCGGTCGGCCGGGTCGGGGCGGCGGGGCGGTCGGCGAGGTGATCGCGTCGAACGCGGAGGGCTTCGCCGTCGGCGACCACGTACTGCACGGCCTCGGCTGGCGTGAGTACGCGGACGTGCCCGCCAAGCACGCGACCAGGGTCGACGCCTCGCTCGCCCCGCTCTCCGCCTATCTCGGAGTGGTCGGCATGACGGGCCTCACCGCCTACGCCGGCTTGTTCGAGGTCGCTTCCTTCAAGGAGGGCGACGCCGTGTTCGTCTCCGGCGCCGCGGGTGCCGTCGGCAGCCAGGTCGGCCAGATGGCCCGGATCAAGGGTGCCTCGCGAGTGATCGGCTCGGCCGGTTCCGACGAGAAGGTCAAGCTCCTCGTCGAGAAGTACGGCTTCGACGCGGCGTTCAACTACAAGAACGGCCCGGTCGCGGAGCAGCTGAAGGAGGCCGCGCCCGACGGCATCGACGTCTACTTCGACAACGTCGGCGGCGAGCACCTCGAGGCCGCCATCTCCTCGTTCAACGTCGGCGGCCGCGCGACCGTCTGCGGAATGATCGCCCAGTACAACTCCACCGAGCCGACCCCCGCCCCGCGCAATCTGGCACTCGTCATCGGCAAGCGCCTGCGGCTGCAGGGCATGCTGGTGAACGATCACTCCGCGCTTCAGCCGCAGTTCGTCCAGGACGTCGCCGGCTGGATCGCCTCGGGCGAGCTCGCGTACGACGAGACCGTCGTCGAGGGCATCGAGCGGGGGTACGACGCGTTCGCCGGACTGCTCCGGGGTGAGAACACCGGCAAGATGATCGTTTCTCTCGGCTGACGGTTCACCCGTTAGGCTCTTGCCCAGCCGTCGCGATCGTGGGCGCGAGTCGCGGCGAACCAGCAGGAGGAAGACTTCATGTCGATCCAGCAGTCCGAGGTGCTCTACACCGCCGTCGCCACCGCGGAGAACGGCCGTGACGGCCGCGTCGCCACGGACGACGGCACCCTCGACTTCGTGGTGACGCCGCCCAAGTCCATGGGCGGCAGTGGCGCCGGCACCAACCCGGAACAGCTTTTCGCCGCCGGTTACAGTGCCTGTTTCCAGCAGGCGCTGGTCGTCGTCTCCCGCCAGGAGAAGGCCGACATATCCGGCTCGAAGGTCACCGCGGAGGTCGGTCTCGGAAAGAACGACGACGGCTTCGGCCTCATCGTCAAGATCTCCGCGAGCATCCCGAACGTGGACGCCGCGACCGCCAGGGACCTGATCGAGAAGGCCCACCAGGTCTGCCCGTACTCCAAGGCGACCCGTGGCAACATCACGGTCGACCTCGCGGTCTGAGGTCCGGCACGTCCAACACGTCGGCACGTCCAACACGTCGGCACGTCCAACACGTCGGCACGTCCAACACGTCGGCGCGTCCAACACGTCGGCGCGTCCAACACGTCCGGCACGGCAGAGGGCGGCACCCCGCGCGGGGTGCCGCCCTCTGCTCGTCTGCGGGTCAGCAGCGCCCGGCCGAACTGCGCGAAGACACCCTTCGGGTGCGCACGGAACAGCGGCTCGGTGCCGAACCCGCCTCCGGTACGCCGGCCGGCGACGTGCCGGAGGCCACCGAGGCGCGGCCCGCCGCCGCCGTGACCGTCGAGCAGCGTCGCCGCCTTGCTGACCGCGGCGCCCTGCTCGCCCAGCCCGGCCACTCCGGTGCCGCTCCTTCAAACGCGGTGCGGGCGGTGCGGGCGGTGCGGGTCAGCTTCGCGTGGCCCAGCCCGGACGACACGTACAGCACGTCGGCCCGCGCCCAGTCGAAGCCGGCGTTCGGCACGGCCGTCGAGACCCGCACCACGTCGAATAGGGTGTGCGCCATGCGTGATCTTGCCGTCGGCTTCGGCTATGTGATGAAGGGCCAGCGCTGGGTCGCCGGCCACGGCCGGTGGTTCGGCTTCGGCCTGCTGCCCGGCCTGGTGACCCTGGTGCTCTACGCTGCGGCGGTCACCGGTCTGGTGTTCGGCGCCGACGACGCCACGGCCTGGGCGACACCGTTCGCGGACGACTGGTCCTCGCCGTGGCTCGGCATCTTCCGCGGCACGCTGACGGCGCTGCTGTTCGCCTTCGGACTGTTCCTCGCGGTCATCACCTTCACCGCCGTGACACTCCTGATCGGCCAGCCCTTCTACGAGAACCTCTCCGAGCAGGTCGACCGCTCGGAGGGCGGCGAGGTGCCGCAGTCGGGGCTGCCGCTCTGGCGTGAACTGTGGATCTCCGCCAGGGACTCGCTGCGGGTCGTGCTGCGTGTGGTCCTCTACGGCGTACTGCTCTTCGCCTGCGGCTTCATCCCGGTCGTCGGCCAGACCGTGGTCCCGGTGGTCGCCATCTGTGTCTCCGGTTTCTTCCTCGCGGAGGAGCTGACCGCCGTGGCCCTCCAGCGGCGCGGTGTCGAACTGAGGAAACGACTCGCCCTGCTGAAGGGCCGTCGACTGCGCACCCTGGGTTTCGGCGTGCCCCTGGCGCTGGCGTTCCTGGTGCCGTTCGTCGCGGTCTTCCTGATGCCGGGCGCGGTCGCCGGGGCGACGCTCATGGCCCGTGACCTGGTGCCGCAGGTTCCGGACGGGGACGGGGAGGCGGCCGCGGAGCCGGCGAGGCCGGCCCCGCCCAGCTTCCGCGAGAACGGCTAGCCGCCCGGGGCGGCGGCTACGACAGTGCGTCGGCGACCACGGACGCCGCCCGGGCGATCAGCCTGTTGTCGTGTTCGGCGTCTTCCTCGGACCGGTTCGACATGATCGCCATGACGATGGGGGCGCTGTCCGGCGGCCACACCACGGCGATGTCGTTGCGCGCGCCGTAGCCGCTGCCGGTTCCGGTCTTGTCGCCGACCACCCACCCCTTCGGCACCCCGGCCCTGATGAGCTCGTCGCCGGTGAGGTTGGTCCGCAGCCACGTGGTGAGCCGGGCCTGTTCCTTCTTGCCGAGAACGTCGCCGAGGACGAACGCGCGCAGATCCGCGGCCAGCGCCCGCGGCGTGGTCGTGTCCCGCGTGTCACCCGGGGTCCACCGGCTCAGTTCGGGCTCGCGGCGCTCCATGCGTGTGACGTCGTCGCCCAACTCCTCAAGCACGGCCTCCAGGCCCTTCGGTCCGCCGAGGGCGTCGAACAGCAGGTTGGCCGCGGTGTTGTCGCTGTGGCGGACGGCGGCTTCGCACAGCTCGCGCAGGGTCATCCCCGTCCCGACGTGCTTCTCGGTCACGGGCGAGTGGGCGACCAGATCGTCACTGGAGTACGTGATCACCTTGTCCGTCCCGCTCAGCGTGTACTCGCGCAGCACCGCACCGGCGGCCAGCGCCTTGAACGTGGAGGCGAAGGGGAACCGCTCGCCGTCGTTGTGGGCGACCTCGCGCCCGGTGCCGGTGTCGACGGCGTAGACCCCCAGTCGCGCGTCGAACTCGCGCTCCAGTTCCTTGAAGTCCCGGGCGACCGGCTTCGCCGCGGCGTCCGCCGGCGCGGTCGCACCCGCGCCCGGACTCGCCGTCGCGGCGGGAGGCCACGAGGATCCCGGGGAACCGCCCTGGCCGCAGGCGGCCAGCGGGACGAGGACGAGCGTGGCGAGCGCACCGAGAACGGTGCGCCGGAGACGGGAGTGCGGCATGGGCAAGACCTCCGGAGTGCGCCTCTCGGGGCGCCTCTGCTGACGAAGCGGCACGGCTTGCCGACGAGCGGCACGGCCTTCCCGGCGCTCGGTCATGAGCACCGGGGCGGCATCGATCATGCCCCGACCCCGGCCCCGCGACCGGTACGGCGCGCGTCGGGCGGGCAGTCGGTCGCGACCCGCGCCACCGCGAGCCCCGGCGCGGCCGTGCCCGCGGTGGCGAGCAGGGCGCCGTCCGGGCCCCAGACCGCGCTGCCGCCCCGGCAGTCGCCGACGGCGCACGGGCCGACCGCGTTGGCGAGCAGAACCGGCAGGCCGTTCGCCCGCGCCCGGACCGGATAGACCGCCTCGAACGAGTCGTTGCCCTCCTCGAGCACCGAACCGGCCACGTACACCTGGCAGCCGTCGCCCGCCGCCCGCTCGGCGACCTCGGGGAACCGGTTGTCGTAGCAGACCGCGACCGCGAACCTGACGCCGTCGAGAGTGAAGCGGCCGTCCTCGGCACCGGCGGCGAAGACCTCCTGCTCCCGGCCGTGCAGGTGCCTCTTGTCGTAACGGGCGAGCAGCCCGCCGTCCGGACCGATCACCAACGCGGAGATCGTCGGACGGGGGCCGGACGTCCGGGCGGCGCAGCCCACCAGCGCCGCCGTCGACGTCGTACGGCACGCCTCCCGCACCGGGTCCAGCCGCGGGTCGTCCTCGGTCAGCCACAGCCCCGGGTCCCCGGCGATCGCGCCGAGGTCGTAACCGGTGGCCGCCAGTTCGCAGAACGCGACCAGCCGGGCGCCCTGCCCGGCGGCCTCCCGTACGAGTCCCCGCATGCTGTGGACATTCGCTCCGATGTCACCCGGTGCGGACGTGAACTGCCCTGCCGCGATCTTCATACGGCCATCATCGCGTCCCGCCGCCACCGGCGGCCACCCGGATGATCTCCCGTGTCTGGTCGATGATGTCCAGCCGGTTGCGTACGAACTCGGGGTCGGTGACCTCGGTCGTGTTGCCCGCCGCGAACTGCAGTACCGGGGTGTGCACATGACCGCCGGGGACATCCAGACCCAGCCGGTCGCGCAGCAGCGTGGCGCGGTAGGCGATCTCGTTGGACAGGTAGTTTCCGCCGCCCCCGGCGCGTGCGGTGGAACCGGGCGTCGGGCCGCCGGGCCGGACCACGGGGACGGTTCCGCCGGCCGGGATCTCGGTCACGGACGTGTTGTCGTACACCGGGAAGCGGCCCGTGTCCGCGGCGGTGATCGCCTCGTACGGCAGTGAGGTCGACGTCCACTGCGGCTGGGAGGCGGGATCGGCCACCGGGACCGTCTCCGTGCGGGAGACGTCGTCGTTGTCGGGGAAGCCGCCCCGCCAGGCGCCGTTGAAGCGCTCGATGTCGACCCGGCCCACCCGGCCCTGGCTGACCGTGGTGAACAGGTCCGCCTTCGGCAGCTGCCGCCGGAGCGTCCGCTCGACGGTGCCCTCCGTGAAATCCTGCCAGCGCACGGGGAACACCGCCGTCTCGATCCTGGCGGGCCCGTCCGCGGTACGGATCCAGGTGCCGTCGAGGGCGAGCGCGGCGGCGCCGGACGGATTGCTGATCCGGATGTCCCGGTCCAGCGTGAACGGGTCGAAACCGGTCATCACGATCCGCTTCACGCCCTCGCCGGGCGGCAGGTCCATCGAGTCCTGACCGCGTGAGGAACGCTCCAGACGGTCCATCAGCCGCGCCCGCTGCGCCTGGGTGACGCCGAACGCGGGCTGCCACTGCCGAAGCCCCGCCGTCATGCCGAGCCGCGCCCAGTACAGCGGCCGGTCGTCGTCCCGGCTGAGATCTCCCCGCGCCGCGCCCCTGCCCTGCGCCCGGTCCACGGCCCGCTCCCACAGCGACGACCCGTGGCGTGCCACGGTGCGCTCGGCCTGCACGTACGACGTCGCGCGCTCCAGCGCCCGTACGAAGGCGGGAGCGACCGGGGCGAAGCCGCTGCGGCGCAGGATCTCCCGGGGCACCGCCCGTTCGAGCCGCTGCTCCTCCACGGTGAGCGGGGGTGCGGCGGCGGGCGCCGCCGACGCGAGCGGGGACGCGGAGACGGTGAGGGCGGCGGAGGTGAGCAGGGCGAGCGCGAGCACGTCCAGGCGGGCGCGTATCCGGGGCACGGGGTTCCTTTCGTCGGCCGGCCCGCAGTATCGCGGCGGTGCGGCGTCGGACGGAAGGGCGCCTCGGAGTCCGGCTCGGACCACCCGGATCGGGTCAAGGGGCCTGCGCGGCCGTGATGTTGCGGTACGCGATCTCCGCGAGCCGCTGCTGTCCCTCCCTGCCGGGATGGAACCAGTCCCAGCGGCTCAACTGGGCACCGGTGAAGCGGTAGTCGAAGACGGCGCCGCCGTCGTACCGGCAGCGGTCGTCCTTCGCGCAGACGTCCTCCAGCACGCCGTTGTACGCCACGACCCGCTGCTGGACGGTGTCCCGGCGCTGCTCGGCCAGGACGCTCACGTCCTGCGCGTCGCCGAGCATCGTCGCGCAGATGCCCAGTTCCCATATCCGGCTGCCCAGCGCGTCACCACGGCCCACCGACCACAGCCGCTTCAGGTCCGGCACGCTGGCGACGTAGACCTGTGCCTTCGGGGCGTCCTTCCGCAACCTGGCCATGGCGGCCTCGAACGACGCCCGGAACTCTTCGACGGGAGTCATCCGGTCCACGGTGTCCGCGCAGGCGTCGTTCGCGCCGATCATCACCGTGACCAGTTCCGGGCGGTGGGCCGCCGCCCGGGCCATCTGCTCCGGCAGGTCCGACGCGTCGGCGCCGGAACGGGCGAGATTCCAGCTGCGCTGCGCCGCGCCGGGCCCCAGCAGACGCAGGGCGAGGCTGTTCACCGAGGTGTCCGTGCCGGTCGCCCACGACACCTCCGGGCAGTCCGACAGGACCATGCAGGCGTCGAACCCGCGGGTGATGGAGTCGCCGACCGCCGCGAGGGACCGCGGAGTGCGGTCCCAGTGGCGGGTCGGGCTGGGGCTCGGGGAGGGGCGGGCGGACGTGGCGGACGGCCGATCGGGTGTTTCTGACGGCAAGTCACATGCCGCCAGCCCTCCGGCCGTCAGGGCCGCGAGAGCGAGCGCGGCGGCGACGCCGGTGCGTGCGCGGAGTGTCCCGCTTCGCTGGCGCAAGGTCACTTTCCCCTCCATAAACCCGGCATCCGACCTCCTGCCGAGTGAAAGCTTGGTGCGTACGGCCCCAGGAGCGACATTACGCCACCCCTCGGCGCGGTCCGCACGGTAACTTTTGCGTCGTCGACCCAGAGGCCCACCTCGTCCATCGGCGCCGGTAAATTACATCACGTCACATGCCGTCCCTTTTGTGGAGACTTGTTCCCGATGCTGTTTACTGAGGCCGCTGGGAAGGCGAACCTCGTCCCACACTGGAGGTCCCGGTGACGACACGTGGCGTTCTGTACGTTCACTCCGCACCGCGCGCGCTGTGCCCGCACGTCGAATGGGCGATCGCGGGTGTGCTCGGCGTCCGGGCCCAGCTGGACTGGATCCGACAGCCCGCATCGCCCGGCACGTGGAGAGCCGAGTTCTCCTGGCAGGGCGAGTCGGGAACGGCGTCCAAGCTGGCGTCCGCGCTGCGCGGTTGGCACCTCCTGCGCTTCGAGGTGACGGCGGAGCCGTCCGCGGCGGCCGAGGGCGAGCGCTACAGCGCCACGCCGGAGCTCGGCATCTTCCACGCGGTGACCGGCATCCACGGTGACATCCTCGTCCCCGAGGACCGGTTGCGGGCGGCGCTGGCGCGGTCCGCGCAGGGGGAGACGGACCTTGAGGCGGAGGTCGCGAAGCTGCTCGGGAAACCGTGGGACGACGAACTGGAGCCGTTCCGGTATGCGGGGGAGGGGGCGCCGGTGCGGTGGCTCCACCAGGTGGTGTGAGGCGGTCGTGGCGGGGGCGTGGCGCCTGCGGCGGGCCCGTTCCCACCCCACCCCACCCCTTCCCGAACCGTGGGCTCTGCCCCCGGACCCCGTTTCGGGGGCTCTGCCCCCGGACCTCCGCGCTTTGGCCGTCGGTGGGGCTGATCACGCGCCCGTACGTCTGCGCTTCGTGCGTTGGCGGGGCTGGGGTGGCCGGTTTCGCCGGGGCGCCGCCCCGGGCTCCGCGCCGCAAACGCCGGCGGGGCTGACGGCGTGCCGGGATCTCCGCGCCTCAAGCGCCGGGGTGGGGCTGAAGTGAGGCCCGGCCCTCTGCGCCTCAAGCGCCGGCGAGCCCGAAGTTGACCCCGGAGCCACGCGCCTCACTCGCCGGCCGGGGTGGATGTGCCCGGTGCGCTGGTGTGGCGCGTGCAGCGGCAGCCCCGGCCGGGCCGCTCCTGCGGGCCATCCAGGCCGGCAGGAGCAGCTTGAGGCCGCCGCGCGCAGCGGTGCCGGGGGCGCGGGTCGTAGGCCCGGAAACGGCGCGCGGAGCGCGGTGAGCGGGTCCGGGCGGAGTCCGGTTCGGGAAGGGGGCGGGGTGGGGAGGGAAAAGCGACGGCCCGCGCCCCCAGGGGGCACGGGCCGTCGCCGGGCCGGTGGATCAGACCGTGCGGAACGCCAGCACCACGTTGTGGCCGCCGAAGCCGAACGAGTTGTTGATCGCCGCGATCGTGCCTTCCGGCAGTGCCCGCGGCGCGTCGCGGACGATGTCCGCGTCGACCGTCTCGTCGAGGTCGTCGACGTTGATCGTCGGCGGGGCCGTGCGGTGGTGCAGCGCCAGCACCGTCGCCACCGTCTCGATGCCGCCCGCGCCACCCAGCAGGTGACCCGTCATGGACTTGGTCGCGGAGACCGCGACATGGTCCAGGTCGTCGCCGAGGACGGCGCGCAGCGCCTTGATCTCTGCGACGTCGCCCTGGGGCGTCGACGTCGCGTGCGCGTTGAGGTGCACGACCTCGGACGGCTTGAGGTCCGTGGTCTCCAGGAGGTGCCGCAGCGCCGCCGCGATACCGCGGCCCGTCGGCTCCGGCTGCGCGATGTGGTGGCTGTCCGCGGACAGGCCCTGGCCCAGCACCTCGCAGTAGACCTTCGCGCCGCGCGCGGCCGCGTGCTCGGCCGACTCCAGGATGACGACGCCCGCGCCCTCGCCGAGGACGAAGCCGTCGCGGCCGGTGTCGTAGGGGCGCGACGCCTTCTCGGGCTCGTCGTTGTTCTTGGACATCGCCATCATGTTGGCGAACGCCGCGATCGGCAGCGGGTGGATCGCCGCCTCCGTGCCGCCGGCGACGACCACGTCGGCACGGCCGGTGCGGATCATCTCGACGGCGTAGCCGATGGCCTCGGCACCGGACGCGCACGCGGAGACCGGAGTGTGCACGCCCGCCTGGGCGTTCACCTCGAGTCCGACGTTGGCGGACGGGCCGTTCGGCATCAGCATGGGCACGGTGTGCGGGGAGACGCGGCGTACGCCCTTCTCCTTGAGCACGTCGTACTGGTCGAGCAGAGTGGTCACGCCGCCGATGCCGGAGGCGATGACGGTGCCCAGCCGGGCGGGGGTGACGGCCTCGTCCTCACCGGCGGGCGCGGTGTAGCCGGCGTCGGCCCACGCCTCACGGGCCGCGATGACGGCGAACTGCGCGGAGCGGTCGAGCTTCCGGGCCAGTGGACGCGGCAGAACCTCGCCCGGGTCGACGGCGGCGGGCGCCGCGATCCTCACCGGCAGGTCGGCGAAGCGCTCGCCCTCGAGCAGCTTCACACCGGAACGCCCGGCGATGAGACCTTCCCAGGTCGATGCGCTGTCGCCACCCAACGGTGTGGTTGCGCCGATACCGGTGACGACCACGGTGCGATTGGTCGAGTTCACAGGAATTCTTTCTCCACGATTAGAGGGTGCTGAATTTTCACGGCGCCACCGGAGGGTGGCGACAAACGCGCCTGAAGACTCAGACCTGGTGCTTGAGGATGTAGTCCGCGGCGTCGCCGACGGTCTTCAGGTTCTTGACGTCCTCGTCCGGGATCTTGACGTCGAAGCGCTCTTCGGCGGCGACGACGACCTCGACCATGGACAGCGAGTCGACGTCCAGGTCGTCCGTGAAGGACTTGTCCAGCTGGACGTCCTCGGTCGGGATACCGGCGATCTCGTTGACGATCTCGGCGAGACCTTCGACGATCTCTTCCTGCGTGGCGGCCATGGTGGCGCTCCTTCGGTGGTTGTCAGAGGGTGTGGCAGTAGCCGTCCGGAAGATCCGTACGGTGCCTAGGGGAGGGTAACGACCGTCGCGGCGTAGACGAGACCCGCCCCGAAGCCGATGACGAGCGCGGTGTCGCCGCTCTTCGCCTGTCCGGTCGCCAGAAGCCGCTCCATCGCGAGCGGGATCGAGGCGGCCGAGGTGTTGCCGGTGGTTTCCACGTCGCGGGCGACCGTGACGTGCTCCGGCAGTTTCAGCGTCTTCACCATCGAGTCGATGATCCGCAGGTTGGCCTGGTGCGGGATGAAGACGTCCAGATCGGCCGCGGTGATTCCGGCGGCGTCGAGCGCCTGCTGGGCGACCTTCGCCATCTCGAAGACGGCCCAGCGGAACACCGCCTGGCCCTCCTGCGTGATGGCGGGGAACTTGATCTCGCCGCGCTCGTTGAGCGGCAGCTTCGTGACATCGCCGGCGTGGAAGTCGTTCCACGGCACGGTCTGCTTGATGGTCTCGGACTTGTCGCCCTCCGAACCCCAGACCGTGGGACCGATGTGCGGTTCCTCGGAGGGGCCGACGACGACCGCGCCGGCGCCGTCACCGAAGAGGAAGGCCGTCGCGCGGTCCTCCAGGTCGGTCAGGTCGCTCAGCCGCTCCACGCCGATGACGAGGACGTACTCCGCGGAGCCCTCGACGATCATGCCCTTGGCGAGGGTCAGCCCGTAGCCGAAGCCCGCGCAGCCCGCGGAGATGTCGAACGCGGCCGGCTTGCCGGCGCCGATCTTGTCGGCGATCTCGGTGGCCACGGCCGGGGTCTGCTTGAAGTGCGAGACGGTGGAGACGACGACGGCGCCGATCTGGTCCGCGCGGATCCCCGCCTCGGCGATCGCCTTGCCGGACGCCTCGACCGACATCGCGGTCACGGTCTCCTCGGGGGAGGCCCAGTGGCGGGTCGAGATACCGGAGCGGGAGCGGATCCACTCGTCGGAGGAGTCGATCTTCTCGAGGATCACCTCGTTGGGCACGACCCGGGTCGGACGGTAGCCGCCGACTCCCAGGATCCGCGCGTACGGGGCGCCCTTGCTGGGCTTGATCTTCGACATGCTCTACGGCTCCTTGTCAGGCTGCTGAAAGCTCGGCGACGAGGGTGCGGGCCGCGTCGAGGTCGTCGGGAGTCTTCAGCGCCAGCGTGCGCACGCCCGGCAGCGCCCGCTTGGCCAGGCCGGTGAGTGTGCCACCGGGGCAGACCTCGATGAGGGCGGTGACGCCTTGCTCGTTGAAGGTCTCCATGCACAGGTCCCAGCGGACCGGGTTGGCGACCTGACCGACCAGACGGGAGATGACGTCGGCGCCGTCGGCGACGATCCGCCCGTCCTTGTTCGAAACGTAGGGGACGGCCGGGTCCGAGGCTTCGAGGGCCTTCACGGCCTCCTCGAGCTTCGCGACGGCGGGCGCCATGTGGTGCGTGTGGAACGCGCCGGCCACCTTCAGCGGCAGCACACGGCGGACGCCTTCCGGCTTGTCCTCCGCGAGCGCGGCGAGTTGCTCCGCGGTGCCGGCGGCGACGATCTGGCCGGCACCGTTCACGTTCGCCGGGGTCAGGCCGAGCTTCTCGAGATGGGCGACGACCGTCTCGGCCTCGCCGCCGAGAAGGGCGGACATACCGGTCTCGGTGATCGCGGCGGCCTCTGCCATCGCCAGACCGCGCGCTCGTACGAGCTTCAGCGCGGCGGTGTCGTCGACGACACCGGCGAGGGCGGCGGCCGTGATCTCGCCGACGCTGTGACCGGCGACCGCGCCGGGGGTCACCTCACCGAGCGCGGAGGCGGACAGCAGTCCGGCGGCGACGAGGAGCGGCTGCGCGACGGCGGTGTCGCGGATCTCGTCCGCGTCCGCCTTGGTGCCGTAGTGGGCAAGGTCGAGCCCGATGGCGTCCGACCAGGCCGCGATGCGGTCGGCGGCGCCGGGGAGGTCGAGCCAGGGAGTCAGGAAGCCGGGCGTCTGAGCGCCTTGGCCGGGAGCGACGAGTACGAGCACCCTCACACTCTCTCTTGTGGACGGCCCCGCACGCCCGTGAGGACAGGGACGAAGAACCGTCAGGGGAATTGTTGATGTTCCACAAAAGTCTAGGGCTGAGTCTCTCCGTCGGCCAGACGCCCGAGGATGAGGGCGATTCGCAGCGTGAAGGCGGAGCGTACATCGGAAGGCGACCATCCGGTGACGTCTGTCACACGTCGCAGCCGGTAGCGCACGGTATTGGGGTGAACGAAGAGCATGCGCGCCGCGCCTTCCAGGCTGCTCGCCTGTTCCAGATAGACACTCAAAGTTTCCAGAAGAGCCGAGCCTGCCTCTTCCAGTGGTCTGTAGATCTCCTCCACCAACTGCTCGCGCGCCGCAGGGTCGGAGGCGATGGCGCGCTCCGGCAGCAGATCGTCCGCCAGGACCGGCCGCGGCGCGTCCTGCCAGGCGGAGCACGCCTTGAGCCCCGCCGCCGCGGCCTGCGCGGAGCGGGTCGCGGCCAGCAGGTCGGGCACGATCGGTCCGGCGACGACCGGCCCCGCCGCGTACGGGCCGATGAGGGCCTTGGCGACCCGGAGCGGATTGTCGCTGCCGCCGGCGATGACGACGAGGCGGTTGCCGAGCACCCCTGTCAGCACCTGCAGCTTGGCGTGCCGGGCGGCCCGGCGGATGGCCTCGACGGTCAGTTCGCTGTCGCCGTCCGGTGCTGTGCCGAGAATCACGCACACGTGCTCCGGCGAGTTCCAGCCGAGCGCCGCCGCGCGCGACACCGCGCCCTCGTCGGCCTCCCCTGACAGCACCGCGTTCACGACGAGCGACTCGAGGCGGGCGTCCCAGGCGCCGCGTGCCTCGGCGGCCTGCGCGTACACCTGGGCGGTGGCGAAGGCGATCTCTCGTGCGTAGACGAGCAGCGCCTCACGCAGCACGGACTCGTCGCCCGGCGCGGCGACCTCCTCGATCGCCGCCTCCATGACCTCGATGGTCGTGCGCACCATCTCGACGGTCTGGCGCAGGGTGATCGCCCGGGTCAGTTCGCGCGGGGCGGTGCCGAAGACGTCGGTGGAGATCGCCTGAGGGGTCTCCGGGTGCCGGAACCACTCGGTGAACGCCGCGATACCGGCCTGGGCGACCAGCCCGATCCACGACCGGTTCTCCGGTGGCATCGCCCGGTACCAGGGCAGTGACTCGTCCATGCGGGCGATCGCGTTCGCCGCGAGCCGACCGGAGGACTGCTCGAGGCGGCGCAGGGTCGCGGGGTGCGGGTGGGAGGAGTTCGCTGCAGGTTCTGACACGGGACAAGAGTGCCTTATCGGGACGGGCGGCCCGTGGCCCGGGGTTGTCGTTCACCGTGACGGGATGTGCCCGCTCCCGGCTACGGTGGAGGCGTGATATCCGTTCGGCGCGCCGGTGAGCGCTACAGCGGCGGCGATCTCGCGGCCGGTATCGAGTCCCTGCACGCGTTCTCCTTCGGGCGGCACTACGACCCGGACAACCTGCGCTTCGGCGCGGTCCTCGCCTGCAACGAGGAGCGGCTCGCCCCCGGCGCCGGCTTCGACGAGCATCCGCACAGCCACACCGAGATCGTCACCTGGGTCGTCGAGGGCGAACTCACCCACCGCGACTCGGCCGGCCACGCCACCGTCGTCCGCCCCGGCGATGTCCAGCGCCTCAGCTCCGCGGGCGGCGTGCGGCACGTGGAGCGCAACGACGGTGATGCCCCGCTGGTCTTCGTGCAGATGTGGCTCGCTCCGCTGGAGCCGGGCGGCGAGCCGTCGTACGAGATCGTGCGCGGCATCGCCGACTCCACGCCGTACGCCCTCCCTCAGGCGGGCGCGATGCTCCACGCGCGGCGGCTGTCGGCGGGCGAGCGGAGCGCCGTACCGGACGCGCCGTTCGTGTACGTACATGTGGTGCGCGGCCAGGTGTATCTCGGCGAGGCGGAGTTGGGGCCGGGGGACGCGGCGCGGATCACGGACGCTGAGGGGCTGGAACTCCGGGCGTCACAGGCCGCGGAGGTGCTGATGTGGGAGATGGGCCGGTAAGGAGTCCGGGCCGCAGCGAAGGGACGGGACCGGCCGGGACGGGAAGCGCGCGGACGCGGTCCGAAGGACACGGCCGGGCCCCTGGGCGTCCGGCTACGGATTGCGCTCGTCGGTGACCGCGGCCGGAAGCGGTGACGCACCGCCGTACGGAGTGCACACCTCGGTCTTCGCGGCCTTCAGCACCGCGCATGCGCGTACAGCAGCCGGGTAGGGAGCCTCGATCATGGGCGAGTAGGTGTCCTTGTCATAGGAGATCGAGCGCTCGGCCGACCGGTCATGACGGCCCTCGACCCGTGCGGTGTCACCGATCTGCGCCTCCGTGATCCGCGCCCACGCCGCGCGGCAACCGGGGCTGTAGCGCAGCTCCAGGTATGAACTTCCGACCTTCTCGGCTGCAGCCGTCCACACCCCGATGTGGCAGTCCATGCGCTGGGCGTCCTTGTTCCGGCACTCGAAGTCCACGCACTTCGCGACGCCCGACTTCGTGGCGGGCTTGCCCGAACTGGAGCCGGGGGTTATGAGCATGCCCGCGATCAGCCCGGCGGCCATCCCGACGGCCGTGCCGACCCATGCGACGGCTCCCCAGCGCCGGCGGCCGGCAGCCGGGACAGCCGGTTCCTCCACGGGGGTTGCCGTCTCTTCGGCGGAGGGCGCCGTGCCGGGAGGTTCTGCCTGCCGGCGTTCGGGCGACTCCGGCTCGGCGTTCTCCGGAGTCTTCCCTTCCTGCTCCCGCTCAGTGATGTCGAGCAGGACCAGCAGCCGGTCCGGTTTGACCGAGACCGCTCGGGCGAACTCCTGGACAGCCTGTCTCGGAGGCAGCGCCTTCCCGTTGAGATAGCGCTCCCAGGAGGACTTGCTGTAACTCGTACGGCCGGCGAGCGTGGCCAGGGTCATACCGCTCCGCCTGCGCAGCAGCCGCAGATGCTCCACCAGGGGACCGATTTGCTGCCGTGCGCCCTCGGCGTTCTGCATCCCGTCCTGTCCCGTCCCCACCTGGTCTTTCGCCCCCTGCCCCGTACGTCCGCCTGCTGCGGAGACCGCTGACACGTCCCGCGTCCCATCATGTCCCATCGGTTCTCCCGGCTCCACCGAAACCCTTGGCGCATCGTCAGCACGGCTGCGGCACAGGGCGGTTCGCCTCGCGACGCCCGGCATGTACCGCCTCCCGCTTTCCGCGCTGTGCGTGCCGCGATGCCGGGCCGTCTCCGCGGGACGGAGGGCCGCGGAACGCCTGTCGCGCCGCGACACACCGCGGCCCGTCGGCGAAGTGCCGCGGGCGGCGAACGGTCCGTCGCCGCGGCAGGCTCAGTCCTGCCAGTAGAAGAGCAACGTCCGGACGTCCAGGGGGACCCGGTCGCCGAAGTGGTAGACGCAGAGGCCGGTGACCGTGACGTCTTCGGCGGAGTCGTCGAACCAGCGGAAGCCGGCCGATTCCAGGGCTGCGCGGGGCGAGCCGCCGCGGCGGCCTGACGCGAACGGGCCCAGGGTGCTGATCAGGACCGCGCTGTCTGCCTCGCCGTACGCGATCCGGTAGTACGTGCCGCCGCCCTGACGGTAGTGGTCGCCGGCGGAGACCGGTGTCCTGGGAGCGAGTCCCGCCGCGCTCAGTGCGGCCGTCGCCCGGCGGAGCTGCTCGTCCACGTCGGGACGGGCGGGCGGTTCGGTGCAGAGCGCCTCGACGCGCCAGCGAGGGTCGCTCTGCCGCTGGCAGCGGGGCGCGTACTCGTGCACGATCGCGGCCCGTAGCCCTTCGTCCAGACCGGGGACCTCGACCCGGGGACGGCCGAGGCGGTGGTCGATCTCCCGGGTCTCGTCGGCGTCACCGGTGAGGCGGTGCAGGGCGTACGCCGCCCACAGACCGGCCTCCGCGGTGGGGGCCTCGTCGATGCGGGCGCGCAGCCGGGCCGGGTCGTCGGCGAGGGACTGGGCGAAATGGGCGACCGTACGGTCGGGGTCGGCGAGGGCGTACGTCACGTCCTCGCCCGCGCGGGCCGCCATGCGGACGCGGAACACTCGGTCCTCGGGGCGTCCGTCGCCGACTTCGTTCAGGACCGCCCCGATCCCGCGCCGGGCGACCAGCCCGTCCAACCCCGCTTCACCCGCCATCCGTTCGTGGTGCCAGGGGCTCGCCGCGAGCGTGGTGAGCCCGGTCACCGCCGTGAGGTCGCCGAGCCGGCCCCGGGTCGCGAGGATCGCGTCCGCCGTGCGGCCCCGCTCGTGCCGCCGGTCCTCGTGCGTGAGCCACGGCAGCAGCTCGTCCCGGTCGCCGAGGACGGCGAGCAGCGCCTGGCGCACCCCGCCGGTCTCCTCGTCGTCCCGGAGCCGCGCCAGCAGAGCGGCCACGTGTGCCTCGGGCACCCGCCCGTCCAGCGCGACGACGCACGCCCGGCGCCGGAACCACGGGTTCGCGGTGTCCGCGGCGTACCGCGCCAGGGCATCGGGTGCGAGTGCGCTCAGTTCGGGGTCGATCCGCGTGGCTCCCGGCGGGAGCAGCGCTTGTGGATATCGCATCGCGGGGATGCTACGTGTCAACTCATGGGAAAGGTATTACCTTTTGGCACCCAGAGCCGGTTCCCAGTCGTGCGTGACCGCTCGAATCCTCATGGTCACGGGATCGCGTCCGCAGGCAAGGGCGCGGGGCCGGCCCGGTAGGAACGAGCAGGTGGCTTCCACGTCCGTTCCTCCATGGCTCGGGTCCATGACGAGTGCGGGGCTTGACCCCGGATCGTGGACACCCGAGACACGTGGATCTTGAGTCCAGGAGAACGGATGTCCCGTGGTCATGAAGCACTGTCCGCCGGATTTCCAGGCGGACGCGGTCGCGTTGTACGAGTCGCGGCCGGAAGCGACGATCAGGTCGGTCGCCGCTGATCTGAGGGTGAACCCGGAGACGTCGCGGAACTGGGTCCGGGCGGCCGGAGCGAGCCGGCCAGAGGGACGCCGGGCGGAGACGCCCGCCGAGCCGCCCACGCCGCTGGAGGCGGAGAACGCCGCGCTGCGGGCCCGACCGGCCGCGGCGACCGAGGCGGACGAGCCGCAGGGCGCCACCGCCTGACATGACGCAGCAGGGTGCGGGCCCGCGCCGCCCCGTCATCGGCGCGGGCCCGTCACCACGCGGCCCGCACCGGCTCAGCGGAGCGCGCTCTTCGCCTGCCAGTCGGCCCACGGCACGTTCCACGCGCCGAAGCCGTTGCCCGGTGCGACGACGCCCTTGGTGTCCTTGCCCTTGATCTCGAAGGGGTCGCCCGGGCGGACCTGGACGTAGAACCAGGCGGCGTTCGCGTCGCTCATGCCGATGCAGCCGGAGCTCATGTTGGCCCTGCCGAAGTGCTTGGCGTTCCACGGCGCCGCGTGGGCGTACATCCCGGACCAGGTCAGCCGCATCGAGTGGTCGACCATCTTGTCGTAGGCGTCGCCGAGGCCGACGGTTTCCGAGTTCATGTTGATCGTGCCCTCCTTGGCCATGAGCACCGCCGTGCCGCGCCAGGAGCGTTTGTCCCCGCCGGGGGTGCCGCCGGAGACCGGGATGGTACGGACCGCCTGCCCGTCCCGTTCCAGGGTGAGCTGCTGGCGATCGAGGTCGACCTTGACGACCTGGCCCGCGCCGATGGTGAAGCCGGTCGAGTAGTCGCGGACGAACCAGCCGCCGTCGCCGGAGTGGGTGCCGTTCAGCTCGGCCCGGAGGGTGACCTTCGTGCCGGGCTTCCAGTACTCCTTGGGGCGCCAGTCGACCCGGTCGCGGCCGGAGTAGTCCTCCAGCCAGCCCCAGGAGCCCTCGGTGTCGTTCGAGGTGGTGAGCTTCAGCTGCCGCTCGACGGCGGCCTTGTCGGTGACCGGGTGGTCGAAGACGAGGGATACCGGCTGGGCGATGCCCACGGTCGTGTTCGCTCCCGGCCGCCAGTCGACCTTGTTGACCTTGCCGGCCGCCGCGGTGGTGAACGTGGACCTGGCCGTGCTCTTCGTACCGGCCTCGGTGGCCGTCTGGGCGGTGACCGTGTACGACGTGCCGGGGACGGCCTTGCGCTGCGAGGTCCACGTCCCCCCGTCCGCGGAGACCTTGCCCGCGAGGCGGCGGCCCTCGGTGTCCGTGACGGTGACCGAGGTGAGCCGGCCGCCGGTCGCGGTGACCTTCACCGGCTCACCCGCCCGCGCGCCCTTGCCCCGCGGCGAGACGGCCACCGTCGCGGGGCGGTCCTCGACCGCCGTCGATCCTCCGGCCTTGCCGTCCGCGGCGGGCGTGCCGGTTTGCGACGAACAGGCGGCGAGCGGTGCGAGCAGCACCGCGACCGCCGCGATACGCACACGTATGTGGCTCAACGGATTCCCCCGTCACGAATGGGTTGTCACAGTGCTCGTCACTGTGGTTGTCCAGGCGACTGTAGAACCGGGAAAGCGCAGGTGGGCGGGGTTGCGGCCATGTGACGGCGACTGATGGGGAACGGTCATCGTCCGGTCACATTCGCCGCGCGGGGCGGTCATGGGCGGCTGTGAGCATCGTCGGTGTCCCGAGGAGATCCGCGCGTCGCCAGGAGACCCGGGCGTTCCCCACAGAGAGGCTCACACCGTGTCTGCGCTGCTTGTGACGGCCGACCGCGGCCAGGAAACACCGCTCGCGCCCATCACCTCCGCCGTGTACCGCCAGTTCCTGGCGTCCCGTGAGGGTGCGGCGCTGGGCGCCGGTTTCCTGCAGTGCCCGTCCTGGACGCAGGTCAAGGAGGGCTGGCGTTCGCAGCTCGTCGGCTGGGGGCCGGACCCGGCAGCGGGTCGGCTGTCCGGTGTCGCCCTGGTGCTGCTGCGTCAACTGCCCGGCACCCGTAAGCACTTCGCCTACCTGCCGGAGGGGCCGGTCGCCGACTGGGCCGCCCCGAACGTCGACGGATGGCTCGATCCGCTGCTGCGGCACCTGCGCGCTGCCGGCGCGTTCGCCGTACGGATGGGGCCCTCGCCCGCGTACCGCCGCTGGAGCGCCGCCCGGCTCAAGTCGGCGACCGGGCCGGGGCGGCGGCTGGCGGACGTTCTCGCGAGCGAGGTGGACCCGCTGGGGACCGCGGTCACCGAACGGCTGAGGGCGCGCGGCTGGTCGCGTTGCGGCGGCGCGGAGGACGGGGACGCGCAGCCCCGGCACGTCTTCCAGGTCCCGCTCACCGGCCGCACCCCGGACGACCTGTGGTCGGGGCTCAGCCAGGAGTGGCGGCGCAATGTGCGGCGGGCGAAGAAGTCCGGTGTCGAGGTGGTGGTCGCCAGCGCGGCGGAACTGCCCGAGTTCTACCGGCTGCTGCGGATCACGGAGGAGCGCGACGGCTTCCGGCTCGGCCGGTCGCTGGAGTACTACGAGCGTCAGTACGCGGCGCTCAACGCGGAGGAACCGGGCCGGATGAAGCTCTACCTCGCCCGCCACGGCGGCGAGATCCTCGCCGCGCACACCATGATCACCGTGGGCCGCCGTGTCTGGTACCAGACGGGCGCCTCCGCCGATCACCGCCGCGAGGTCCGCCCCTCGAACCTGCTCCAGTGGCGCATGCTGCTCGACGCCCAGGCGCTCGGCGCCGACGTCTACGACATGCGGGGAGTACCCTCCACCCTCGACCCCGACGACCGTTCGTACGGGCTGCTGCGCTGGAAGCTCGGCACGGGAGGAGAGGTCGTCGAGACGCTGGGGGAATGGGAGAGACCGTTGGACGGCACGGCCAACCACGCGCTGTACCGCGCGTTCCAGACATATCTGGCCCGCCGGTGACGCCGGGCCGCCCAGAGCTTGACGGGCCGGGAACCACGCCGGCGGACCGCCCAGACCTTGACGGGCTGGGATCCACGACGCCGGGCCGCCCAGAGCTTGACGGGCCGGGAACCACGCCGGCGGGCGCCGGCGGGCCGGGCGTGGCCGACGGCCACGAGGGCGGGGGGCCGGACGGGGCGTCCGCCCGTCCGGCCGGCGGCGCCGACGCGGTCGCGGGCTTGCCGGACGACGGCGGTCTCGCGTCGCCGGGGGCCGTGACGGTCGGTGCCGCAGGCCCGCACCGCGTGCCCGGACCCGGCATCGCGCCGGACGGTGCGCCCCGCACCGGCGGGGTGGCCGCCCCGGCGGACGGCGGTGGCTCCGGAGAGGACGCCGCCCGCCCCGAGGAGGCGGCACCCGCGCCGCCCGCCCGGCGCGGCCCGTCCGTGCTGCGCAGCGGTGCCGTCATGGCCGCCGGGTCCGTCGTGTCGCGGGCCACGGGGTTCGTGCGGTCAGCCGTCGTCGCCGCCGCGATCGGGGTCGGGGCGGTCGCCGACGGGTACGCCGTCGGCAACTCCGTACCCACCATCGTCTACATGCTGCTGCTCGGTGGCGCGCTCAACGCCGTCTTCGTGCCCGAACTCGTCAAGGCCGCCAAGGGCCATGGTGACGGCGGCGCCGCGTACACCGACCGGCTGCTGACCGTCTGCGTTCTCGCCCTGCTGGCGCTCACCGCCGGCGCCGTCTGGGCGGCCCCCGCGATCATCGACGCGTACACCGACTACCCGCCCGGTCAGACCGCCATGACGGTCGCGTTCGCCCGTTACTGCCTGCCGCAGATCTTCTTCCTCGGGCTGTTCACCCTCCTCGGACAGGTACTCAACGCCCGTGGCCGGTTCGGCGCGATGATGTGGACGCCCGTCCTCAACAATGTCGTCGTCATCGCCGTCTTCGGCCTCTACCTCGCCACCGGCGACGGCGGTTCGCTCACCGCCGCCGAGACCGCGCTGCTCGGCTGGGGCACCACCGCGGGCATCGCCGTGCAGGCCCTCGCGCTGGCGCCCGCGCTGCGCGCGGCCCGCTTCCGCTACCGGCCCCGCTTCGACTGGCGCGGCAGCGGGCTCACCCGGCCGCTGCGGAACGCCGGGTGGCTGGTGCTGCTGGTGCTCACCAACCAGGCGGCGTACTGGGTGACGACCCGGCTGGCCACGGCGGCGGGCCTGCACGCGCAGGCGGACGGCGTCGACGGCGGCGCCGGCTTCAGCGCGTACAACAACGCCTATCTGCTGTGGGCCGTGCCGCACGGCATCATCACCGTGTCGCTCATGACGGCCCTCATGCCCCGGATGAGCGCGGCGGCCGCCGATGCCGACACCGCCGGGCTACGGCGCGACGTGTCGTACGCGCTGCGGGGCAGCGCGGCGGCCGTCGTACCGGCGGCGTGCGTGCTGCTGGCCCTCGCGCAGCCGGTGATGGCGCTCGTCTTCCAGTACGGCGCCACGGACGCGGACGACGTGGCCGTCATGGCGGGCACGCTGACGGCCTTCGCGCCGGGGCTCATCGCCTTCTCCGGTCAGTACGTCCTCTCCCGCACGTTCTACGCCCTGTCCGACACCCGCACCCCGTTTCTGCTCAACCTGGTGATCGCGGGCCTCAACGCGGGCCTGTCCGTGACGGCGTACACGCTGCTGCCCGCGCGCTGGGCGGTGACCGGCATCGCGGGCGCCTACTCGCTGGCGCTCTTCGCGGGCTGGGCCGTCACGGCGGTCGTGCTGAACCGGCGTCTGGCCACGCGGGACGTCCGGGCACCCGGGCTGTGGCGTTCCGCCACGGCCGCCGCGCAGGCCCGGCTGCTGCTCGCCGCCGTGCCGGCCACGCTGCTCGGGTACGCCGCCGCCCGCTGGGCGGCCCCCGCCGGGGCCCTCGCGGCGGCCGGGGCCGGGGTACCGGCGATCGCCGCCGTCTTCGTCCTGCTCGCCCGGCCGCTGCGGCTCGCCGAGGTGGAGGCCCTTCTCGGCGGCGCGACCGCGCGACTGCGCCGCCGCTTCTGAACCCGTCCCGCCCACCGGCCGGCCGACCACCCGACCGACCATCCGCCCTCGCCCCTCAGGGATACTGCGCACATGCCTCGCGTGCTCCTCATCGAAGACGACCCCTCCGTGCGTGAGGGCGTCGAGCTCGGCCTGCGCCGCCGCGGCCACGAGGTGCGGACCGCCGCCACCGGTGAGGCCGGGCTCGCCGCGCTGAGCGAGTTCCGGCCCGATCTGCTGCTGCTCGACCTGATGCTGCCCGGCATGAACGGCGTGCAGGTGTGCCACCGGGTACGCGAGAACAGCCAGCTGCCGATCATCATGCTCACCGCCCGCGGCGACGACTTCGACGTCGTCATCGGCCTCGAGGCGGGCGCCGACGACTACATCGTCAAACCCGCACGCACCGAGGTCATCGAGGCCCGCATCCGCGCCGTGCTGCGCAGGATGGAGGACCCCGGGGGCGCCCGGCCCGCCGTCGAGTTCCACGGCGAACTCGCCGTCGACCGCGCCGGGCTCACCGTCGCCAAGAACGGCGAACGCCTCGCCCTCGCGCCCTCCGAGATGAAGCTCCTCCTGCACCTGACCGCCGCACCGGAGCAGGTCTTCAGCCGGCAGCAGCTGCTGGAGCACGTGTGGGAGCACAGCTACCACGGCGACGCGCGGCTCGTCGACGCGTGCGTACGCCGCCTGCGCAACAAGATCGAGGACACTCCCGGCAGTCCGCGCTACATACAGACCCTGCGGGGCTTCGGCTACCGCTTCGGACCACTGTGACGTCCGCCCGCGCGGGACGGGTGCGCCGGATCGCCGCCTTCGGGTTGCGCACGCGGCTCGTTCTCGCGTTCCTGCTGGTCGCCGTCGTCAGCGCCGGAACCACCGCCGCGCTCACCTACCGCGAGGCACGCAACGCCGTGCTCGCCAGCTCGCAGGACACCGCGGTGGTCTCCTTCCGCGAGCAGGTCGAGACGCTCGGCACCGGACTGCCCGTCGATCCGGTGATGCTCCGCGAGATCCTGTTCGTGATGGCGGGCAAGGCGAAACCTCACCCGTGGGTCGTGTTCGCCGAATACGGCTCCTTGCGGGTCTCCTCGGGTGAGAACCCGACCTCCACCGTCATCACCCCCGAGCTGCGGCGTACCGCTCTCACCTCGTCGCACGGCAGCTTCCAGCGGGTCGTCAGCGGCGGGACCCCGTATCTGACCATCGGCATGCCCGTCAGCGTCCGCACCGGCGCGGACAGCTCCCTGTCCAGCGGGCTCGTCCTGTTCGCCGTCATGCGGATGACGGACGAACAGGAGAACGTCGGCGCGCTCCTCACCGCCGCCCGCGACGGTGCCCTGCCCGGGCTCGCCGTCGCCCTTGTGCCCGCCCTGCTCGCCGCCCGCAGCGTCCTGCGTCCCGTACGCGAACTGCGGGGCGCGGCCCGGTCCATGGGCAGCGGCAGGCTCGACGCCCGCATCGAGGTCCGGGGGCACGACGAACTCGCCGACCTGGCGCGGACGTTCAACGAATCGGCGGGCGAACTGGAACGGTCCGTCGACGAGCTTCAGCAGGCCGAGGCCCGCGCCCGTCGCTTCGCCTCCGACGTATCGCACGAACTGCGCACGCCGCTCGCCGGGATGCTGGCCGTCACCGAGGTCCTCGACGAGGACGCGGGCGGTCTCGACCCGGACACCGCCCGCGCGGTCCGGCTCATCAGCGCGGAGACCGGCAAGCTCGCCGTCCTCGTCGAGGACCTGATGGAGATCTCGCGCTTCGACGCGCGGGCCGCGGAACTGAACACCGACGAGGTCGACGTCACCGAGACCGTCCGCAAGACCCTGCACCACCGGCACTGGGGCGGTCGTGTCCGCACCGAACTGCCCGACGGCGTCCGCGTCCGCCTCGACCCGCGCCGGTTCGACATCGTCGTCGCCAACCTCGTCGGCAACGCCCTGCGCCACGGCGCGGAGCCCGTCACCGTGCGGCTTTCCGTCGTCGACGACATGCTCGTCACCGAGGTCGCCGACAGCGGGCCCGGGATCCGGCCCGAGGTGCTGCCGCACATCTTCGACCGCTTCTACAAGGCCGACGCGGCCCGCACACGGTCGGCGGGCAGCGGTCTCGGGCTCGCGATCACGCAGGAGAACGTACGGCTGCACGGCGGCACCGTCCGGGCCGGCAACGGGCCGCACGGCGGTGCCGTGTTCACCGTCGAGATCCCGCTCCACGGCCTCCCCGCCGTCGAGGAGGCGACAGCGTGAGACGGACCAGGCGCACGGCAGCGGTGCTCGCGGCGCTGCTGCCGCTCACCGCGTGCGGCATGGGCATCCAAGGGACGGACGTCATCGAGGCGGGCGGGCCGGCGACGATCGACGTGCTGCCCGCGCGCGAGGTGCGGATGCTGCTCTTCTTCCTGTCGCCGGACGGCCTGCTCGCACCCGTGCCCCGGATCGTCGACGGGTGGCCCGGCGACTTCGGCGGCGGGGGCACCGGGCCCGGGCAGGCCGCACCGGTACGGCCGTCGACCGACAAGGTCGTCGGCGCGCTGCTGGCAGGCCCGAACGAGGCCGAGCGCCGGGCCGGGCTGCGCAACGAGCCCGGGCTCCCCGCGCCGGGCGTTCCGAAGCAGATCACCGTGTCCGACGGCGTCGTGGAAGTCGTCGTACCGGCGCGCCTGGCCGGTCTGTCCGACCTTGCCAGGCGTCAGCTCGTCTGCACGATCGCGTACGCCGAGAGCGCGCAGGGCACCGCCCAGGTCAGGCTCAAGGGCTCGGACGGCGCCCTTCCGGCGGCGTACTGCGACGCGGCGTCCGGGCCTGTGCCGACGACAGGGGCGGACCCGGGCGGCCCCTCGCCGACCGTCAGCCCCGCAGCTCCGCCAGCACCGCGTCCGTGAAGCGCGGCCACGCCTCGATCGCCCACGGGCCGAAGTCGCGGTCGGTGAGCGCCACGCACGCGGCGCGCGCGTCCGGGTCGATCCACAGGAAGGTGCCGGACTGGCCGAAGTGGCCGAAGGTGCGGGGGGAGGACGAAGCGCCCGTCCAGTGCGGGGACTTGGCGTCGCGGATCTCGAAGCCCAGACCCCAGTCGTTGGGCTTCCGGTTGCCGTAGCCCGGCAGTACCCCGGACAGGCCCGGATGCACGACCGACATCGCCTCGAGGACCGTACGCGCGTCCAGCAGCCGCGGCGCCTGCACTTCCGCCGCGAAGCGGACCAGGTCGGCGACCGTCGAGACGCCGTCCTTGGCGGGGGAGCCGTCGAGGACGGTCGCCGTCATGCCGAGCGGCTCCAGCACGGCCTGGTGGAGGTATTCGGCGAACGGGATGTCGGTCGCCTTGGCGATGTGGTCGCCGAGCACCTCGAAGCCCGCGTTCGAGTACAGCCGCCGGGTGCCGGGAGCCGCCGTGGCGCGGTGCTCGTCGAAGGCAAGGCCGGAGGTGTGGGCGAGCAGATGCCGCACCGTGGAGCCCTCCGGGCCCGCCGGTTCGTCCAGCTCGATCGCCCCCTCCTCGTACGCGACCAGCGCGGCGTAGGCCGCCAGCGGCTTGGTGACGGAGGCGAGGGGGAAGCGGTGGTCCGTCGGGCCGTGCGAACCGGCGACGGTGCCGTCCGCTCGTACGACGGCGGCCGCCGCGGTCGGTACCGGCCAGTTCTCGATCATCGCCAGGCTCTGCATGGCTACGAGCCTAAACGGTGTCACAGGTTCAGCCGCATCGCCGGGTCGGGGGTGCGGACGAAGCCCAGGGAGGCGTACAGCGGCTCGCCCTCGGGGGAGGCCCGCAGGTCGATCCTGCGAACGCCGCGCTCACGGAACCAGCCGAGCAGCCCCTCCACGCAGGCGCGCGAGTGGCCGCGGCGGCGCATGTCCTCGTCCGTGGCGACGCTGAACACATGGCCGCAGGTGCCGTCCGGGTTACCGGGGCTGCCGAGCCGGTGCTCGATGGTGCCGACCGCGCACGCCGCGAGCCCGCCGCCCGGCCGTTCGACCACGTAGGCCGTCATGGTGCCGGCCGGGTCCGCGAGGCGGTCGCGCAGGGTCGCCACGGCGGCGGGCTGCCAACTGACATCGGGGTTCGGGCCGTGGACGGAGTCGCCCATGACCTTGCGGAGGCGGACCAGTTCGTCGGCGTCGGCGGGGGTGGCGCGGCGGGAGGGAATCATGATCCGGCAGGCTAGTTCCGGCCGCGCCGGAAATGCCAGTGGATTGAGCTTGCTTGGAGTGCACTCCAACGTCTTAGCGTGGAGCGCATGACGGTGATCGAGAGCACCCCGGCCAGGACCGATCTCTGCAAAGCCGCTCCCCGCGCCCACCCGCGCCCCGAAGGGCAGGACCGCTACACGATCAGCGAGGTCGCCGACTTCACCGGGCTCACCGCGCACACGCTGCGCTGGTACGAGCGGATCGGGCTGATGCCGCACGTCGACCGCTCGCACACGGGCCAGCGGAGGTTCACCAACCGCGACCTGGACTGGCTCGCCCTCGTCGGCAAACTGCGGCTGACCGGGATGCCCGTCGCGGACATGGTCAGGTACGCCGAGATGGTCCGCGCAGGGGAGCACACCTTCGAGGCGCGGGCCGAACTGCTGCAGCGCACCCGGCGGGACGTGCTCGACCGGATCGCCGAACTCCAGGACACCCTCGCGGTGCTGGACCACAAGATCGAGTTCTATGCGGACGCCCGCCGGGCGCCGGAGAGGTCATGAACCTGATGAGCAATTCCACGATCGCACAGGTACGCCTCGGCACGGACGGACCCCTCGTCGGGGTCCAGGGCCTCGGCTGCATGGGCATGAGCGAGTTCTACGGCGACACCGACGAGGCCGCGGCGCGCGAGACGCTGGAGGTGGCGCTCACGGAGGGCGTCACCCTCTTCGACACGGCCGACATGTACGGGATGGGTGCCAACGAGGAGTTCCTCGCACCCTTCGTCCGCGCCCACCGGGACGAGATCACACTCGCCACCAAGTTCGCCGTGGATCGGACCGCCGACCCGGACAGCCGGGGCGTGCGCAACGACCCCGCGTACATCCGCCGGGCCGTGGAGGACAGCCTGCGGCGGCTCGGCATCGACGTCATCGACCTCTACTACATGCACCGCCGCGACCCGGCCGTGCCGCTCGCCGAGTCCGTCGGCGCCATGGCGGAACTCGTCGACCGCGGCCTGGTCGGGCACATCGGCCTGAGTGAGGTGACGGGTGCGGAACTGCGCGAGGCGCACGCCGTGCACCCCGTCGCGGCGCTGCAGTCGGAGTGGTCCCTCTTCAGCCGCGACGTGGAGCGCAGCGCGGTCGGCGCGGCGGCGGAACTCGGCGTCGCGCTGGTGCCGTACTCGCCCCTCGGCCGTGGCTTCCTCACGGGGACGTTCACGGACGCGGCCAAGGACCTGTCCGCCAGCGACTTCCGCCGGTACCAGCCCCGCTTCACGGGCGAGAACGCCCGGGCGAACGCGGCGCTCCTGGAGCCCGTCCACAAGATCGCGGCAGCGCACGGCGCGACGGCGGCGCAGGTGGCGCTGGCGTGGGTGCAGCAGCGGGCCGACGTCCACGGGCTCGCGGTCGTCCCGATCCCGGGCACGCGGAAGGCCGCGCGGCTGCGGGAGAATCTGGCGGCGACGCGGGTCGTCCTGACGGACGCCGAACTGGCGACGCTGGAGCCGATCGCGGGGCGGGTCGCGGGGGACCGCTACCCGGACATGTCGACGACGGCGACGGTCCGCGAGTAGCCCGCGACGGGGCTGTTTCCTGAGCCGCTCCTTCCCGACCCGCTCCTTCCCGACCCGCTCCTTCCCGAGCCGCTCCTTCCCGAGCCGGGCTGCGCCCGGACTCGGTACCGCGCTTCGCGCGGTGTCCTCAAGCGCCGGACGGGCCGGCTCTGTCAGCCTCGCCGGCGTGTGAGGCGCGGGGGTCCGGGGGCAGAGCCTCCCGGTGTCGGGAGGGGGCGGGTGGGGGACAAGCCCCGCGCAGCGGCCCGCCCGCCCACGACCTGCCGGCCGCCCGGCCACCCTCACAGCTCCGCCAGCAGCTCCGCCTTCTTGCGCGTGAACTCCTCGTCCGTCACCAGCCCCGCCAGATGCAGGTCCCCCAAGTGCCGTATCCGGTCCGCGATGTCCGCGGGGTCGCGGCGGGTCGCGGGGGCCGTCAGGGCCGGGGCCGGGGTCTGGGTGCGGATGGACTCGAGGACCGCCGCCGCGAACGGCAGGGACTCGTGCACCGGCCCGTAACCGAGCCCGAAGACGACTGCCGCCGGGTCCTGATCCGCCTGCGCCGCGGCCACAGCCGCACCGGCGACCGCGCCCGCCGCCCGGTCCGAGGGATCGGCGTCGCCGCGCCGCAACAGCCGCAGGTAGCCGTCGAAGACCTCCGGCGAGCGCCATTCGACGCCGCTCAGCTCCGACACGGGGAAGGTCTGGTCGCCCGCCTTCCACTTGGCGGACGACGCACCGGTCCAGAACCACCGGAACGCCACGTTCGAGCCGTCGAAGGACGCCTTGCCGTCGTACGCCTTGAAGCCGAGCGGCGCCCGGGGCGCGGAGACGAGATAGCGGTCCGCGGGCCGGCCGGCGTCCGGGCCGAGCGTGGCACGCAGTTCGTCGGCGTAGTACTCGGCGAGTGTCTCCCGCTCCGCCGGCAGTACCAGCCGGTACGGATCGCACCCTTCCTTGAGCTGCCCGGCGGCCGCCTCCATCAGCGGGTCCGCGCCGGGTCTGGGAACAGCGTTCAGCACCACCGTGCCGCGCTTGCCCGGGGTGAGCGTCACCGATGCCAACGCCTCGTGCGGAACGCGCCGTTCGCGCAGCGCGGAGAGAAGCTTCGGCGTGCGGATCCCCCGTTCGAAGCGGATGAGCACGGAGTCGGTCTCGAACTCCCAGGTGGCTTGAATTCCGGCCAGCACATCACCCATGTGCCTCATCGTATGCGGCTCGGGGCCGCGCGTCGCCCCTCGGCGGCCACCCCTTTTGGCCGGGCTCTACGCGCGTCAGTCCGCTCATGCACCGGAAATACCACTGCGGCAGGTGCCGGTGCCGCTTGCGCAGCTCACGTCGGCATATGCCCCGACAGCTATCTCGGCGAAGTTGTGCACGCTTTCGGTTCCCGGCTCGAAATAGCCGGTGTGGCCCATGGCGCCCGCCGCGGAGAGCAGCCGCGCGCCGAACTCCGGTACCACCGGATCCTCGCCGTGGCCGAGCCCGCCGACCTCCAGGTGCGGCACGTCCTCGATCCAGTCGTCGGCGTCCCGCATGGCCCAGACGCGCGCCGTCGTGCGCAGGCCGGTGACGTTCTGGGCGCGCATGCCGGGGCTGCCGGCGACGGCCACGTCCCGCACCCGCGCGGGAAGCCGACTGGCGGCGACCCCGCAGACCACGGAGCCGTAGCTGTGGCAGAAGAGCGAGACGGGGGCGCGACCGGGCAGTGCGCCGGTCAGCGCGACCAGCCGTACCGCACCGTTCTCGGCCAGCCGTCCGATCGCGGACTCCATGCCGACGCCGACGGGCGAGGTGTAGTCGGCCCAGGCGATGACCGCCGTACGGAGCCGGGGCGCGGCCGCCCGCTGCGCCGCGTACAGGGACTGGGCCATCCCGACCGGGGCCGTGTACTCGCGGGTGGTGCGCTGGAACGTGAGCAGGTTGGTGTCGACGCCGGGCACGATCACCGAGACGCGCTGGGCCCGGTCCAGGTCGCCGAACACCTCCGCCACCCGGCCGGAGCCGGACGGGTCGAAGGCGAGGATCTGCCGGTCGCGGCTCATCAGGGCCTTGAACCGGTGCATCCGGCGCACCGCCTGATGATGCCCCGCGGCGGTCAGGCCGGATCCGGCCACCCGCTCGCGCTCGCGCTCCAGGGAGGCCCCCAGCGCCTTGCGGTTGGCCTGGTAACGCAGCGTGACGGGTGCGCCGTTGAGGTTGCCGACGATGTGGGGGTACTCCTCGGCCAGCCGGGCACCGCGGGCGCTGCCGAGCCAGGTGAAGAACGCGGCGAGCTGGTGCGGTGGAGTGTCCGGCCCCGGCAGCTTGCGGGCCCCGACGCGCGCCTCGCGCCAGCCGGCCAGTTCGGCCTCGAGAGCGTCGCGCGGACCGCTCTGATGTCGTACGGCGGTCCAGCCGGTCGTCGCCAGCATCACGAAGACCACCGCGAGCGCGAGCAGGGCGCGCCACACGGCCGGGGTGGGGGAGGTGTCGAAGGAAGTCACTGCGGAACACCCTAGGAGAAGCGCGCGGGCGCATGCGATCAGCGTGAGGCAGATCACGTGTCGGACAAGGGAATTCGGGGGAGGGGTGACGTTCCGTGTGCGTCCGGCGCACGCGCACCGTGCGCATCCTCCCTGCGCGCGCCCCTTGTTGAGCGCAGGTCGCGCCATCCTTGCCTCACGGCCCGGCCGGTGTACGCCAGTTCCTGGAGCAGGCCGCCGAGTTCGGCACCGTGCCCGCGGAGCCGGCCCAGGCACCCGGTATGACGCCCGAACTCGCCACCGGGATCGGTGACGTCATCCACGACACGTTCATGTCGGGCATGGGCCTGGCGTTCACCGTCGCCGGAGTCGTGGCGGTGGTCGCCGCGCCGGTCGCGGTGCTCACCGAGCGCGGCCGGAACGCGGAGGCCGGTGCCGGTGCGGCCCGCATCCGACGTCGTTGCGGCGTCGGCCCGTCGACGCACGGCCATCGGCGGCCCCGCCGGTCAGCCCCGGCGGGTCCGTCGCCCATCCGGATGATTCGTCCCGTCACGTCTTCCGCGGCCCGGGCGGCGCAGGTCAGGGTGCGGACGACCGATTCGTTCGCACGACCCACGGGGACCCGTCATGCGCACCACCACCACCATCACCACCGCGGCCTTGACCGCCGCCGCACTGCTGCCGCTGCTGCAGCCGATCCCGAGCGCGTCCGCCGCGGCGCCACCACGCCTCGGGGAGTGCGTGGCCGGGGAGCTGTGCCTGTGGACGGAGACCGACTTCCGCGGCGCCCGCCACGCCCACGAGCTCGCCGGGACCGACATCGAGAGTTGCGTGCCGCTGCCACCGGGAGCCTCGGCGCAGGCCCTCGCCAACCGCACGGGTCGGCCCGTCACGACGTACCAGTCACCGGAGTGCGCGGAGACCGGCGAGTTCGAGACCTACCCCGGCGGCGGCACCTGGGTGCCCCGCTCGCCCTACCGGGTCAGGGCGTTCAAGATCTGGGAGAACTAGCCGCGGGCACCTCGGGCACGGCAGGCACCTCGGGCACGGCGGCGGTGGCCTCCGTGCCCGACAGCCGGGCCACCTGCGAGCGCAGCTCGCGCACCTCGATCGTGAGCGCCTCCAGCAGCTCGGTCTGCCGCCGCTCCGCCGCGTCGTCCCGGTCGAAGCGGGAGATGAACCAGGCCGCGATGTTGGCGGTCACCACACCGAGCAGCGCGATACCGGAGATCATCAGCCCGACCGCGAGCAGTCGGCCCAGCCCCGTCGTGGGCGAGTGGTCGCCGTACCCGACGGTCGTCATCGTGGTGAACGACCACCACACCGCGTCACCGAGCGTCTTGATGTTCCCGTCAGGGGCGTTCCGCTCCACCTGGAGCACCGCCAGCGAGCCGAACATCAACAGCCCGACGACCGAGCCGCCGACATACGTGGTCAGCCTGATCTGCGGCGCCATCCGGGCCCGTCGGCCCACCAGCAGCAGAGTGGACACCAGCCGAAGCAGCCGCAGCGGCTGGAGCAGCGGCAGCAGCACCGCGAGCAGATCCAGCGGGTGACCGCGCACGAACCGCCACTTCGCGGGTGCCAGTGACAGCCGCACGAGGTAGTCGACGGCGAACGCGCCCCACACGAACCACTCGGCTGCCCGGCACGCCGTCTGCACCTGGTCCGGGGCCCCCGGGGCGACGATCTGCACCACGTAGGCGACCCCGAAGACGAGGGAGAGCGCCAGCAGGGGCGTCTGCAGGCGCTGCTCCCATCGGATCTGCGCGGTGTGCTGGTTCATGCCATGCATCGTAGGGAAACGTGAAGGGCGGCGGACCCGCCGGGTCCGCCGCCCTTCACCGGGCCGTAGCCGTCAGGCGTCGCCGCCGGCCGCTCCCGGGTCGGCCGCGGACACGTCCAGCAGCTGGTAGCGGTCCACCGCCTGCTTCAGAGCACTGCGGTCGACCTTGCCCTCGCGGGCCAGCTCGGTCAGCACCGCCAGCACGATCGACTGCGCGTCGATGTGGAAGAAGCGGCGGGCCGCACCGCGCGTGTCCGCGAAGCCGAAGCCGTCCGCGCCCAGCGACTGGTACGTACCGGGCACCCAGCGGGCGATCTGGTCGGGCACCGAGCGCATCCAGTCGGACACGGCGACGAACGGGCCCTCGGAGCCGGACAGCTTGCGCGTCACGTACGGGACATGCTGCTCCTCCTCCGGGTGCAGCAGATTGTGCCGCTCCACCTCGACCGCTTCGCGGCGCAGCTCGTTCCACGACGTGGCCGACCAGACGTCGGCGCGTACGTTCCACTCCTCCGCGAGGATCCGCTGCGCCTCGACGGCCCACGGCACGGCCACGCCGGACGCCATGATCTGCGCGGGGATCGCGCCCTGCTCGGCCGGCTTGAAGCGGTGGATGCCCCTGAGGATGCCCTCGACGTCCACGTCCGCCGGTTCGGACGGGTGCTGGATCGGCTCGTTGTAGACCGTGAGGTAGTAGAAGACGTCCTCGGCGTCGGGGCCGTACATCCGGCGCAGACCGTCCTGGACGATGTGCGCGATCTCGAAGCCGAACGCCGGGTCGTAGGCGACGCAGGCCGGGTTCGTGGAGGCGAGCAGCTGCGAGTGGCCGTCCGCGTGCTGGAGGCCCTCACCGGTCAGCGTCGTCCGGCCGGCGGTGGCGCCGAGCACGAAGCCGCGCGCCAGCTGGTCGGCCATCTGCCAGAACTGGTCGCCGGTGCGCTGGAAGCCGAACATCGAGTAGAAGACGTACACCGGGATCAGTGGCTCGCCGTGCGTGGCATAGGCGGAACCGGCGGCGATCAGGGAGGCGGTGCAGCCGGCCTCCGAGATGCCGTCGTGCAGCATCTGGCCGGTCGGCGACTCCTTGTACGCGAGCAGCAGCTCACGGTCCACGGCCTCGTACTGCTGACCCAGCGGGTTGTAGATCTTCGCACTCGGGAAGAAGGAGTCCATACCGAAGGTGCGGTACTCGTCGGGCGCGATCAGCACGAACCGGTTGCCGATCTCCTTGTCCCGCATGAGGTCCTTCAGCAGTCGGACGAACGCCATGGTGGTGGCGATCGACTGCTGACCGGAGCCCTTCTTCACGGCCGCGTACGTCTTGTCCTCGGGCAGCGCCAGCGGCTTCGCCCGGACGACACGGGTCGGCACGTACCCGCCGCAGCTCTTGCGGTGGTCGTGCATGTACTGGATCTCTTCGGAGTCGCGCCCCGGGTGGTAGTACGGCGGCGGGCCGCTCTCCAGCTGCTGGTCGCTGATCGGCAGGTGGAGCCGGTCCCGGAAGCGCTTCAGGTCGTCGACCGTCAGCTTCTTCATCTGGTGCGTGGCGTTGCGGCCCTCGAAGTTCGGCCCCAGCGTCCAGCCCTTGATGGTCTGGGCGAGGATCACTGTCGGCTGGCCCTTGTGCGCCTTCGCCGCCGTGTACGCCGCGAAGACCTTGCGGTGGTCGTGGCCGCCGCGGCCCAGGTGCAGAATCTGGTCGTCGGTCATGCTCTCGACCATCTTGCGCAGCCGCTGGTCGCCGCCGAAGAAGTGCTCGCGGATGTACGCGCCGGTCTCCGTGGCGTACGTCTGGAACTGGCCGTCGGGCGTGGTGTTCAGCTTGTTGACCAGCACGCCGTCGCGGTCCTGGGCGAGCAGCGGGTCCCAGGAGCGGTCCCAGACCAGCTTGATCACGTTCCAGCCGGCGCCTCGGAACTGCGATTCCAGCTCCTGGATGATCTTGCCGTTGCCGCGGACCGGGCCGTCGAGGCGCTGGAGGTTGCAGTTGACCACGAACGTCAGATTGTCCAGGCCCTCACGGGCGGCGATCGACAGCTGGCCCAGCGATTCGGGCTCGTCCATCTCGCCGTCGCCGAGGAACGCCCACACGTGTGAGTCGGAGGTGTCCGCGATTCCCCGCGCCTCCATGTAGCGGTTCATGCGCGCCTGGTAGATGGCGCCGAGCGGGCCGAGGCCCATCGAGACCGTCGGGAACTCCCAGAAGTCCGGCATGGACCGCGGGTGCGGGTAGCTGGAGAGCCCGTACGGCTCCTTCGACTTCTCCTGGCGGAAGCCGTCGAGCTGCTGCTCGCTGAGCCGGTCCAGCAGGAAGGCGCGGGCGTAGATGCCGGGGGAGGCGTGCCCCTGGAAGAAGATCTGGTCGCCCCCCTTGCCGTCGTCCTTGCCCCGGAAGAAGTGGTTGAAGCCCACGTCGTACAGGGAGGCGGAGGAGGCGAAGGTGGCGATGTGACCGCCGACGCCGATACCGGGGCGCTGAGCGCGCGAGACCATCACCGCGGCGTTCCACCGGGTCGCGTTGAGGATCTTGCGCTCGATCTCCTCGTTGCCGGGGAAGAACGGCTCGTCCTTGGTGGCGATGGTGTTGACGTAGTCGGTGCTGCGCATCTCGGGCACGGCGACGCGCTTCTCGCGCGCCCGCTCGATCAGGCGGAGCATCAGGTAGCGGGCCCGCTCCCGGCCTCGCTCGTCGACGGCGGCGTCGAGGGAGTCCAGCCACTCCTGGGTCTCTTCAGGATCGAAGTCCGGGACCTGGCTGGGAAGGCCGCCAATGATGATCGGGTTGCGATCTGATCCGGAAGCCACGCTGTTCCTTCGCTGTTCGGGGGTCCTGGGACGGCAGAGCTGTCGCACCGCCTCCCATCGTGTACCGCGGGGAAGCCCACGTCATCTCTACCCGGAGGTAACCCTTGATCTGAGCGACATCCGGCTCGTTCCCGGCGCGCGGGTCGGGCCGAATCGCAACCTTACGCCCGAGCCGTCCATCTGTTTCGTTCGGTCGTTCGGTTCCCATGGGGATGTGAAAGGGTAGGAATGCCGCGTAGGCGGCCGAAGGGTGTGGCCATGACCGTGGCGGGGACCTGCTGCTTGCCTGGAGTTGCGTCGAGACAGCCGTAAACGTCACCGTTTCGGCGGTCTGGGCGGCCGGGTACTTGCGCGATCCGCCCCGCCCGTGTGGACTACGGCCAATGCCGCGCGTACGCGCGCGGACGAAGCATTTTGTCGAAAACGATCAGGAGGCAAGCCGTGAGCGCGACCGCGGACCACGCGGAGGAGCGGACCAACCCGGCGGCAAGGCTGGGGTTCGAGCCCGGACAAGTGGTCCAGGAGATCGGCTACGACGACGACGTCGAGCAGGAGCTCCGTGAGGGCATCGAGGCCGTCACCGGCCAGGAACTCGTCGACGAGGACTACGACGACGTCGCAGACGCCGTCGTGCTGTGGTTCCGCGACGAGGACGGGGACCTCACCGACGCACTGGTGGACGCCATCGGTCTGATCGACGAGGGCGGGGTCGTCTGGCTGATGACTCCCAAGACCGGCCGTGACGGCTATGTCGAGCCCAGCGACATCAATGAGGCCGCCCAGACCGCGGGTCTCTCCCAGACCAAGAGCATCACCGCCGGCAAGGACTGGAGTGGCAGCCGGCTGGTCACCCCCAAGGGGGCCAAGTCGGGGAAGCGCTGAGACGCCGAGCCACGAAGAGCAGGCACCAGGCCCCCGCCGGCGCGAGCCGGCGGGGGCCTTTGCGTAGGCTGGCCTCGCGCCGCAACGGCTCACTCGCAGAGCTCACACATACGGCTCACGGAGCTCACACATACGGCTCACGGAGCTCACGGAAGGGAAAGGCCATTCATGGCGATCGAGGTCGGCGACAAAGCGCCGGAATTCGAACTCAGGGACAACCACGGCCGCACCGTGGCGCTCGCGGATTTCCGCGGCGAGAAGAACGTCGTACTCCTCTTCTATCCCTTCGCCTTCACCGGCGTGTGCACCGGCGAGCTGTGCGCCCTGCGTGACGAGCTGCCGAAGTTCGTCAACGACGACACCCAGCTGCTGGCCGTCTCCAACGACTCGATCCACACCCTGCGTGTCTACGGCGACCAGGAGGGCCTCGAGTACCCGCTGCTGTCCGACTTCTGGCCGCACGGGGAGACCTCGCGCGCCTACGGCGTCTTCGACGAGGAGAAGGGCTGCGCGGTGCGCGGCACCTTCATCATCGACAAGGAGGGCATCGTGCGCTGGACCGTCGTCAACGGTCTGCCCGAGGCCCGCGACCTGAACGACTACGTCAAGGCGCTGGACTCCCTCTGATCCCCTCGGGGGTCGGCCTGGTCCCCCTCGGGGTTTCAGACGGTGTCCCCCGGAAATGACACGGCGAGCGGGAACCGGTCACTAGGATCCGTTCGTTGATCCGAACAGTCACGCACTACGGGGGCAATGCCCCTGAAAACCAATGGAGGGACTCGTGGGAGTCAGCCTCAGCAAGGGCGGCAACGTCTCGCTGACCAAGGCCGCGCCGAACCTGACCGCGGTGACCGTGGGTCTGGGCTGGGACGTCCGGACCACCACAGGTACCGACTTCGACCTCGACGCCAGCGCCCTGCTGACGAACACCGAGGGCAAGGTCACCAACGACGGAAACTTCGTCTTCTTCAACAACCTCAAGAGCCCCGACGGCTCCGTCGAGCACACCGGTGACAACCTCACCGGTGAGGGCGAGGGAGACGACGAGCAGATCAAGGTCAATCTGGCCGCGGTCCCCGCCGACGTCGACAAGATCGTTTTTCCGGTCTCGATCTACGAGGCCGAGAACCGCCAGCAGTCGTTCGGCCAGGTGCGCAACGCCTTCATCCGCGTCGTCAACCAGGCCGACAACAGCGAACTCGCCCGTTACGACCTGAGCGAGGACGCCTCGACGGAGACCGCGATGGTCTTCGGCGAGCTGTACCGCAACGGCGCGGAGTGGAAGTTCCGTGCCGTCGGCCAGGGTTACGCCTCGGGCCTGCGCGGCATCGCGCAGGACTTCGGCGTGAACGTCTGATTCGGGCAGCAGTCTCCGCGCGTCCGGCGCCGCACTCCTGGTGCGGCGCCGGACGCGCCTGGGCCCGTACCGGGCCCTCGGCACAGCCACCAGGGGAGGACTCACCATCATGGGCGTCACGCTCGCCAAGGGAGGCAATGTCTCCCTCTCCAAGGCCGCACCCAATCTCACTCAGGTGCTCGTAGGGCTCGGCTGGGACGCGCGCTCCACCACCGGCGCACCCTTCGACCTCGATGCCAGCGCCCTGCTCTGCCAGAGCGGGCGGGTGCTCGGCGACGAATGGTTCATCTTCTACAACCAGCTCAAGAGCCCCGACGGCTCCGTCGAGCACACCGGGGACAACCTCACCGGCGAGGGGGACGGCGACGACGAGTCCCTGCTGGTGGACCTCGTCAAGGTGCCGGCCCATGTGGACAAGATCGTCTTCCCGGTCTCCATCCATGATGCGGACAACCGCGGCCAGACCTTCGGCCAGGTCAGCAACGCCTTCATCCGGGTGGTCAACCAGGCGGACGGCCAGGAGCTCGCCCGTTACGACCTCAGCGAGGACGCGTCCACGGAGACCGCGATGATCTTCGGCGAGCTCTACCGCTACGGGGCCGAGTGGAAGTTCCGCGCTGTGGGACAGGGGTACGCGTCGGGGCTGCGCGGCATCGCTCTAGACTTCGGCGTCAACGTTTCTTAGAACGCGCCACGTGCGGTGCGGGGGAGGCTCCCCCCAGGCATCACCCGGGGGCCAATCACATGATGGGGTAGCCAGTGGTTCTGAAAACCTTCGGCTGGTCGTTTGCCGTCACGGCGGCCGGCCTTGCCTTCGCCGCGTGGCAGTGGGGCTGGGAGGCGTTCGGGATCGTACTGATCCTGTCGATCCTCGAGATCTCCCTGTCGTTCGACAACGCGGTCGTCAACGCCGGAATCCTCAAGAAGATGAATGCCTTCTGGCAGAAGATCTTCCTGACGATCGGCATTCTCATCGCCGTCTTCGGCATGCGGCTGGTCTTCCCCGTCGTCATCGTCGCCATCAGTGCCAAGGTCGGGCCGATCGAGGCCGTGCAACTGGCCATGGACCAGCCGGAGCAGTACGAGGCCCTGGTCACCGACGCGCATCCCGCGATCGCCGCGTTCGG